>NZ_SMKR01000035.1 GCF_004348725.1 Kribbella turkmenica
TGCCTTGCCTGTGCGGACCCCACGGCATGGAGTGAATCTCGATCGGATCGACGGCTGTCGCCCCTGCGGCGAGCGCGCGACGCACGAACGCATCAGGGTCCGCGACGAACACCTCGATCCGGGTGGACGTCGTTCCCAGTTCCGCCGGAGCCGCCCAGCCGTTGTTTCCCGGCTGACCGAGCAGGAGCGGGGCGCCGGACACTCGTAGTCCGGCCACCGACCCGAGGTCCCATTGCAGCTCGGCCCCCATCGCGCGACGGTACCAATCGACGGCAACCGGGACGTCCTCGACAGCGAGCATGACTGAAATGGTCAGTGGGCGCTGGTCAGCCATACGCCCATCCTGTTCGAGGAGACGGCGATGGTCTAGAGCGGTATGGAAATCTCCTCTCACATGCGGCACCGCGGCCGGGACCGTGTCACGGCGCACATACCCGCGGCCCGGCTCCCATCGCCCGCCGAAGTGGCCCATCGAAACCGCGACTGAATGGCCCACGGATCGTGGGCCACGGCTGCGTAAGGTCGGATCGAACCCATCACACTGACCACCGCAAGGATCTTCATGCGTGCCATCACCGTCCGGGACCGCGAGGCCGAAGGCTACGGGCTGTCCCTGACCGAGTTGCCCTACCCCCACGCCGCCGAGAACGACGTCATCGTCGAGGTCCACGCCGCCGGCTTCACCCGCGGCGAACTGGACTGGCCCGGGACCTGGACCGACCGCGCCGGCCACGACCGCACCCCGAGCGTGCCCGGCCACGAACTGTCCGGTGTCGTCGTCGAGCTCGGCTACGGCACCACCGGTCTCACGGTCGGACAGCGGGTCTTCGGGCTGGCCGATTGGACTCGCAACGGTTCGCTCGCCGAGTACGTCGCCGTCGAGGCCCGCAACCTCGCTCCGCTGCCCGCCGGCATCGACCACGTCGCCGCCGCCGCGTTGCCGATCTCCGGGCTGACGGCCTGGCAGGCGCTGGTCGACCACGCTCACCTGCAGGCGGGCCAATCCGTCCTCGTCCACGGCGTCGGCGGCTCCGTCGGCTCGGTCGCCGTACAACTGGCCGGCGAGACCGGAGCCCACATCGTCGGCACCGGCCGAGCCTCCGACCGGGACCTGGCCGGCACCCTGGGCGTCCACGAGTTCCTCGATCTCGACCGCGACCACCTCGAGGACATCGGCGAGGTCGACGTCGTACTCGACGTGATCGGCGGCGAGATCCGCGACCGTTCGACCAAGCTGCTACGCCCGGGCGGCACCCTCGTCACCATCGCCGATCCGCCGACCATCCACCCGCCCGACGGCCGGGCGATCTTCTTCGTCGTCGAGCCCAACCGCGACCGGCTGGCACAGTTGGCCACTCGCCTCCACCGAGGACGCCTCACACCACTCGTCACCGCCACCGAAGACCTGACAGGCACCCCCGCCGCCTTCACCGAACCCACCCGCGGCAGGACCATCATCACCCTCAGATGACACGACCCTGCCGGCGCGAATCTCGTACCGGCTGGGTGATGCGCGCGGCCGAAGGATCAGTGGCGCACCGCCGGCCATGCGGGTCGTCGTGACCCGCTCGGATACCTCCAGGTCGGTGTCGGCGAAGCGGATCCCTACGTCAGATCGGGAGCGGGTCGTAGTTGGCGCCGAACGGGGCGTCCGGCCTGGCGAACTCCCCCATCAGGGCACGCCTCAAGGGCGTCGTGCGCTCGAGGAACTCGGGGTCGTTGCTGAAACGGTCGGCCATGCGGACCCACGGTGGGCTGTAGACGTAGTGCGTGGTGAAGCGGTCGTGGTCGCCGTCGTGGCGGAAGGTTCGATGCCAGACGCCGTTGTGGAACACCAGAGCGGCCCCGGCCTCGGCACACACGACATGGCCGATCGCGATGTCATCGTTGTTCGCACGGATCGCCTCAGGCAGACCGACCCGCGAGCGGTGGCTGCCGGGGATCAGTTCCATGTTGCCCATGCCGGGCACCGTCTGATCGGTGAGCAGATACGACACGCGGAGCTGAAGCAGGGGAACCGGGAAGCCCAGGTCCTTGAAGTCGAAGGCGGACGATCCGTCCTGGTGCCACCGGCCGTTCCCCGCGTGCGCGGGCTGCATCGTGTTCCAGCCGGCCTGCAGGACGAACCGGTCGCCGAGCAGACCCTGCACCTTGGGAAGAACGTCAGGATGGTCGATGAGCCGCTCGAGAACCGGCTCGCTCTCGTACGTCCGGCCGATCTGCCCGAACTGACGGTCGCGATCGCGGTGCAGACGCTGCGAGACGTCGTACGCCTCGGCGGCCTCGTCCCTGGTCAGGACGTTGGGGATGAGGAAGTAGCCCCACGACTCGAAGATGAAGCGGTCGGTCTCGGTCAGCTGACCTTTGTCGACGACGGGATCGAGCATCGCTGTGTCCTCTTCTTCATGCTGTTGGAAGGGCTTGTCAGGTCTGGCATCACTGCGACCAGGGAGTCGGACGGATCACCGACGGCAGGTGGTCAGCGCGACAGCCACCATCCGTGGGCAACCCGTGGATGGTGGCTGTCGGAGTTCGCCGAGGTACTCAGATCCTCAGCGCACGCGACCATCGCCGGCCACGCGATGGCGTCCAGTGGTTCCGCAAGAAGCTCGTACCGGTCACGATTCAATCCTGACGCGTCTCGTGCTGCCGAGAAAGGGCCAACCGCCCCAGATTGGCACCCAGGTCAGAACTAGTCAGTCTCCGGGTCCTGTCTGTTCCGCCGAGAATGCGGGCTATCAGGAGCCGGGAGTGACCTGGCTCCCCGGCGGTTGCCACGCGGGCTGGCCGTCGAACCCCGGTGACTGCGTCAGAGCGCGGCTCGTGCCGGTCTCGACGTCGACGACATAGACGTCCCAGGATCCCTTCGCGTCCGAGTAGTACGCGAGTGACCGGCCGTCCGGAGACCACCGCGGCCGTTCCTCCGACGCCGTCTCGGCCACCACCGAGCGCTGCCCGGTGCCGTCCGCGGCGATCACCTGGATGTCGAAGCCGGCCGACGTCACGCTGTTGTAGGCCAACCGCGAGCCGTCGGCCGACCAGGCCGGGTTCAAGCCGCGGACCGGCTGCGGAAGGAGCGGCTGTTCGAGTCCGGTGTCAGGGTCGACCGAGCGAAGCTCGGGCGCACCGCTGCGCGTGGTGGCGAAGCCGATCCGCGAACCATCCGGGGACCATTGCGGCTTGTCGTCCAGCCCCGGGGAGTTCACCAGTTGCCGGACGTTCGAACCGTCGGCGTTCAGTACGAAGACGTCCCAGTCTCCGTCCCTGTTGGAGCTGAAGGCCAGTCGACGTCCGTCCGGTGACCACGTCGGGTAGAAGTTCGCGGCCGCGTCGCGGGTGATCTGCGTCAGCCCCGTTCCGTCGGGGAAGATCAGGTAGAGGTCGCTTGCTGTCGGCGACCCCGCGTTGAACGCAAGCCGTCGCCCGTCCGCCGACCAGGCGGGGTGCGAGACCGCCGGGAGCGACTCGGTCAGCCGACGCACGTTCGAGCCGTCCGCCTGCATCACGTACAGCGCGTCGGCGCCCTCGCGATCGGAGACGAAGGCAATGAGCCCACCTGCGTGCGTGGTCGACGGCTGCGGCGACGCAGGCGGTGACACCTGCCGCGCCCGCCCGGGTTCGGGCGTCGACGACCTGCACCCGAGCGCCGTGCACCCGAGGACCCCGACCAACAGCGCGGCACTGACCAGCCGCTGCCCGTGGACTGTCCACACGGCCTGAGCTTCACGGTCGATGCCACGGCCCGCCAAGCAGTGGCCTGCCTCCGTATCCGAATCGTTGCGGTCCCCGAGGCCGTGCACCATCGGCTCGACACGTGGTCGCCGGCGGCAGGCGAGAATCGGGTCATGAGGATTTTGCTGCGCGTCAAACCGGGCGCCTCCCGAACCGCCGTCGGCGGCCGGTACGACGGTGCGGCGGGCCCGGCCCTGGTGGTCGCAGTGGCAGCCCGTGCGGTGGAGGGGCAGGCGACGAAGGCGGTCCTGGAGGCGGTCGCAGCGGCGTTCGGCGTACGGCGCGCGGCCGTGACGCTGGTGCGCGGCAGGACCAGCCGGGACAAGCTGGTCGACGTCGACGGCGAGGACGCGGAGCTTCGCCCCAGACTCGAGACGCTCCTCGGCTGAACCGACAGCACCACCTGAGAAGATCTGCGAGCCGACGCCGACGGCCCCGCCGCGATGGACGAAGGCCGCGCCTCACCCGGGAACGCCGGCGGCAACTTCTCCGGCCCCGACCGCATCAAGCGTCTCGACAAGCCGAGACGAAAGGGCGTCATGGACAAGAAGCGATTTCCACTGGCACTGGGGCTGGCCTCGATGGTCCTCGGCCTGGTCACGATCCCGGCGCCCGGCGCGGCAGCGACACGCGCCCGGGCGAGCGCCGTCTGTGAGCTGTCGCTGAACTCCATCAGCGCGACCGGCGCGCACCAGGGCCAGCGCATCAAGGCCACCACCCCGCCGACGGCCGGCGTGACGAGCCAGGCTCCCGACAAGTTCGCCCCCGGTATGACCCGGTTGAGCGGCTCCTGGATGAGCGAGTCGCTGATCCCCTACTCAATGCTGCACCAGGGCAAGGTGGTCATCGGCTCGACGATGTACGCGGCGTCCTGGGAGCAGTACGCAGCGGACGAGTCGGTGCACCTGGGGAGAGTCGGCGGCGGCTGGGACAGCTTCACCTTCTTCGAGGAGTCCCGGTACGACGAAGGCGCGAAGCCCGGGGCGGTCGCGCGCAGGCACGAGTACGGGCTGCGCAGCGACGGAGCGCTCGCCCGCTGGCGGATCAGCGACAAGGGTTGGGTCGCGGCCGGGACCTACCCGGGCTTCGCGGCGGTCAAGACCATGGCTCTGATCAGCCAGACGCGGACCTACGACACCTTCCTCGCGAACACCCGCGGCGGAGCGCTCTACACGATCCGGATCCCGGTCACGAACCCGATGAAGCCGATCGTGACGAGGGTTCGTGCCTCCACCTGGCAGGCCTTCGACACCCTGATCGCCGAGCGCTGCGGCCAGTACGGCACTCTGCTGCTCGGGATCGACAAGCACACGTCGTCGGCCTATCTGTATGCCGTCGGTCACGCGAACGGCACGGCGACCGTGATCCAGAGCCTCGGCAAGGTGCCGAACGTCCACACTGCCCCGGTCTACTTCCGCTCAACGGGCGTCCCCTGGGCCACTCCCCCACTCAACGGCGACTGACCGCTCACTCCCTCGGAAGCTGCGCGTAGCGCAGTCCATGGCGACACTGGTAGCACTTCCAACCCTCGCGACATGGATGCTGCGACAGCCGAATCCGCACTGCCTTCGTTGGTGCGGGGTTGAGTGCTAGTGCCGCGTCCAGAAACGTTGAGGTCGTAACCCGCGTTGGCTGCAGTCCGACAGGACGTATGCGCCCACTGCCCCACGACAAACGCCTGAGCAGACCAGCAATCCGGCTCGATCGCCGGACACCTCCTGTCGAACTGCACACATCACCCCGGATCCCCCAACCGCGGACAGCAAATCGGGACTGGGGACATCCGACCAGATGTTCCAGTCCCATCAGGTGTCGGAGGATCGGCCCAGGCACCCACCACGCGACCACGCTCGTCAACAGTTACGACCCCAACGTTTCCGGGCGAGGCACTAGTGGTGGCGGCGGGCGAGGTGGGCGGTGATCTCGGCGTTGATTTCCACCGTTGCGGGAAGGACCCGGAGGATTCGGCGAAAGACCTCGTCTCGGTCGGCGGGCGGCAGCATCACGTACGCCGAGACCGTCGAGAGTTGTCCGACGTAGTCGCGGGCGCTCATCGTCAGACGCCGTTCGATCACCGACTGCCGGACCTCGGTGAACCACTCGGATTGCTGCAGCTCCGTGCCGGGCCATTCCATCGGACGATCCGTGGAGGGTGTGCCATCGGGCGACGGGACGCCGTCCTCCTCCAGGTACGGCGCACGTGCCGCACGCGCGGCCTCCTTGAGGGCCGGGTCGGCCAGCTGAATCGGTACACCGAACGAGGCGAACACGCCACCCGGCTGGACGAGCGCGGCCATGCGGGCCCACCGCCTTCGGGCCTGGTCCAATGGAGCGCGGCAGCCGAATACACCAGCTCGTACGACGATTCCGTCACCAGGTCCTCGAACGCGGCTTGCACGGTGGTGACGTTGGCCGGCAGACGTTTGCGCAGCTCCGCGAGCATGGCGGCGTCAGGGTCCGTCGCCGTGACCGCGATCCCTCCCTGCGCGAACAGGCGCGTCGCCTTACCTGTCCCGGCGCCGATCTCGAGGGCGGTCCGGATCGGCCGGCCGGCGTACGCCATCACCAGATCGAGGAGCTCCACGGGATATCCCGGCCGGAACCGTTCGTACGCCTCCGCTACCGCCCCGAAGCTCAACGCGCGCGCGACCATGCTGGGATCCTGGCATTTTCCACGCCCCAGCGCCCGCCACTTTCTCTGCCGGAGGCGTGGGAGCGGCGGAGCGCACCGAGGTACGACCTACCGGCAGAGGGTGCCTCGGCCGACAGGGCGAGCGACCCCGGACGACGCAGCGGACGCACTGTTCGGGGCGCTGCGCAGCCACCCGCTCAGATCGGTCAACGGCGCACCCGATAGCGCAGGTGAAGCACCCGGTTGCCCTGGATCACCACGTCCGGATCCTCCAACAGGTGCTGCGCGTTGACCGACCCGAAGTAGCGTTTGCCGGACCCGAAGACCACGGGTACGACGTCCATGCGCACCTCGTCGATCAGGCCCGCGGCGAGCACCTGGCCACCGACATCGCCGGCGGCGACCTCGACCATGCGGTCACCTGCGAGCTCCTGCGCCCTGGCCACGGCTGCCTCGACGCCCTCGACGAAGTGGAACGGCGCCTCGGGGTCCCAGCCCTCGGGCTCCGGCCGGTGCGTCACGACGATCACGTGGTCGATCCCGCTCGGAGGCTTTCCGTCCCAGCCGTCCGTCAGATCGAAGACGTGGCGGCCGGCGATCGTCACCCCGATCTGGTCCCAGTACGGCCGCGTGTAGTCGTAGGAGGTCTGCGACACCTTCACCTCGCCGCTCTCGTCCAAGGAGACGGCACCGCTGGACAACCAGTCGAACAGCGGTCCGGGCATGTCGTTCCCGTCCGCGATGAAGCCGTCCACCGAGACCGAGCTGTACATGACCACCTTGCCCACGGGGCCCTCCTTTGCATCGGGCCCCCAAAGTAGCGTGTCGTCGAGCTGTCACTCTTGTAAGAAATCAATCGGCCGGCAGCGGCCAGCCTTCGAAAACGTGGCCGGGATGTTCGCGCAGGAACCGCCGCCGGACTTCGACGTACCGGGTCGGCGTGAGCCCGGTGAACGCCCGGAACTCGTGACCGAAGTGGGCCTGGTCGAAGTAGCCCGCGTCATAGGCGAGGTCGCCCCAGTCGATCGGTCCGGCGGGGTCGATCGCGAACACGGTGGCGGCGAAGCGGTGGGTGCGGGCCAGCCGCTTCGGCGTGACGCCGATGAGCTCCTTGAACCGCTGTGCCAGGTGAGTGCTGCTGACACCGGCTGCCATGCTCAGGTCGCCGATCGCCACGCCCCCGCTGCTCGCCGCGATGACGCTGCTCGTATGGCGGACCAGCCCCAGGCCGGCGGTCTCGCACAGCCGTCGCATCAGTTCCTCCTCGAGCAGCGTCAGCATCTCGTGCGGTCCGTTCGCCGTGGCCAGCCGGTCTCGCAGCTCGGCCACGGCGGGCCGGCCCCAGACCTGCTCTACCGTGGCCGGCCGGTCACACAGCTCGGCGGCAGGCATCGGCAGGAACGGCGCCAGTCCCCACGGCTTGAAGTGCACGCCGACTGACCGGGTCCGGAGTGGGTAGCCGAACTCCCACGCGCGGGTGGGCGTGGTGGCCACGCAGCCGTCGGCGTACCCGGCCGTCTCGCTGTCGGTGCCGCCGCGGATGCGGAACGGCGCCCCGAGGTTGACGATGAGCAATGCCGACGGCGCGGGCGGCAGCGTCAGCCGGGCGTACGGCCGCTCACCCTCCAGGAAGTAGAGGTCGTCGATCAGCCCGTCCAGCGGCGGTCGTGGCACTCTGGACACGTACTTCATGCCCACAGCATCGCCGACCCCCCGTCGCCATCGCGCGCCGGGATGGTCCAGCCGCGCTGCGGCCGGCATCGGGCCGGCGCCGAAGAGCACCAAGCCAGGCATGTCGAACCAACAGCCGTCCGGCCGTCCAGAGCAGCACCACCTTGACGAGTGCAGAGAAGGTAGCCAGCCCACTTCGGCTCGGACCGGGTCGCCCGGCAATGCCCTCCCGGATTGGCTACCGGGCCACTGTAAGCGAAGCCAGAGTGAAGCCGCCGTCGGTGGCGAACAGGCCCGGCCGGCAGGCACCTGGCTCGTACCTTCGGAAACTCAGCGCGACGCGGTCGTCGACCACCACCTGCCCGGTCGTCCCGTCCAGCAGCACCTGCACGGTATGCACGCCGGGCGGCAATGGACACGCACGCTCCAGCTCCACCGCGTACGGCACGTCGCCATCCACCTGCCACTGCGCCGGACCGGTTCGGCCGCGCGGCCACCGGTCGAGCACGATCCGGCCTCGCTGCGGCTCCAGTCGTACGACGGTCCCGTCCTCACCGTCCGCACCGGCGTGCAGCAACACGCCGAATGCCTGCGTGCCGGCCTCCACGTCGGCCCTCACCGTGATCAGGCATCGTTCAGGCACCGGGTCCCCGATCCATGCGGCGTACCGGTCGACCGCTCCCTCCCCGGGCTTTGTGGCCGCACCGTCGACCGCCGCCAGCTTCACCTGCTCCGCATCCGAAAAGGCCGCGAGGATCTCCGCAGGAAGGCCGAACGCGAGGGTGCCGTCATCCTCCTGCCGCGCTTCGAGTACGGCGAGATCGCCGGCCCACTGCCACGAACCGGCATCGCAATCCCCTTGTTTCGTGGGGATCCAGCCGATGAAGAACCGTCGACCCGCGTGCTCGACGGACTTGGCCGCGTAGAACGCCCGACCGTCGACGGTGTCCCGCCTCGGCGCTAGCCATGGACCGTCCGGCCCGCGTGCGATCCGGTACCGCGTCTGGAACGCGTCGGTGAACTCGGAGTACACCAGGTACCACCAGTCGCCCCACCGGAACACGTCCGGGCACTCCTGCGTGATGAACCGGTGCGGCTCCCACAACGGATCCGCGAGCTCCCACTGTTCAAGATCGGTCGACGTCAACCGCGCGACCACACCACGCCGACGAGCGGGCGAATCGGTGTACCGAGCGGCCAGCACCATCTGCCACGGCTCGTCGGGCGCAGTCCGGTACACGAACGGATCCCGCCAGTCCTGCGGCATGTACCCAGCCGGCGCCCCGAAGGTGTGCGCAGGCAGCTTCGTCCACTCCGTCGGATCGCCGTCACTGACCGCGTGGCAGACGACCTGGAAGGCACCGTCCGCGTCCCCGCGCCGCGGGTTGTGCCCGGTGTAGAAGAGGTGCAGCCGCGAGCCGTCCGTAACCACACTGCCCGTGTAGCAGTCGAAGTCCTCGGCATCACGATCCCCGGCCTGCAGTACGACGCCGTGGTCGGTGAAGTGCACGAAGTCGGTGGTGGACACCAGCGCCCACGGCATACCGCTCGCACCGTCCGTCGGATCCCCGGGTCGCTCGTCCAACAGGTAGAACAACCAGATCCGCTCTGCGTGGCTGAACGGGATCACGTCACCGACGAAGCCCGACACGGGCCGCCAGTGGATCACCTCGGCCTGACCTTCGGTCGCGGGAGCCGGCGTGGTGGATCGCCGACCGACTCGCGTTCGATCAGCTCGCAGTCGACGATCACCCGCTCCGGTGCGTCGTCGGGCGCCGCCAGCACCAGTTCACCGGCTCGGCGGCCGAGCATCAGGTGCGGCAGCGCGGCGGTCGTCAACCCGGGCCGGACCTGATCCGCGACGTCCGGCTGGTCGTCGAAGCCGACGATGCTGACGTCGCCCGGGCAGTCCAGCCCGAGCGCGTGCAGGGCGAGCATCGCGCCGATCGCCATCCGGTCGTTGCCGCAGACCAGCGCGGTCGACCCGTGCTCGACCACGACCTCGGTCGCCAGGTCGTAACCGGATCCGATCTGGTAGTTGCCGTACCGGTGCACCAGATCGGCGGGACGCAGCCCGGCCGCCCGTGCGGCGTCGTCGAACCCACGTCGGCGTTCCTTGCAGGCGTAATCGTTGCGCATGCCGCCGAGGAAGGCGACCTCGCGATGCCCCCGCTCGAACACCGACGCCGCCGCGGCGCGGCCACCGGCGTACTCGTCGGCCAGCAGGATCGTGTCGGCGTGGCCCTCCTCGGGCCAGCAGTTGACGAAGATCGTCCGGATCCCGTCCAGGCGGGGGCTGCGGTGCAGCGGCTTCGGTGACAGCGACGCGTACACGATCGCCGCGACGCCCTGACCGACCAGACTCGCCACCGCGCTGTCGCCCTGCTCCGGATCGCCGGTCGTGTCCACGACCATGCACACGTACCCCGCGGGCTGGACCACCTGTTGCAGGCCGAGCACGATCAAGCCGGCGTACGGCTGCGAGACGATCCCGCTGGTCACGACGCCGACCGTGAACGACCTGTTGGACCGCAGCAGCTGAGCCGCCCGGTTCGGGACGAAGTCGAGCTCGGCGGCGGCCTCCAGCACGCGCCGCCTGGTCTCCTCGGCCACCGCGACGTCGCGGCGGTCGTTGAGCACGAACGAGACGGTCGGCTGCGACACCCCCGCGCGACGAGCGACGTCGGTCATCGTGACGCGTTTCGGCCGGCCGGCCGGCTGCTTCGCCATGGTTCCCCTTCACGGTGCACGGCGTCTCCGCCGTCGCCATCTTCTATCACAACGAGGCCCAATACGTATTGCGCCTCACCGTACAGCACTGCTACCGTCCCGGCTCAATACGTATTGGGCGGCGCGCCGGGCCGCCTGAGGGGTCAAGGAGGCATTCCCATGACAGGTATCCATCCCCCCGGTGGTTCGTTCACCCGCCGCACCCTGCTGAGAGCCGGAGCCGGTGGTCTCGGCCTGGCCGCGCTCGCCGACCTGGCCGCGTGCAGCAACGACAGCAGCGGCTCGTCGAAGTCGCTGAAGATGCTGTACTTCGGCGAGCAGGCGCAGGCGACCCAACTGCAGAACCGGTTGCAGCCGCAGATCAGCAGGCTCGACCCGGGCATGAAGTTCGAGATCTCCGCCATCAACGGCACGGACTGGAACGACTTCCTCGCCAAGGTGCTGACCCAGATCGCCGCCGGCACGCCGCCGGACATCATCAGCGTCGCCACCGAGGGCCTGCAGCTGATGGCCTCGAAGGAGCTGGCGATTCCGCTCGACGATTACGTCACCAGAGACCTCGACGCGCTCAAGGAGTACTTCGCCGACATCCACCCGGCGCTGGTCGAGTCGATGATGTACCAGGGCCACCTGTGGGAGCTGCCGGACAGCTTCAACGCCGGCAACATGTTCTACAGCACGGGCCTCTTCCAGCGCGCGGGCGTCGTACCGCCGACCCCGGACTGGACCCTCGACGACTTCGAGACGGCGGCGACCAGGATCGCCAGGTTCCAGGGCATCAACGCCTTCGGCTGGGTGGTCCGGTTGTGGGGCAGCTGGACGTCGTTCATGTACGCCAACAACGCCAACCTGCTCGAGGAGGGCAAGTACGACGGCGGCGACTGGCTGTGGAGCAAGGCGTACGCCGGCGACGCTGCCGCCGCCGGCCGCAAGGGCGGCTGGAAGTGGGGCGCGCCGACGGCGAACTCCGAGGCCACGGTCGAGGCGCTCGACTACATGATCGAGCTGACCAGGAAGGGGCTCTCGCCGTCGCCCGATGTCGGCGGTGGCGGCACGCTGCAGGGGCTGTTCGCGTCCAACCGGATCGGGATGTCGATCGGTGGCGGGTTCTGGGCCGGCGGCCTGACCAACGCCGGGATGAAGAACGGCAGCTTCGACGTCACGATGTTCCCGAGGTGGAAGAGTCAGCGGCACCTGTTCGGCGCCGGAGGATACGCGATCTTCAAGTCGTCGAAGAAGAAGGACCTGGCCTGGGAGGTCCTGAAGCTGCTGGTCAAGCCGGACTCCTTCGACCTGGTGTTCCCCGGCAACGTCACCACGCCCGGCCGCAAGTCCCTGGTGACGGCAGCGCGGTACGCGAAGACGGGGCCGAAGCACTGGTCGGTCTTCTACGACACGCTGACCGAACACCCCGACACCGCGCCGATTCCGGCACCGCCGTACTACAACGCGCTCGCGACGGCGCTGAACCAGCGGACCACCGAGGCGATCTCGTCCGGTAAGGCGAAGGCTGCGCTCGACGGGTTGCAGTCCGACCTCGAGAAGGCGGCGGGGGCTGGCTGATGGCTGTCGTCACCGCGGAGGTACGGAACACGGTCGTGAAGCGGCACCGGCATCCGGCCGCGCACGGCGAGGCCCCGTTCGGGTTCGCGATGATCGCGCTGTCGGTGCTGTTCGTGGCGGTCTTCACCGCGATCCCGATCGTCGCGTCGCTGGGGCTGTCGTTCTTCTCCTGGGACGTGATCTCGACACCGGAGTTCGTCGGGCTGGAGAACTACCAGCGATTGCTGCACGACGGGCCGGTGCTCAAGTCGTTCGGCGTGACGCTCGGGATGGCCGTCGCGATCGTCGTACTGCAGCTGGTCCTCGGCCTCGGGCTGGCGGTCCTGGTCAACCAGCGCAGGCTCATCTGGGTCCGGACGGCGTTCCGTACGGCCTTCTACCTGCCGCTGCTCGCCTCGACGGCGGCCGTGTCGATCTTCATGGGCTACCTGTTCGACTACAAGTTCGGCGTCGTGAACTACTACCTCGGGCTGCTCGGCATACCGAACGTGCCGTGGCTGACCAGCGGATTCGCGGCGGCCACGACGATCGTCCTGATCGCGGTGTGGCAGCAGGTCGGGTTCACGTTCGTCCTGTTCGTCGCCTCGTTGATGTCGGTGCCCACCGACGTCCTCGAGGCCGCGCAGATCGACGGGGCCGGGCCATTGCGGACGCTGTTCCGGATCAAGGTCCCGTTGATCAGCCCGACCATCCTGTTCGCCGCGGTCGTCGCCCTGATCAACGCGATGCAGCTGTTCGACCAGCCGTACATCATGACCAAGGGCGGCCCGGGGTCGGCGACCACGACGGTGACGATCTCGATGTACCAGAAGGGCTTCCAGAACCTGCAGTTCGGGTACGGCTCGGCGATCGCGATCGTGCTGCTGGCGGCGATCCTGGTGATCACCGGGCTGCAGTTCCTCGCGGCACGAAAGCTGGTGTTCTACCGATGATCCGCTCCACCGGAACCCTCGCCCGGATCGGCCGGGTGACCGGCCTCGTGGTGCTGGTGATCGCCGCGATGGTTGCCCTCGGCCCGTTGCTGTGGACGGTCACCACGTCGCTGCGGACGCCGGCCGAGGCGTTCGGCAACCCACCGCAGTGGATCCCGCTGCACCCGGACTTCTCCAACTACAGCGCGGTCTTCGACCGGATCCCGATCGGCCGGTTCTTCCTGAACAGCGTGATCGTCACCGGCCTGATCGTGGTCGGCCAGACGATCACCTGCACGCTGTCGGGGTACGCGTTCGCGATGGTCAGCTTCCCGGGGCGCTCGGTCATCTTCGGGATCTTCCTCGCCACGATGATGGTGCCGCTGCAGACGATCATCATCCCGGTGTTCGTGATCATCCGGTACCTCGGCCTGTCGGACAGTCCGTTGTCGCTGGTGGTCTCCGCCCTCGGCAGCGCATTCGGCACCTTCCTCATGCGCCAGTACTTCCTGCAGATGCCCAAGGAGCTCGGCGAGGCGGCGCGGATCGACGGCGCCGGCCACTTCCACACCTTCCTGCTGATCTACGCCAAGATGGCCGCCCCGGCGATCGCCACGCTCGCGATCCTGAACTTCTCCGGCTTCTGGGCGGAGTTCTACCGGCCGCTGATCTTCCTGCAGTCGCAGGAGAACTTCACACTGCCGCTCGGACTGGTCGGCCTGCAGGGGAACCTCGGCACCGGCTCGATCTCGGTCGTACTGGCCGGCGTCGTACTGGCGATCCTGCCGAGCGTCGTCCTGTTCATCATCGCCCAGAGGTACTTCATCGCAGGCATCACGGCAGGAGCATCACGGTGACCCAGACCCAGTCACAAGCCCAGACGGCAGCCCGGTCGGCCGCCGCGGTCGCGCATCTGCGCCCCGCGTTCCACATCCGGCCGCCGCGCGGGTACCTCAACGACCCGAACGGGCCGATCGAAGTCGGTGACGACGTTCACCTGTACTTCCAGTCGCGGCCGACGCTCGACCTGCAGATGCCGGTCGAGTGGGGGCACGCGACCTCGCCCGACTACGTGCGCTGGACGCTGCACCGGCCCGCGATGGCCCCACAACCCGGTGGACCGGACACCGACGGCTGCTGGTCCGGCAACACGGTCCTCGACGACAACCGGGTCCGCGCCTTCTACTCCGGGAACGTCGAGGGGCGCCCGTACCAGTCGGTGCTCACGGCCGTCTCGGACGACGGCGGGATGACGTTCGGGCCCGCGCGCCAGGTCGTGCCGGATCCGGAGCAGGCCCTCATGTTCCGCGATCCCTTCGTCTGGAGGGAGAACGACACGTGGTGGCTGGCCGTCGGTGCCGGGTTCGCCGACCGCGGCGCGAGCATCGCGCTGTACCGTTCGGCCGATCTGGAGCATTGGACGTACGAGGGCCCGCTCGCCGAGCTGCCCCGCGGGATCGCCGCCGGAGAGGACACCGGCGCCGCCTGGGAGTGCCCACAGGTGCTCACGCTCGACGGCCGCCGGATCGCCGTCGTCGCGTCCTGGTCACCGGAGCGCGGCCCCGCCGAGGTGCTGTCGTTCGACGTCGACGTCCGCGTGACGCCGCAGCGCGTCGACCACGGCACGAACTTCTACGCGGCCTCCGCCCTCCGGGACAGCCGTTTCGGCCCGCTCCTGTTCGGCTGGCTGACCGAAGGCCGCGACCGCCTTGGCTGGACGGACGACTGGGCCGGGGTGATCTCACTCCCCCGCGTCGTCCACCTCGGCCCCGACGGATCGCTCCGCAGTACACCGGTACCGACCGTCGACACACTGCGCGCCGGTCCCGGCTCACCCGCCGACGGCGTCTCCACCGGCCCGCAGTGCGAGATCGCCGTACCCGAGGGGCCCGGGCAGGTGATCCTCCACTTCGGCGACCAGGAACGCCTGGTCGTCGAACTCGACACAGACACCGTCACGATAGACCGCACCCACGCCAGCCTCGACAACCACGCTCACGGCGGCCGCATGCAGGTGATCGAAGCCTTCGACCCGACCTCAGGCGGCCCGGCCGCCCGCATCTTCCTCGACGGCTCGGTCCTCGAAATCTTCACGAGCTCAGGCCGAGTCCTCAGCACCCGCGTCTATCCGACCACCCCGCCGCCCTGGCGCATCGAGGCCACCGCGAACGCGCAGTACTGGCGCCTCGCGAGCTGAAACGGCCGGACGCACCAGGTGAGGACGCGCGGGTGGCCATCGGTACGGCGGTGTGTTCACCGTGTGCCGGGCGCGCCTACCGCTGCCGGACGGTGTAGGTCAGGTGCGTCACCCTCGGCGAAGGCTCCGCGCGAACCTGCTCCAGGGCCACGCGGGCTACGTCCACGCCCTCGAACAGGCGGACTCCGGTGCCGAAGAGCACGGGCGACAGCGCGAGCGTGAACTCGTCGACCAGGTCGGCGTTCAAGTACTGGACGATTGTCTCCGCGCCGCCGGCGATGCGGACGTCGCGGTCGCCGGCGGCCTGCCTGGCCTGCTCGAGCGCGGCCTCGATGCCGTCGTTGACGAAGTGGAAGGTGGTCCCGCCCGGCCGCTCCCAGGGATCACGCTTCTCGTGCGTCACAACGAAGACCGGGGTGTGGAACGGCGCCTCCTCCGGCCACGCCAGCTCGCCTGCCTCGAACATGCGCTTGCCCATGACGTTCGCACCGATGCGCTCGTGCGTTCTCCGCGCGATGTCGTTGTCGAGTCCTTCCTCGCCGCCCTCGCCGAGCTTCAGGTTCTCCCGGAAGAACCGCTGCGGGAGGACCGCCTGGTGCAGTTCCGCCCACTGCGCCATCCAGCGCCGCACCCTCGGGTCGTCCTGCTTCCTGCCGGGCCCGAAGAGGTCCTCGACGGGCACCGCATCGGGCGCGATGAACCCGTCGAGCGACATCGTCACGCCGAAGAACACCTTTCCGGCCATCAGACTTCCATCTCCTCTCCGGACGACCTGGTGACGTATGCGGCCAGGTTGCCCAGGGTCTGCCGGCCGGCCTCCAGCGCGTGGTACTTCTCGACCGCCTCGTCGCGCAGTGCCTTGGTGGGGAACACCGTGCGCATCTCGATCCGGGTCGCCGTACCGTCGGACTCGAACGTGAGGAACGACTCGAAGGTGTTCGGATCGTCGCGAGACTCACCGTGCAGCAGCGCGATCCGCTCCGGCGGGGCGATCTCGGTCCAGGTGATCCACTCGGAGTAGTCCGTCCCGTCCGGTCCATGCAGCACGAAGTCCCACACCCCGCCGACGCGGAACTCGAACGACCGCGTGGTCGTGGTGAACTCCTCTGGGCCCCACCACCGTGACAGATGCCGCACCTCGGTGAACGCCTCGAACACCAGCTCACGCGGGGCGTCGATCGACCGGGAGATCACGATCTCGCGGTCGGTCCTCGCCGGCTCCGTTCCCGCTTCCTGCCTGGCCCCTGCCATCAGTCATTCTCCTCGCGTCTGTTCAGGTCCTGCACGTAGGCGTCCAGCCGGTCGAAGCTCTCGTTCCAGTACTGCTCGAACCCGCCGGTCCACTCGTGGACCGGCCGCAGGCCGCGGGCGTCCAGGCCGTAGAGGCGCTGCTTGCCGGCCTTGCGGTCCCGCACCAGCCCCACCTCCCGGAGCACCCGCAGGTGCTTGGAGGCCCCTGGCTGCGTGATCCTCAGCTCCCGGGCCACTTCGGTCACCGGCCGCTCCCCCGCCCGCAGCAGGACGAGGATTTCCCGGCGCTGCGGCTCGGCGATCGCGTTGAAAACGTCCGACGTGGTCGCAGCTCGTGCCATGCCACAATCATATGCCCATATAGGAATGCGTCAAGCCTAGGCCAGACAGACGCTCACACGTCGACCAGCTGTGGGCAGCCGTACCACCAGTCGCCCGCTGCCCGAGGGGAGACTGACCAGGACTGTCATGAGGCTCGGTACGGTTCGGAACGGTCGGCGGCTGCGCGATCTTGGTCATCGACGGAGCACGAGGTCACCTGCGGGATCGATCGCGCGTGGTGGGGCACCAACATCGCCAGCCGCGCACTGGTCCAGCTCCTCGCGCTCGTACCGGACCGCCCCGTCCACGCCCGAGCCGCCGGCGACAACCTCAGTTCCCTCCGCGTCCTCAGAGGCAGGCTTCGAGATCAACGGACCGCATACGCCGCAGCCCGGGGCCAAGAAGTCGGAGAGACCCTCCTGGCTCGCTAGTGCGCCCAGCCCGGTCTCTGGAAGACCCAGGTGGTACGGCGCGGTCTCGCTAGGCCGCGGATCGCGTCTCCGCCGTACTCGGGACCGACCCCACTGCTGTCGGCGCTTCGAACGGATCGACGAGAGTCGGTGCGACCGGGTCGACCAGCGTAGGCACGGGCCGCCGGCCAACGGCAGGCGGCGCCACCGCATCGCGGCAGCTCTCGCTCGGCCCGCCGACCCGTCGAGCGACAGTTTCCGCACCGAGGACGACCAGGGCGGTGACGGCGAACGATGCGACGCTGATGCCTCCGCCGATCACCGCGATCGACTCGAAGGACCGGCCGCCGCGAGTCAGCTCGGACGCGGTCATCACCAGTGACGTGTTGGCCGTCGCCAGTGACACCACCATGACCACGCAGCACGCGACTCGGGGAATTCCCCGGACAAGGTTCGTACCGACGACGAGCGCGGTCGCGATGACCGCTACACCGGCGGTGTAGACGACCGGCGGCCACCAGCGATGCACGAACATCGCCCAGATCGTGTCGAACGCGATCGCGCTCATTGCCAGCGGATACACCAGGAGCATCGCCACCCACCGCCGCGCTGCCCAGCCGTTCATACCCCAGGTTCCTCCATCGCCACCCTCGTCGATGACTGGCACTCTCCCACCGAGAGTGCCAACTCATGACCTACCCCGTCCGTCGTTCGGAGTCAAGCCGGGAATTGGCCACAGGTTGATCGGGGTGTGGGCGAATGGTGGGCAGAGGCGATGGGTACTTCGGCGGGACCGTGGGACGCCGCCGGTGTCGCCGGGACGTGCAGCTCTGGAGGGGTCACCGTGATCAATGGCTTCTTCGGTGGTGGAACGCCGGAACTTCGACGGGACCAGGACGGAGTGCCGATCCTGTCGGCCGGCAGTCACCGCCATCCCCGGGACGGCGCCTGCTTCATGGAGTACGCCGCGTACCTCGCCGGGGAACCGTGGTCGGACCATCCGAGCTGCACGCACCCCCTGCTCGCCCATCTCGCCCGCGAGGTCAACGACCGGACGTCGGACTCCGGCCGGCGCGAACTGGCCCCGCTCATCCCTTCCGTGATCGGCCTGACCTCGCACGATCCGATCGTCTATCCGCGGCTCGTCGCGCGTGTCGCCCGGACAGCACTGCCAGTGGTCGCCCCGCAGGACCAGGTCGTGCTGGCGGTGGCCCTGATCCGGGCCGAGCAGCTGACAGCCGAAATCGCAGAACCGTCGGACGAGTCCGGCTCCGACGCCGGCGGTGAAGTCCTGGCCGAGAACGCGCCGGCCAGGAGATGGGCGGAGGCATTCCTCCGGCGGCACCCGCGTCCTCGCCTCGTCACCTACCTCCGCCGTGCGGCCCCCAATTCGCTCTCTGCGGCCACGCGCGCCGCGTCCCGGAGCACGCACACCGGATCCGACGGACTGCTGCGGCAGATGCTTGCCGACGGCATCGAGACGGTCGAACGCCTGACCCGCCGGGCCCCGACCGCCGGGGCGCCGAGTATCCACGCCGGCCCGGGTTCATGACTCTGCCTGCCGAGCTGACCAGGGTCGCACGCGACGTCTTCGGCTGGGACGGGTTCCGGTCCGGCCAGGCGGCGGCGCTTCGGGCCGTGTACGACGGCCGCGACACCGTGGTGGTGATGCCGACCGGGTCGGGCAAGTCGGCCATCTATCAGATCCCGGCCCTGCTGGCCGAAGGTCCCGCGATCGTCGTCAGTCCGTTGATCTCTCTGCAGCACGACCAGATGTCCGCGTTGCGCGACGCGGGCGCCGGTCCGGCTCTCCAACTGAACAGCACGGTGGACGTCGCCAGTCTGCTCGCGGACGAGGCCGGATCGGCGAAGTTCGTATTCGTCACACCCGAGCAGTTGAGTAAGGACGACGTACTCGAAGCACTGGCGCGGCTGCGACCGGCGATGTTCGTCGTCGACGAGGCACACTGCGTGTCGGCCTGGGGCCACGACTTCCGTCCGGACTATCTCCGGCTCGGTGCCGCCGTCGACCGGCTCGGACATCCCGTCGTCCTGGCCCTGACCGCGACGGCCGGGGCGCCGGTCCGCGCGGAGATCGTCGGGGCCCTGCACCTGACCGATCCCGAGATCGTGGTCTCCAGCTTCGACCGGCCGAACCTCCATCTGGCGGCACATGCTGTCGCCGACGCCGAGAGTCGGCGGACCGCCGTGCTGGACGCCGTCGACCGGCTCGATCCGCCGGGCATCGTCTACGCCTCCACCCGTCGGCAGACGGAGGAGTACGCCGCCGAGCTGAACGCCAAGGGAGTGCGGGCGGCCCCGTACCACGCCGGGCTTCGCCAAGCAGATCGCCGTACCGTCCACGACGGCTTCCTGGCCGGCCGGATCCAGATCGTCGTCGGAACGACCGCCTTCGGGCTCGGCATCGACAAACCCGACGTGCGCTTCGTCGTCCATTCCGGAGTGGCCGATTCCCTCGACTCCTACTACCAGGAGATCGGCCGCGCCGGTCGGGACGGCGAACCTGCTCAGGCCGTCCTCTTCCACGGTCCGGGCGACCTCGGGCTCCGAAAGTTCCTCAGCGCCTCACCACCGCCTGAACAGGCGCTGTCGGCTGTGCTGGACGCCGTACGCGCTGCTCCCGGTCCGGTACTGCGGAAGGACGTGGCCCGGCGGACCGGCTTGTCGGCCAACCTGGTCAGTCGTTGCTGCACCTGGCTCGAACAGTCGGGTGGCGTTGCCTTCGACCGCCGCAACCGTCTCGTCCCGGGCGACGCCGGGGATGCTGTCGGCAAGGCGGTTCGAGCTGCCGAGCGGCGCCGGCAGGCGGATCAGTCCCGGCTGGACATGATGCGTGAGTACGCCGCCGCCGCAGGTTGCCGGTGGAGCTTTCTGCTCTCGTACCTCGGTGAGCGATCAGATGGCGCCTGCGGGAGATGTGACAACTGCGAGCGCACCCCGCAGCCCGAGCCAACCGCTGAAGCCGGCCCGTTCCCCGTCCACAGCCGCGTCCGCCACACACAGTTCGGCGACGGCCAGGTCCTCCAGGTCGACGGCGACCATCTCACCCTGCGCTTCGACGACGCCGGATACCGAACCATGTCGGCGGCCGCCGTACTGGAGAAAGACCTCCTCACGCTCGCACCTTGACCGGCGTCCGACTCGTTCCCTCGACGGCCGCACCCCAGGTTCCTTCGCTCCCTGGGCGGCCATGGCTCTCGGCTCGTTCCCTGAGCAGCGCCTTCACGCATTCCTGTCTGGTTCGACGCCCGTCGGCGTCACTGGTCCCTGTCGGGTTCGACTCCTGTCGGGCGCCCCGGACTGGTATCGGGCGCGATCGTGGGATCGGCGGCCGCGTCAGAATCAGTCTCACCGGCGGCCACCGGTCGAACCAGCCGGTCGTCTCCAGTCCGCCGTACGCCATCACTCCGCTCGTTCGCGGTAACCCGTTGCCCGCTCGGCGCCGCCTCCGACGCCGCGCTCTCGACGATGTCTCCAGGCACGCCGTCCTGCCCGAACATCTCCTCAGCAGCACCCGCCGCCCTCCTGCGAACGACGTGATACCCAACCGCCCCCGCGCCCATCGCACCGACAGCGCCCACCAACACCCACACAGGCCCGCGCCTCGCCGCACGCCCTGACCGCCGCTTCACCGTCATCATCACTGGGGCCTCCTCCGCCACTAGATGGCCTCGGTACCCACACCCGGCAATCCGACTCCCAGCTCACCTCGGACCCGCCGAGGCGAAGGAGGTCGCCAAGCCCGCTCCTCATCACCACGGTCTCCTCGACCAAGCGGCCCGACCGGAAGTGGTCGATCAGCGCGTCGTTCGAGGGCGGCAGCCCGCCACCTCGGCGGCAACCGAAGACCTGCACCGGCGCTGAGCCGGTGGTGCGAGGGCGCGTAGCTGGCGTGGCCGATTACCGGATGCGCATCCCGGAGATGGCTCGGGCCGGACCGTGCGCTTCGTCGATGGAACGAACCGAGACGGATCCCTGGCCGTGCGTCAGTTGGGCTGAGTGCCCGTCACCGTGACCTCGGCCAGGCTGATCACACCGGCGCTGGTGGCCGGCGACTGCACCTTGACGTAGCGGGCCACGGTGTTGGTCGGCAGACTGGTGACCGCCCCCGGCGTCGCCCCGAGGTTCAGCTTGGTGACCGTAGAGTCGGCCATCAGCTGGGCGTAGGTCCGGCCCGACATGCTGGCGGTGGAGAGGAACACCACCGCGTTGTTCAGCTTGTCGGCCGAGGCGTCGGTCCGGTTGTGCACCGTGACGTTGCCGACCCGGGAATCGGTCAGCAGGTCGACCTGCCACCACGGCTGCGAGCTAGACGCCGTCCGGCTCACCGACCCGGCGGCGAAGACGCCGTTGGTGTTCCCGTCCACGGCCCGGGCGGCGGTGCCGACGTCGGTCGACGACTGCGTGGCCGGCCGGTTGGTGGACAGGTTCACGGCGCCGGTGGTGCCGCCGACCTGCACCTCGGCCAGGTTCAGGGTGGTGAAGATGCTCGACAGCTGCACCCGCACGTACCGGCCGGTGGCGTTGCCCGCGTTTAGGGTCAGGCTGTTGGTGGTGGACGGGAACGCCGAGAACGACATCTCCTTCACCGAGTCGTCGGCCCGCAGCGAGGACATCGACCTGCCGCTCATGTCGGTCGAGGAGATGAACACCGAGCCGCTGCCCATCCGGTTCGAGTCGGTCCGGCTCCACACCGTGACCGTGGAGACGGCCGCCGCGGAACCGAGGTCGACCTGCCACCACGGCTGGGTGGAGGTGTTGGTCTGGGTCACCGAGCCGCTCGCGAACACGCCGTTGGTGTTGCCGTCCACCGCCCGGGCCGCCACCGCGGTACCGCTGGTGCTCGACTGGGTGGCGGTCTTGCCCCGGGCCAGGTTCGGATCGGTGACGGTTACCGTGGTGGTCGACACCGCGCTGTCCACCTTGCCGTCCCGCACGACCAGGCTGAAGGTCAGCGTGGCCGGTGTGGCCGGGGCGGTGAAGGTCGGCTTCTGCACCGTCCGGCTGGACAGCGTCACCACCGGCCCACCGGTCTGGGTCCAGGTGTAGGTCAGCGGGTCGTTGTCGGCGTCGCGGCTGCCGGAGCCGTCCAGCGTCACCGTGGTACCCGTGTTGACCGTCTGCGCCGTCCCGGCGTTCGCCACCGGCACCTGGTTGACCGCGGTGGTGGTCACCGTGGTGGTCGCCGCCGCGCTGTTGGCCCGGCCGTCCCGCACCACCAGGCTGAAGGTCAGCGTGGACGCCGAGGACGGGGCGGTGAAGGTCGGCTTCGCCGCCGTCGTACTGGACAGCGTCACCGCCGGTCCACCGGTCTGGGTCCACGCGTAGGTGAGGTCGTCGCCGTCGGCGTCGGTGCCGGACCCGTTCAGGGTCACGGTCGTACCAGCCACGACCGACTGCGGCGCACCGGCGTTCGCCACCGGGAGGCGGTTGTTCGATTCCGAGAGCGGCCGCGGGGTGCAGTTGCTCACCGAGACCGTGAAGGGCTCGACTTCGTTGTCCGTCTCGATCATGGCGCCGTCCTCGGAGCCGCTGAGCGAGATGGTGTACGCCTGGCCGGCGTTCACGCGGGTCTCCCGCCACTCGTCCGTACCGCGCTCCCACTCGATGATCAGGACCCGGCCGGTGACCACGCGGACGGTGCACCCGTCGGCCCAGGCACCCATGTACGGGTAGAGCGGAACGCCCGACTCCGAGTAGACGGTGCGCGCGTTGTCGCCGGAGCGGCCGTTGCCCTGGTAGGCCGTGTCGGCCGGCCAGGTGATCACGCCGCCGTACCAGTCACCGGGGTTCTCGCCGGTGCCGGCGTAGCGCCAGCGGGCGTTGACCCAGGAGACCGGGTCGCAGGTGGTGGGGTCGGTACAGGCGGGCGGCGTCGGCGGGACCGGCGGGCCGGGCACGAAGGCGTACTCGAACGGCGAACCGCTCTGCACGCTGACGATGCTGCTGCCGCTCAGAGTGGTCGGCACGGTGTAGCTCTGGCCGGCCGACAGGTTGGCCAGCGACGCGTGCGAGTCCCCGACCGGGCCGGAGAACACGGTGGCGCTGCCCGAGGTGACGGTGATCTTCCAGTTCGCCACCTGCGGGGCCGGCCCGTAGACGTCGTGCGAGGCGGTGTAGCCGTAGCGGGCCCGGCTGGGGTCGGTCTCGGCCGGCCAGACGGCGGCGTACCCGCTGTCCGACGGACCCCACGGGCACGGGCTGCTGGTGCAGGTCCAGGTCACCCGGGCCGACTCGCCGTCGCCGGCCGGCGGGGGCGTGACCGGCCCACCCGGGGTGAACGTGTACTCGAACGCGGAGCCGCCCTGCACGCTCACGATGCTGCTGTTGCTGAGCGTGCTGGACACGGTGTAGCTCTCGCCGGCCGACAGCGCGGCCAGCGACGAGTGCGAGCCGTCGGCCGGGCCCGCGTAAACCGTGGCGCTGCCGGAGGTGACGGTGATCTTCCAGCCGGCCACCTTGGACACCGGAGCGTAGACGTCGGCGGAGACGGTGTAGCCGTAGCGGGCCCGGGTGGGCTCGGCCGTGGCCGGCCAGACGGCCGCGTTGGTGGTGTAGCTCTGGCCCGACGGGCAGGGGCTGCTGGTGCAGTTCCAGGTGGCCAGCACCGAGCCGTCACCGGAGGCCGGCGGCGGGTCGTCGGTCGGCGTGCCGGGGGTGATCGTGTACTCGAACGACCCACCGTCCTGCACGCTGACGAGGCTGCTGTTACTCAGCGTGCTGGGCAGGATGTAGCTGTCGCCGGTCTGCAGATTGGCCAGCGACGAGTGAGAGTCGTCGGCCGGGCCGGCGAACACGATGGCGCTGCCGGACGTGACGGTGATCTTCCAGCCCGCCACTTTGGGCGCCGGGGCGTACACGTCGTGGGAGACGGTATAGCCGTAGCGGGCCCGGACCGGCTCGGCCGCGGCCGGCCAGACCGCCGTGTTGCTGGTGTCCGACGGGCCCCACGGGCACGGGCTGCTGGTGCAGGACCACGTCGCCACGACGGAGGACGCAGGATCACCCTCGGCTGCCAGCGCGGGCGCGACGGCGAGGCCTAGCACCATCACGACCGCAGTGGTGAGAACGAAAAATGCGGTCGCGAACCGTTTCGGCATGCCGCCCCCCGGATTGTGACTCTCCCCTTGCGGCAAACCGTAGCCCAAGTCGCTCTCTGTCATGCGAAAAAAAGGCGAAAAGATGCAACCACGAACCATTCGTTACGGACTTCATCACGCTACGGAAAGACCCCATTACTCATTGATGAGAAATCGGAAGATCGCGGGACTGAAGGGCTCGCGGCGGGTGCAGAGCGTAGTGGTCATCAGAGGGGGCGGCCGGCTAGCAAGGTTTGGGTGATGAGGGGTACGCCGAGGCGGTAGGCCAGGTGGAGATGGGAGGGGGCGTCGAGGGCGGCCAGGTCGGCGCGAGCGCCTACGGTCACGCGGCCGATATCGTCGCGGCGGAGCGAGGCGGCGCCGCCTGCGGTGGCTGACCAGAGGGCTTCGGCCGGGCTCATGTGCATTTCGCGAACGGCCAGGGCGATGCAGAGCGGCATCGACAGGAGTAGCAGGAGCCGGGCTTGCAGTCGCTGGCCAGCGAGACGGCGGCGCCGGCGTCGAGCAGGCGGCGGGCGTCCGGGTAGGGCGAGCGGGTGGAGAACTCGACCGCGGGCACCCACATGCTGCCTTCATCGCATGAGCGGGCGCGGAAGGCGGTGGACTCCAGACTCTCGCGTCTGTTCTCTCTCAAATCTCAC
The DNA here is from genome assembly GCF_004348725.1 of Kribbella turkmenica. Lineage (GTDB taxonomy): Bacteria > Actinomycetota > Actinomycetes > Propionibacteriales > Kribbellaceae > Kribbella > Kribbella turkmenica. Next base: position 25,181 of record NZ_SMKR01000035.1, read on the forward strand.
GTAGCAGTCACTGAGCAGGCCGCCGTACGCTCTCCCACGACTTCGTGGGAGACGGACGACGGCCTGTACCGAGGTGACCCTCAAATCACCCTCTGACCTGCACAAACACCTACCGGATGCGCATGCCGGAGATGGCTCGGGCGATCACGAGGCGCTGGATCTCGCTGGTGCCTTCGAAGATGGTGTAGATCTTGGCGTCTCGGTGCATGCGCTCTACGGGGTACTCGCGGGTGTAGCCGTTGCCGCCGAGGATCTGGATGGCTTCTTCGGTGACGCGGACGGCTACTTCGCCGGCTTTGAGTTTGGCCATGGAGCCTTCGCCGTGGCGGTAGTCGGGGGTTTCGCCGCGCATGAGGGCGGCGGACATGTTGGCGGCGCGCCAGACGAGCAGGCGGGCGGCGTCGATCTCCATGGCCATGTCGGCGAGTTTGAACGCGATGCCCTGGTTGTCGATGATCGGGCGGCCGAACTGTTCGCGGCTCTTGGCGTAGTCCAGGGCCACCTCGTAGGCGGCGCGGGCGATGCCGATGGCCTGGGCGCCGACGATGTGGCGGGTCATCTCGAAGGTGGCCATCGAGGCGTTCCGGCCGGACGCCTGCGCCGAGCGGGCGCGGGCCAGCCGCTCGTCCAGCTTCTCCTTGCCGCCCAGCACGTTGGCCGCGGGGATGCGGACGTTGTCGAAGAAGACGTCGGCGGTATGCGAGGCGCGCAGGCCGTGCTTGCGCAGCTTGGTGCCCTGCTGCAGGCCGCGGACCTCGGTCCGGGGTACGACGAACGCCGCCTGCCCCTTGGTCCCGAGGGACGGATCGACGGTCGCGACGACGACGTGGATGTCGGCGATCCCGCCGTTCGTCGCCCACGCCTTCTGCCCGTTGATCACCCACTCGTCGGTGACGGCGTCGTACGTCGCCCGGGTTCGGATCGCGGACACGTCGGAGCCGGCGCCGGGTTCCGACGAGCAGAAGGCCGCCACACGAACGTCGTCCGGCGTGCCGTAGCACCGGCCCATCCACTGGCTCCACTGCTCGGCCGTGCCGTTCGAGAAGATCGCGGACGACGCCAGGCCGGTGCCCTTGAGCGACATCGCGATGCCGGCGTCGCCCCAGAAGAGTTCCTCGTGGACCAGCGGCATCAGCAGGCCGGACGGGTCGACGAAGAGGTTGACGTTGGCGTCCAGGCCGTAGAGGCCGATCTTGGCGGCCTCCTGGATGACCGGCCACGGCGTCTCCTCGCGCTCGTCCCACTCGGAGGCGGCCGGGCGGATGACCTCGGCGGCGAAGGTGTGGGCCCAGTCGCGGATCTCCCGCTGCTCGTCGTTCAGGGCGAGCGAGAAGGTGCTCCAGCCCGGCTTCGAGCGCTCGGCGCCGAGCGCACCGGCGAGCGTCATCACGTCTGCGGACACAACAGGGTCGCTCATCGACATCCTCACTGGGCAGGCAACGACCAGATGTTACCCACGAGTGTAACTGTCGTTTGCACCAGGGGGTACCAGTGTGGCTAAGATCGATCCCATGAGCTCCGCGCTGCTCGCGATCGGACGCCGCCGGACCACGGCGGAGCGTCGCCGCGACCGGGAGCGGGACATCATCCGGGCCACCCGCGGACTGTTCGACGAGCGCGGCACGATCGACGCCCAGATCGACGATATCGCCAAACGGGTCGGGATCAACAAGGCGCTGATCTACCGGCACTTCGCCGGCAAGGAGGAGCTGTTCGCGCTCACCCTGGTCGACTACCTGGGCGAACTGGACGAGCGGCTGTCACAGACGGACAACCCGCGGCGGACCCCGCTCAACCGGCTCCGACGACTCAGTGAGGTCTTCGTCGACTTCTGTCTCGAGTACCCGGCGTTCGCCGACTGCGCGATGAGCCTGCTCAGAAGGACCGGCGAGGAGCTGTTCGGCGAGATCACCGAGCCGGTGATGACCAAGCTCGGTACGGCGATGGCCACGGCGCTGGAGCGGATCGCGGCGATCCTGAAGGCCGGCCAGCGGTCAGGGGTGTTCGACGAGGTCGACACCGACTACCTCGCCAACCACCTCTACACCCAGACGCTCGGGTCGTTGCACATGGCAAGGGTCGGCCTGATCGTGTCGAGCGGGCAACCGGGGCACCCGGTCGTGCATCATGCCGATGTCGCGACTGTCCGGGCGACCGCGATCACCGCAACGCTCGCAACCGCAGTAGGTCGTAAGGCACTACCCAAGCGCTCCAGCAGAGCAGGAGAGAAATCGTGACCGAGACCCGCAGGGTGGCCGTTGTCGCCGGCAACCGGATCCCCTTCGCCAGGCAGGACAAGACGTACCGGCACGCCTCGAACTCCGACATGCTCACCGCCGCGCTGAACGGCCTGGTCGACCGGACCGGACTGGGCGGCCAGGAGCTCGGCGAGGTGGTCGCCGGCGCGGTTCTCAAGCACTCCCGCGACTGGAACATGGTCCGCGAGGTCGTTCTCGGGTCCAAGCTGGCGCCGACGACCCCGGCGTACGACATCCAGCAGGCGTGCGGGACTGGATTGGAGGCGGCCATCCTGGTCGCCAACAAGGTCGCTCTCGGCCAGATCGACGCCGGGATCGCGGGTGGGGTCGACACCGCGAGCGACGCTCCGATCGCGGTCAACGACCGGCTGCGCACGATCCTGCTCGACCTCAACCGGGCGAAAAGCTTCCAGGACCGCCTCAAGGTACTGGCGCGGGTCCGGCCGAAGTACGTCGTCCCGGAGATCCCGCGGAACTCCGAGCCGCGGACCCGGAAGTCGATGGGCGACCACGCGGCCCTGACCGCGCTGGAGTGGGGCATCACCCGCAAGGCGCAGGACGAGCTGGCGTTCCGGTCTCACCTGAACCTGGCCGCCAGCTACGACCGGGGCTTCCAGCAGGACCTGATCACGCCGTACCTCGGCCTGGAGAAGGACCAGAACCTGCGTCCCGACACGACGCCGGAGAAGCTGGCCAGGCTGAAGACCGTCTACGGCAAGGGCGAGACCGCGACCATGACGGCCGGCAACTCGACCCCGCTGACGGACGGCGCGTCCGCCGTACTGCTGGCCACGGACGAGTGGGCAGAGCAGCACGGGTTGCGGCCGCTCGCCTACCTGACACACTCGCAGACCGCGGCGGTCGATTACGTGAAGGGCGCCGAGGGGCTTCTGATGGCTCCCGCGTACGCCGTGCCGCGGATGCTGCAGCGGGCCGGGCTCGCGCTGCAGGACTTCGACTACTACGAGATCCACGAGGCGTTCGCGTCCCAGGTGCTGTCCACGCTGAAAGCATGGGAGGATCCGATCTTCTGCAAGGAGCGGCTCGGCCTGGACGCGCCGCTCGGCGAGATCGACCGGGACAAGCTGAACGTGAACGGCGGCTCGCTGGCCGCGGGTCACCCGTTCGCGGCGACCGGCGGGCGGATCGTGGCCGCGCTGGCCAAACAACTGGACGAGAACGGCGGCGGCCGGGGCCTGATCTCCATCTGCGCCGCGGGCGGCCAGGGCGTCGTCGCCATCCTCGAGAAGTAGGAGCTGAGATGACGGACCGCTACCAGACCTTCACCCGGACGCCGCTCGGCCAGACCCTGGTGAAGAACCTGGGTCTGCCCGACCCGACTCCGCTGCCCCGCTGGACCGAGGGCGGGCCCGTGATCGACGGGCCGGTGGTGTTCGGCGCGATCGCCGAGACCGACGCCGGGAAGGCGATCCAGGCCCTGCTGCGAGACATCGGCGCCTCCTTCAGTACGGCGACCGAAGGCATCGCGTCGAGTGAGATCCGGCCGAAGGCGCTCGTCTTCGACGCGACCGGCGCGACCTCGACCGCGGAGCTGACCAGCCTGCAGCGCTTCTTCTCCCCCGTCATCCGGCAGCTGTCACCGGCCGGCCGGGTGATCGTGGTCGGCCGGACGCCGGAACTCGCGCAGTCGCCCGGGCAGCAGATCGCCCAGCGCGCCCTCGAGGGCTTCACCCGCAGCCTCGGCAAGGAGGTGAAGCGCGGGGCGACGGTCAATCTGGTGTACGTCGCGCCGGACGCCCACGAGCAACTCGACTCGACCCTGCGCTTCTTCCTCTCCCCCAAGTCCGCGTACGTCGACGGCCAGGTCGCCCGGATCGGGACCGGTCCCCTGGTCGGCAACGACCCGGATCGGCCGCTGGCCGGCAAGGTCGCCCTGGTCACCGGAGCGGCTCGCGGGATCGGGGCCGCGATCGCCGACACCCTGGCTCGCGACGGCGCGACCGTGATCGGCGTCGACGTACCGCAGAACGCGGACGCGTTGCGCAAGGTGATCTCCCGGATCGGCGGCAGTGAACTGCTGCTCGACGTGACCGCGGTGGACGCGGCCCAGCGGATCGCCGCGCACGCGCAGGAGCAGTACGGCGGCCTCGACATTGTCGTCCACAACGCCGGCATCACCCGGGACAAGCGGCTGGCGAACATGCGCACCGACGCGTGGGACGCCGTACTGGACGTGAACCTGCGAGCACCGGAGCGGATCACCCACCATCTCCTCGAGTCACAGACCCTGAGGGACGGCGGCTCGATCATCGGCGTGGCGAGCATCGCCGGGATCGCGGGCAACGACGGCCAGACGAACTACGCGACCTCGAAGGCCGGCGTGATCGGCCTGGTCCAGGCGCTCGCGCCGAAGCTGGCCGAGCGACAGATCCGGATCAACGCGGTCGCGCCCGGTTTCATCGAGACCGAGATGACCGCGAAGGTGCCGTTCACGATCCGCGAGGTCGGCCGCCGGATCAACTCGCTGCAGCAGGGTGGGCTTCCCATCGACGTGGCCGAGACGATCGCCTGGTTCGCGGATCCGGCGTCGGCCGGGGTGACCGGCAACGTGGTCCGCGTCTGCGGCCAGAGCATGCTGGGTGCGTGACATGCCCACACGCAAGTACGACGACACCCCGAAGTTCGGCGCGCTCTACGCCCGGACCGTGAAGGCCACGCTGCGCCGGGCGGACTACGAGCCGGACGCCGACGGGCTCACGCTCGAGCTCCCGCGGTCCGCGATCGACCAGGACCACCTGACGGCGTACCGCGACGTCACCGGTTTCGCCGCCGGCCCGGCGCTGCCGGCGACGTACCCGCACGTGCTTGCGTTCCCGCTGCACCTGGACCTGATGTCCGACCCCTCGTTCCCCTACAAACCGATGGGGATCGTGCACCTGTCGAACACGATCACCCAGTTGCAGCCGATCCCGATGCACGCCGAGCCGGCCATCCGGGTGCACAGTACGGCGGAACGCCCGCACCCGAAGGGCACGGTCTTCGACATCGTCAGCGAGGTCACCGTCGACGGTGAGGTGGTGTGGACCGATCTGACCACACTGCTCAGCCGCTCGGCCGGCAACGAGAACGCGTCCGTCGACCTGCTGCCGGATCCCGAGGTCGACCCGAGCGCCTGGTGGGACCTGCGCGGGAACCTCGGCCGCCGGTACGCCGCCGCGTCCGGCGACCGGAATCCGATCCACCTGTTCAAGCTGACCGCGCAGGCGTTCGGGTTCCCCCGCCAGATCGCGCACGGGATGTGGGCGAAGGCCGCGTCACTGGCCTCGCTCCAGCGCGGCACCAAGCTCCCGGACGCCTTCACGGTCCGCGTCGACTTCCGCAAGCCGGTGCTGCTGCCGTCCCGGGTCCAGTTCGGCTCCAGGACGACAGGCAAGACCACCGACTTCGCCCTGTACGACGAGCGTCGCGAGCTCACCCACCTGGTCGGACAGCTGCAGGCAGTCTGAACCGCCAGGCCATCACAATGCGGCTTTCGGGCCGTCGGCACGCTCAGCTCGCCACCGCGACTCCGCTTGCGATGGCCTGGCGGTTCGCTAACACGTCCACCTCTGCCCAGATCCGGTCCAAGGCCTCGCCCGCCGGCTCGGCCGGACGTTGCCGGCCGCCGCGGTCGCGGATCGACAGCTCGCCGGCCGCTGCCTCGCGCGCTCCGATCACCGCCAGGTACGGCGCCAGCCGGTTCCCGCGGATCCGGGCGCCCAGGCTGCCCTCGTCGGCGTGTGCGATCTCGACCCGCAGGCCGCGGTCCGACGCCTGCCGGACCACCTCCGCGGCGAGCTTCTCCTCGTCGTCCGAGATCGGCAGCACGACGACCTGCACGGGCGCGAGCCAGGCCGGGAACGCCCCGCCGTGCACCTCGATCAGCTGGGCCATCGCCCGCTCGATGCTGCCCACGATCGCGCGGTGCACCATCACCGGCCGATGTTTGTTGCCGTCGGCACCGACGTACTCGAGGCCGAAGCGCTCCGGCTGATGGAAGTCGATCTGGACGGTCGACAGGCTGAACTCACGGCCGGCCGAGTCCGCCACCTGGATGTCGATCTTCGGTCCGTAGAACGCGGCGTCGCCGGGCGACTCCTCGTAGTCCATTCCGGCGTCGTCGAGTACCGCTCGCAGGAGACTGGCGGCCTGCGCCCAGCTGTCGGCGTCACCGACGTACTTGCTGGCCGGCGAGCCGATCTCGGACTCCGCGGACGGCAGGGCCAGGACGTAGCGGGACGCGCTGATGCCCAAATCCAGGTACGCCTGGTTGATCAGGCCGAGCGCGTGCCCCGCCTCCTCGGCGACCTGGTCGAGCCGGCAGAAGATGTGCGCGTCGTTGAGCTGCATCGCCCGCACCCTGCTCAGGCCGCCGATCGCACCGGACAGCTCGGCGCGGTACTGGCCACCCAGCTCGGAGAACCGCAGCGGAAGCTCCCGATAGCTGTGTGCGCGGGACCGGTACATCAGGGCGTGGTGCGGGCAGATGCTCGGCCGCAGGACGAATTCCTCGCCGTCCAGATCCATCGGCGGATACATGTCGTCGCTGTACTTCGCCCAGTGGCCGGAGATCTCGTACAGCTCGCGTTTGGCCAGGACCGGCGAGTAGACCTGCTGGTAGCCGGCTCTTCGCTCCACCTCGGCGATGTAGCTCTCCAAGGCGTGGCGAACGGCGGCACCCGCGGGCAACCAGTAGGGCAGTCCGGCCCCGATCAACGGGTCCGAGTCGAACAGGCCGAGCTCACGGCCGATCTTGCGGTGGTCGTACATGGTGTGGCTCCTCAGGAGGATGGGGCGAGGAACCACCGGGCACGACGAAGCCCCGGGGCACTCGCCCCGGGGCTTGGTCGGACAATCAGGTGTCAGCGCGCCGGGACGGACTCCGGCGTCGTCGTGACTACAGCGCGCTGCAACATGTCTCCCACGGTATCAGAGGAACCGGGACAGGAACGCCCGGGTTCTTTCGTGCTGCGGATCGTCGATGACCTGCTCCGGCGTGCCCTGCTCGACCACCTGGCCGTCGTCCATGAACACCACCCGGTCGGCGGCCTCGCGGGCGAAGCTGATCTCGTGCGTGACCACGATCATCGTCAGCCCGGCGGTCGCCAGCTTCTTCATCGTGACCAGCACCTCGCCGACCAGTTCCGGGTCGAGCGCCGACGTCGGCTCGTCGAACAGCATCAGCTTCGGCCGCATCGCCAGCGCCCGCGCGATCGCCACCCGCTGCTGCTGGCCACCGGACAACTGCCGCGGGTACGCCTTCTCCCGGCCGGCCAGCCCGACCTCGGCGAGCAACTGGACGGCCCGGGCGGTCGCCTCGCGGCGACCCTCGCCGAGGACCGCGATCGGCGCCTCGACGATGTTCTCCAGGGCGGTCATGTGCGGGAACAGGTTGAACTGCTGGAACACCATCCCGATGTCCCGGCGCCGGCGGGCGATCTCGTTCGGCGCCAACTCGTGCAGCCGGCCGTTGCGGACGTCGTACCCGACGTCGCGGCCGTCCACCGTGATCCGGCCGGCGTCCAGCGACTCCAGCAGGTTCACGCAGCGCAGGAACGTCGACTTCCCCGAGCCGGACGGGCCGAGGACGACGACGGTCTCGCCGGAGGTGACGTCGAGGTCGATGCCGGACAGGACTTCGGTGTGCCCGAAGCTCTTGCGGACGCCGCGCGCCCGCAGTACCGCCGTGCTCATGCCGCACTCCCCTTCGGACGGATTCTCAGGAAGTCCCAGAAGCTCGCGGGCTGGTGCCGGGCGCCGCGGTTGTAGTGCCGTTCGATGAAGGACTGGACGACGTACAGCACCGAGGTGACCGCGAGGTACCACAGGCAGACCACGATCAGCATCGGGATCGTCTCGAACGTCCGGTTGTAGATCGACTGCGCGGTGTAGAGCAGGTCGCTCAGCGCGATCACGCTGACCAGCGCGGTCGCCTTCACCATGCTGATCACCTGATTGCCGGTCGGCGGCACGATGAACCGCATCGCCTGCGGCAGGATGATCCGCTTCATGATCCGGGTGTTCGTCATCCCGAGCGCCTGGCCGGCCTCCTTCTGGCCGGGGTCGACCGAGAGCAGGCCGCCGCGGACGATCTCGGCCATGTAGGCGCCCTCGTTCAGGCCGAGGCCGAGGATGGCGGCCAGCAGCGGGGTGATCAGGGTGTTGGTGTCGAAGCTGGCGAACACCGGCCCGAACGGGATGCCGAGATTGAGCTGTGGCAGCAACGCGGACAGGTTGTAGAAGAAGATCAGCTGGACCAGCGTCGGCGTCCCGCGGAAGAACCAGATGTAGACCCCGGCCGCGCCGCGCAGCAGCGGGTTGGCCGAGATCCGGCAGACCGCGAGCAGCACGCCGAGGACGACGCCGATGACCATCGCGACGACGGTCAGCATCAGCGTGACGCCGAGGCCGCGCATGATCGACTCGGCCCGCAGCCAGCTGTAGACCACGTCCCAGCCGAAGTTCTCGTTGGTGACCAGCATCGTCACCAGCTGCGCGGCGAAGACCAGGACGACCAACGCCGAGAGCCAGCGCCACGGGTGCTTGCGCCGGGAGGCGTTGCGGACGTCGAGGTTCACGCCCGCCGGGGGTGCTTCCTGCACGGTGGTTGCCATGATCAGCTCTTCCCGAGGTTGAGGCCGGGCTTGGGCAGCTTGTTCTGCTCCAGGCCCCATTTCGCCATGATCGCGTCGTAGGTGCCGTTGGCGTGCAGCTTCTGCAGGGCGGCCAGCAGGACCTCGGCCAGCGGCGAGCCGATCGGCACCAACGCGCCCTGGAACAGGTCCTCGAACCCGTTGCCCTTGCCGACGCCGGCCAGTTCCAGCTTGCCGCCGGACTGCGCGACGAAGTACGTCAGCGGCGCCTGCGAGGAGAAGAATGCGTCCGCCCGGTCGGACTGAACTGCGAGGATCGACGACGGCTGGTCCTTGTAGGACTGCACCTCGACCGGCGGCTTGCCGGCCGCGACACACTTCACCGACTGGGCCTTGATCACCTTTTCCGCCGACCCGGCCGCCATCACGCCGACGCGCTTGCCGCAGGCGGTCGCGAGGTCCTCGATCCCCTTCGGGTTTCCCTTCCGGACGGCGAAGACGACGTACTCCTGGACGTAGTCGATGAACGTCGCCTGCTTCTGCCGCTCGACGAAGTCACCGGTCGGGCCCATGTCCAGGTCGTAGCGGCCGGCCTGCATCCCGGACAGCACGCTGGCCAGGCCGTCGACGGTGGTGTGCTCGATCCGGATGCCGAGCAACTGCCCGACCGCCTGGGACAGGTCGGCGGTGGCGCCTTCGACCGGCGCGCCCTTGTCGGTGCCGACGATCACGTACGGCGGGAACGAGCCGTTGTTGACGGCAACGATCTTGCCGGCGGACCTGATCTTGGCCGGCAGCTGGTCGTGCAGGGCCTTGTCGACCTGCTGCTGCGGGATCGCGGCGGCCGGGGCCTTCGCGTCGCCGCCGGTGCCGGTGGCGACCGGGTCCGGGGTGCAGGCGGTGACACCGAGCAGGCTCGCGGCCAGCACGGCGACGGCGGTTCTGCGAGACATGAGTACTCCTACGGCGTCAGCTGGTGGGGACAGCTTCGACCGGTCGAGGGGTGGGGCTGACGGTGAAGCGCCGGTTGATCAGCACCGGCAGGCGGTGGCGGGCGTCGGTCAGACGCCGCGCGGAGACGACGGCCGAGATGGTGGCCGGTTCCTCTCCCGCCTGGGCGAGCGGAACACCGAGCGGGTCGACGATCAGGCTGTGCCCGATGTTGCGCTGACCGCACTCGCCGCTCGCGACGACGTACACGGTGTTCTCCAGCGCGCGGGCGGTGACCAGGGTCTGCCAGTGGTGTTCCTTGAGGGGACCCTTGACCCATGCCGCCGGGAGCACGAGGACGTCGGCACCTTGCAGGGTGAGCAGGCGCGCGAGTTCCGGGAAGCGGATGTCGTAGCAGGTCATCAGGCCGACCTTGAAACCGTCGACCTCGATGAGCTCGGGTACGACGTCGGCGGGCGTCACGTTGTCGGACTCCAGCTGGCTGAACGCGTCGTACAGGTGGAGTTTGCGGTAGAGGCCGATGATCTCGCCGTTCTTGAGGACGACGAGGGTGTTGTACGGCTTCTCGCTGCCGGACTTTTCGTGGATGCCGACGACAACGGTCACGTGCAGGCCTTCGGTCGCCTGGCGGAGGCCGGTGACGAACGGGCCGTCGAGCGGCTGGGCGTGCTCGCGGATGCGCTCGCGCTCCTCGATGAACCGGGCGAGCACCCCCTCGGGCAGCACCAGGAGATCGGTGCCGTCGGCCTCGGCCTGCTTGATCAGCCCGGTGGCCGTCTCCAGGTTCTCCTGCCAGCCGATGCTCGCGACGAACTGCGCGGCCGCCACCCTCAGCGTGCTCATCCACGTCCTCGCTTCGCTGCGCTCGCGGGTGAGACCCAGGGTGCATTGCGCCGAAAGATGAACTCGCTCCGCTCGTTCATGCGGTCCTTTCCAACGGGTCGATCTGGTACGGGAACAGGTCCCCTTCCGGCACGGGGTGCTCGAGCAGCTCCTGCGCGACGAGTTGCTCCTGGAAGGCGGCGACCATCCGGCGGTCGGGTGAGACGCCGTACGGCAGCCAGTCCCCGCCGAAGACCCGGGTGGTGACGCCGACCTCCTCGTTGTGCCAGGGGGTGACGTCCATCAGCTTGTTCCGGCGCTGGAAGCTGAGCTGCTTCGCCTGCTCGAACCGGTCGATCAGCTGCTGGGCGAGCTCCGGCCGGGCAGCGAGGACTTCCCTGCGCAGGGCAAGGAGATGGATGCCCGGGATGAAGCCGTGCCGGGCGAAGTAGGCACGTTCCTCGGCCCGGGTGTCGCGGAAGAGCGTGCGGAACGGCGAGTCGGCGTCGTGGAAACCCGGTGGCATGAACGGCGTCATCACCGCGTCCAGCGCCTTGTCCTGCAGCAGCTCCACGAGCCGGGCACCGTCGGTGGTGTGCCGGACGTTGTCGCCGACGGCAACGCCACCGATCCGGTCGACGACGGGATGGGCGGCCGTCAGCGGGCCGACCTGCCAGTCCGCGTCACGGATGCCCACTCCGGCCTCGGCGATGACCGCCCGGGTCCAGGTGTTTCCGCTGTCCGGCCAGCCGGTCAGGCCGATCCGGGCGCCCTTGAGGTCGGCCGCGGTCTCGAGGTCCGCGTTTCGCCGGACGATGATGCAGCGATGCCGGAAGCCCCGCATCAGGAACACCGGCAACGCGACCACGCGATCGTCGCCGGCCGCGCGGGCCCGGACGTACCGGCTGAACGAGGTCTCACCACCGTCGTACTCCGGCGACGTCCAGAGGTCCGGCGTCGTCTCCAGCCGGGTCACGGCCGGGCCGGGAACGTCGCCGAGAGCCAGTGGGATCACGTGGTCCCAGTGGCGGACGCCGAGTTCGAGCTTCACGAAGTACTACCTCCGGTGATCGGTCGTTCGGGGCGGCTCCGGTACCCGGGACGCTCTCGTGGGGTCCGCGGCCGCGACGGCGGTGTCGCGAAGAGGAATGTTCGGTAGCCTATGTTCAGCTCGATCGCTCGAACAATGATTCGAAATGTTACTGATCAAAAAACCCGGGAGGCTGCGTGGCCGAGGACGTGCCACCGCAGGACGGTCCGGCGGTCTCGTCGGCCTGGCTGGCCGAGCAGGTCACCGAGGCCAGCGCGGCCGGGATCGCGGCCACGATCGCGCGCCTGGTCCGGCACGGTGAGCTCGCACCACAGACCAGGCTGCCGACGGTGCGAGCCCTCGCGTCCCGGCTCGACGTGAGCCCGGCGACCGTGTCCGCGGCCTGGGCGACGCTGCGCAAACAACGTGTGGTCGCCGGCGGTGGACGCCAGGGCACGTGGGTGCTCGGCGGCCTCGCGGTCCCCCGGCCGGCGCGCTACGAGAACATCTCCCGCCTCTGGCCGAACCAGACGCTGAACCTGTCCCGCGCCGTCCCGGACCCGGCGCTGCTTCCGAACCTGGCGCCGGCCTTCGAGCACGCGCTCCGCGATCCGGAGGTGCACTCGTACGACGTCGTGTCGATCAGCGGACCGCTCCGCGCCGCGGCCGAGCACACGTGGCCGTTCAGGACCGACAACTGGATGACCGTGAACGGCGGCTACGAAGGCCTCCTGCTGCTCATGCGCACGACGGTCGTCCCCGGTGAGCACGTGGCGATCGAGGACCCGGCCACCCCGCGACTGCTCGACATCCTCGACAACGTCGGCGCCCGCGCCGTACCGGTGGCGACCGACGCGGACGGTCCGATCCCGGCGTCGCTGCGGGACGCGCTCCGGCTGGATCCGGTCGCGTTCGTCTACGAACCGCGCAGCAGTTCCTACCTCGGGGCGTCGGTGACGCCCGGGCGGCGCGACGAGCTGGCGGCGCTGCTCGCCGGCACCGACACCCTGGTGGTCGAGGACGACGGACTGGGCGAGCTGAGCGCGTTCGACTACCACGGGGTGGCCGAGTTGCTGCCGGAGCAGAGCGTGCTCGTGCGGAGCTACTCCAAGTCGCACTCCCCCGACCTTCGCCTGGGCGTGATGGCGGGCGCGACCGAACCGATCGAGCGCGTCCGCGTCTACCGCCAGTTCGGGTCAGGCTGGACGAGTCGCCTGTTGCAGAACGCTCTCGCCTGGCTGCTCGAGGACGAGGCCGCACGCTCCACGGTCGCTGCCGCGCGAACGACATACCAGGAACGGCGGGAGCACCTCGCCGGTCTGCTCGCTGCCCGCGGCGTGCCGTCCGCAGGGGTGGACGGCCTGGCGATCTGGGTGCCGGTCCGCAGTGAGCCCGAGGCGCTGCTCGTGCTCGCCTCGCACGGGGTCGCGGTGGCCGGCGCGAGCGCCAGCTGGACCAGGCCCGCGCCACCCGTCATTCGCGTCGCCACCGGCATCCCGATCCCGGACGCCGACCGGGTCGCGGACGCGATCGCGCTGGCGGTGCAGGCCCGATGAGGGCTAGTCGAGGTCGAGGCCTACCGGGCGGATGAGGCCTTCCTGAGCCACCGAGGCGACGAGGTGGCCGTTCTCGGTGAAGAGGCGGCCGGTGGCGAAACCTCTGGCGCCGGACGCGGACGGCGAGGCCTGGTCGTAGAGCAGCCACTCGTCGGCGCGGAACTGGCGGTGGAACCAGAGGGCGTGGTCGAGCGACGCCGGCTGGATCCGGCGGTCGCCGATGACGATGCCGTGCGGGAGCAAGCTTGCCCCGAGCAACGTCAGGTCGCTCGCGTACGCCAGCACGCAGGCGTGCAGCGCGGGATCGTCGGGGAGCTTGCCGGCGGCCTTGATCCAGAACTGGCGGCCGGTGACTCCGGCCAGCCGGACGTCCAGGGCGGCCCACTCCTTGTCCCAGTCGGCCGCCTTGCGGCCGGAGCGGGCCTCGAGCACGCTCGCGAGCGTGGGCGCCTCGTCCGGGGCGACCAGGTCGTCCGGCATCGGGTCCTGGTGGTCGAGGCCCGGCTCGAGGCGCTGGAAGGAGGCCGACATGTAGAAGATCGGCTTGCCGTTCTGCGACGCGACCACTCGGCGGCTGCTGAACGAACCGCCGTCCCGCGTCGGCTCCGGGCGGTAGATGATCGGCACGGACGTGTCGCCGCCGCGGAGGAAGTAGCCGTGCAGCGAGTGCACGATCCGCTCCGGCTCGACGGTCCGGCCGGCTGCCGCCAGCGCCTGACCGAGCACCTGGCCGCCGAACACCCGTTGCATCGCGGTCTGCGGCTGACGCCCACGGAACAGGTCGACGTCGATCTTCTCCAGGTCGAGCAGCTCGACCAGGTCCTCCAGCGACTCAGGCATGCCTCATCCTGACAGGTCCGGCCGAACTCGGGACGCCGTACGTCGTGTGGAGACCGTCACTCGGCGTCTTTCGGTGAGCTTTCGGTCGCACACGGTATAGTTGAGCCCTCAATTATTAATCGCTTGTTTCGAGGAGAGGCTTGTGAAACTGCTCCGATCGGCCGCCGCCCGCGATCTCGTCCTGCTGCTCTCGAGGATCGGGCTGGGGGTTGTCTTCATCGCCCATGGCTGGCAGAAGTTCCAGACCAACGGCCTCGACCGCACCGCCGCGGGCTTCGAGCAGATCGGAGTGCCCGCCCCGACGCTGTCGGCGTACTACGCGACCGGGATCGAGTTGTTGGGTGGTGTCGCGCTGATCCTCGGCGTGCTCACACCGGTGGCCGGCGTGCTGCTGGCGCTCGACATGGTCGGCGCACTCGCGTTCGTGCACCTGTCCAACGGCGTCTTCGTCGCGAACGGCGGCTGGGAGCTGGTCGCCGCACTCGGACTGTTGTCGCTGACGCTCGCCGCCGTGGGCTCCGGACGGGTCAGCGTGGACAACCTTCTGGCGCCGTCGGCTCGCCAGAAGGTCGCCGCCTGAGGCCTACTTGTCGTCCTCGCGGTTGAGCTCGGCCAGGAACTGCTCGACCTCCGCGCCCAGCTCTTCCGCCGAGGGCGTCGAGCCGGCCAGCAGGCTGCCGCGGCTGACCGAGCCGGCCGCGGCGTCGTACTGCGTCTCGAGCGCGTTGACCACCGCGGTCGCGTCCTCCGAGGCCTCGACCTGCTCGTCGACCAGCCGGCCGGTGACGGCGGCCTCGTCGAGCAGGGCCTTGCTAGGGAGGAGCAGGCCGGTCGCGGCGGAGATCGCGTGCACCAGGGCCAGCGCGGCACCGGGGAAGCGATTCTCGGCCAGGTAGTGCGGCACATGGACCGCGAAGCCCATCGCGTCCCTGCCGGCCTCGCCGAGCCGCACCTGCAGCATCGTGCCGGCGCTCGCTGGCAGCCGCATCTCGCCGTCCCAGATGTTCGAGCGCGTGACCAGCTCGGGACGGGTCGCGTGCGCGGTCAGGCCGAGCGGACGGGTGTGCGGGACGCCCATCGGGATGCCGTGGACGCCGATCGTGAGCGTCACGTTGTACCGCTCGATCAGTTGCCGCGCCGCACCGGCGAACCGGTTCCAGTGGTTGTCCGGCTCGACGCCTTCGAGCAGCAGGAACTCGACGCCCGCGTCGTCCTTCAGCAGGTGCAGGTCGAGCTGCGGCGGGGTGTAGTCGATGAACCGGTCCTCGGCGAACGTCACCTCGGGCCGCCGGGCCCGGTAGTCGTGCAGGAGGTCCACGTCGAACCGCGCGAGCAACCGGCTGTCCAGCACCTCGAGCAGGTGGTCGGCCGTCACCCGGCCCGCCTGACCCGCGTCCATGAACCCGTCCAGCGAATGCACCAGCACCTTCGGCGTCGCCGCCGGGCCGGTCGCCACCGACTCGTCGACGATCTCGTAGAGGTCGTCCGGTCGCAGCATCCTCGTCTCCTTCGCACGTGACCAACAGGGCGGGGAGGCCCCTGTGTCCTGTCCTTCGACCGTGACAACGCCCGAGGCCGGAACCACATTCCGGCCGGCAGGATCTTTCAGGATCTTTTCAAATTCCGGGCTCAGAGGCGACAGGTTTGGAAAGCGCTTGCTAAGTTGCTGGGGTGAGCAGCGAACCAGACTCCGCCCTGACCGTGATGCTGGCGATGAACGACGCCAGCCGGGATCGCGTCCTCGTCCCCCGGGTCCGCGACCGGCTGGATGCGGTCGCTACCGTCCTCCCGGTCGGGCCGGGGACGACGTTCCTCGACGATCCCCGGATCGCGGCCGCGCTGCCGGACGTCGACGTACTGCTGACCGGGTGGGGTTGCCCGCGGATCGGCCCGGAGGTGCTGGACGCCGCACCGAAGCTGCAGGCGATCCTGCACGCGGCCGGCTCGGTGAAGGCGATCGTCGCCCCCGAGGCGTTCGACCGGGGTATCCAGGTCTCGTCGGCGGCGCACGCCAACGCGCTGCCCGTGGCCGAGTTCACCGTCGCCGCCGTCGTGCTGGCGGGCAAGCGGGCGTTCCGGCTCGCGGCGCAGTACCGGACCGAGCGGACGAAGGCCGATCCGCACGGGATGCCGGGCAGCTACGGGTCGACGGTGGGCCTGCTGGGAGCGTCGCGGATCGGCCGGATGGTCGCGGAGCGGCTGCGGGGCTTCGACCTGCACGTGCTGATCAGCGATCCCTACCTGACCTCGGCCGAAGCGGCTGAGCTCGGCGCCGAACTGGTCGGGAACGACGAACTGTTCAGCCGCAGCGACATCGTCAGTGTGCACGCACCGCTGCTGCCGGAGACGGTCGGTCTCGTGAACGCGCGGTTGCTGGGGCTGCTACGGGACGGCTCGGTGCTGATCAACACCGCCCGCGGCAAGATCATCGACGCGGTCGCGCTGGAGCGCGAGTGCGTGTCCGGCCGGATCGACGCCGTCCTCGACGTCACCGACCCGGAGCCGCTGCCGGCGGACTCCCCGTTGCTCGACCTGCCGAACGTGTTCGTCACACCGCATGTCGCCGGCGCCGTCGGCAACGAGATCGCCCGCCTCGGCGAGCTCGCCGTCGGCGAACTCGAACGCCTTACCACCGGCCAACCCCTGCGACACGCCATCAACGCCACCGACCTCGGGAGACTCGCATGACAGTGCTGTCTGCCGGGCCTCCGGCGCCGGCGGGGACCTGGGGCCCTGGCTCCCGGTCTTCCCTCGTCGCTCCGGTCGCTCCGGTCGCTTCGCTCCCTCCACTCCTCAGTCCAGACCGGGAGACCCCATGACCCGCCTCGTCCTGCCCGATACCGATCGAGTGCTCTCGCGTCAGACCGGGTGGAGCCGGGCGCACTGGGAGGCTTTGGCCGATCATCTGCTCGATGCGTTGGTGCCGTACTTCTCCCCCGGTGCTTCACTGATCGCGCTGCCGGGGCGGCCGAGTCGGTCGGGGACGGCATCTGACGCATTGGAGGGTTTCGCGCGCTCGTTCATGCTGGCCGCCTTCCGGATCGCCGGGGTGCAGGGCAAGGGGTGCCAGCAGCTGATCGAGCGGTACGCGCGCGGTGTCGCGAACGGCGCGAACCCGGACCACCCCGAGGCGTGGCTGCGGCTCACCCCGCGCTCGCAGCAGATGGTCGAGGCCGCCGCGATCGCGGTCGCGTTGCACGAGACCCGCGAATGGATCTGGGACCGGCTCGACACCCGGGCGCAGGAGCACGTCGCCGAGTGGCTCGGCGGATTCAACGGGTCGACAACGCACGACAACAACTGGCGACTCTTCCAGGTCGTCAGTGAACAGTTCCTGGCATCCGTCGGCGCGCCGTACTCGCAGGAGGACATCGACGGCGGGCTGGACCGGATCGAGGACTGGTACGTCGGCGACGGCTGGTACTCCGACGGCGACGGGCAGAACTTCGACAACTACATCGGCTGGGCGATGCACCTCTACCCCGGGTTGTGGACCCGGATGGCGGCTGCCACGCCGGGCGCGCAGTACGAGGACCGGCTGAAGCTGTACCGCGAACGGCTGCGGCTGTTCCTTGAGGACGCCGTGCATCTGGTCGGCAACGACGGTGCGCCGGTGTACCAGGGTCGCTCGCTGACCTACCGGATGGCTGCGGCCACGCCGTACTGGATGGGTGAACTGCTGGACGCCAATCCGTTGACGCCTGGTCAGACGCGGCGGCTGTGCTCCGGGATCGCCCGGCACTTCGTCCAGCACGGTGTGCCGGACGAGCGTGGGCTGCTGACGCTCGGGTGGTACGACACTTTCCTGCCGACCACTCAGCAGTACTCCGGTCCCGGCTCGCCGTACTGGGCGTCGAAGGGCTTCATCGGGCTCGTGCTGCCGCCGGAGCACCCGGTGTGGACGGACCCAGAGGACTCGGTGCCGCTGGATGACGCCGACCAGGTACGTGCGATGCCTGCGCCGGGGTGGATCGTGCATGCGAGCCGGCACGACCAGGTGGTGCAGTTGGTCAACCACGGCGCCGACCACGCGCCGTTGGCCGAGCCAGAGGGTGTGGAGCCGGAGGGCGACGCGCATTACAGCCGGCTCGCGTACGCCAACCACGCCGGTCCGGAGCTGGCCGACCACGCGCCGCGGATCGACAACCTGATCTCGCTCGTCGACGCGGAGGGCCGATCGAGCGCACGCGGGCGGATCCGGCGGATCGCGGTCGCCGGACGGACGGCGTCGTCGTGGCACAAGGCGTGGCTGGGGCCGGACGGACCGTGGCGGATCGAGATCGCGTCGGTGGTCCACGGCGGCTGGGAGATCCGGTGCGTGCTGGTCGACGGCCCGGCCGGGGCGCTGGTCCGCGGCGGCGGATTCGCGGTCGCCGGCGAATCCTTGCCTGAGGCAACCGCGGGGTACCGGTGGGCGTCGGCGCGCAACGACGAGGGCCTGCTGTCGGCGGTGGTCGGGCTGCACGGGTACGACGAGGCCGGCGTCCACCGCGGGCTCGGCGCGAACGCGTTCGGTGCGCACTCGGCGACGCCGTACCTGACCGCTCCGCACGACGGCGAGCCGCTCGTGCTGGTCAGCGCCGTACTGCTCACGCGGGACGCGCTCCGGCCCGAAGCGCTTGCCGAAGGCATCGATGTCGCGGTCGACCGGACGACGGTCCGGATCAGCCTGCCCGGCGGCGGCCGCGAGGTGGTCGAACTGGGACCGGACCGAGCGGGTTAGGTCAGCCTCGCCAACGGTGAGAAAACGGATCCTGGCCAGTAGATTGACGGCATGAGCACGTACGAGAAGCTTCTGCAAGAACAGATCCGTAACGAATTCACGGCGGCACAGCAGTATGTGGCAGTGGCTGTCTGGTACGACGACCAGGACCTGCCCCGGCTGGCGTCCCACTTCTACAAGCAGGCTCTCGAAGAGCGCAACCACGCGATGATGATGGTGCAGTACCTGCTCGACAAGGGCATCCGGCCGCACATCCCGGGCGTCGGAGAGGTCGAGTCCGACTTCACGAGCGCGCTCGAGCCGCTGGAACTGGCGCTGCAGCAGGAGATCACCGTCACCAAGCAGATCGAGACCCTCGCCCGGACCGCGCGGGACGAGAGCGACTACATCGGTGAGCAGTTCATGCAGTGGTTCCTCAAGGAGCAGGTCGAGGAGGTCGCGGCGATGAACACGCTGGTCAACGTGGCGAAGCGCGCTGGTGACAATCTGTTCCACCTCGAGGACTACCTGGCGCGGGAAGGTGCGGGCGACGGTGGCGCCACCGACCCGACGGCGCCGCCCATCGCTGGTGGGAAGGTCTGAAGAGCTTCTTCCCAGTTTCTCGTTCGGCTCTCTGAGTGCCCCTGCGGCCGACCCGGTCGCAGAGGCGACCCACCCCCGCGGCCCGTGGTGGGCGCACGCAGCAGCCTTCCTTCCCGACCGACGTGGACGATGGCTGGTGCAGCCTTCTGCCACCACCCACCGTCGGTGGGTTACCAACTGCCGCCGCCTCCGCCGCCTCCTCCGCCGCCGGAGGAGCCGCCGCTGAAGCCTGACGAGGAGCCGCCGCCGGAGCCGGAGCCGGCCGGGGCGGGCGGGGGGTCGAAGGTGCTGGCGACGGTGTGGCTGAGGGCGCCTGCCGTCCAGCCGGAGGTGTAGTAGGACGGGCCCGAGTACCAGTACGGGTCGGGGGTGACGCGGCCGGCCGCGACCAGTTGGGCGCAGAGCTGCTGCCAGCGGTCGGCCAGCCCGAAGACGATCGCCCAGGGCAGGTACTTGCTGAAGATGTCCTCGCCCTCCTCGAACCGCAACTGGTCCGCCTCGGCCGTCGCCAGGTACTTCCGGAACCCGATCAGCTGATCGGTCACCGCCCGCCCGGCCGGATTCCGCTGACCACGCGCCCGCTTGGCGATCCAGATGCCAATGGCAACGATCACGGCGACCACCGGCACCCCGATCACCACCGCCCGGCCCAGTCCCCCGGTCGCGGCGCCGACGATGGTGCCCATCAGCCCGGCGCCGAACACCCAGATCCCGATCATCGCCGTACATGCGCAGCCGAAGCCGTTCCTGAACACCGAGCCACCACCCCGCCGCGGCATCCGCAGGTACCACCCACGCTGCTTCACCTGGTCCCGCAGCGCCGCGACCATCCCGTCGTGCGCCCGCCGCATGGTGTGATCGCCGACCGCTCCACGCCGCAGGACGACGGCCGACCCCGGCTGCAGCGACGGGAACAGCCCGGACAGCAGCAGCTGCTCGTGCGGCGCGGTCGCCGCCGCCGGATTCACCAGTACGGCGCTCTGCGAGTTGCCGGTGTTCTCGACCCGGACGCCGCCGCGCACGGCCAGCTCGATCAGCGTCGCGGCGGTCTCCGTCGTGTTCGCCTTCGCGTCGATCAGCAGGCCGCCCTCGGCGACCGGGATCCGGGGTGGCGCGAACGCGACCGGGATCTGGTCCTCGGCCAGGTCGTCCCTGACCGGCTGCGCCGCCATCCCGTCCGGCGGGAACGTCCCCGGCGGCATCCCGGCGAACCGCTGGTCCGGGCTGCCCTTCTGCCAGTACAGCACCGCCGCCACGATCGCGACCACGGTCGCCGCAGCCGAGGTGACGAGCGAGGGCCAGGTGACGCCTGACCGTTCCATCCAGCTCGGCGGGTCGACGAGGATCGGGGTGTCGTTGCTGACCGCGCCGGCCTTGATCCCCGCGACGATGGTCAGCTGCTCGCCGCGTGACAGGTCACTCGCGCCGAAGACGCCCTTCCCACCGCTGACCGTCTTCTCCGGGCAGGTCGCCTGCGAGCCCGCCGTACCGGTGAAGCACTCGACCTGGGTCACGCCTTGGGGCACGGTGACGTCGACCGAGACCCGGTTGAGCACGGCCTCCCAGGCGGAGCCGGTGGCGTCCCAGTACAGCTCGCTGTGGTCGTCGAAGTGCCGGAGCGCGCCGCGGACGTCGTACGTGATCACGTACGTCGCGTCGTATCCGCGGATCGTCTCGGACGAGGAGCCGATCTTGATCCGCAGTGTCTGGTACCGGTCGCCGTTCGACGCGGCGGTCTCGGTGGTGAACTCGTCGGGCGCGCCCGAGGGCGAGTCGACGGTGATGTCCGAGACGTCGTACCGCTGGTCCTTCGAGTCGTCGTCACGCCACGGCTCCCGGGTGACCAGGTCGCGGTAGATGCCGTGCCGCCCGGTGCTGCCGAAGCTGTAGGCGATCGTCTCCTTCACCTTCAGCACCCCGTCGGGGGTGACGGTGTACTCGATCCGGAAGCTCTTCACCTCGTCGCCGGGGGCGGCCGAGGCGGGGCTCGCGAAGCCGGCCAGTGCGAGGGCGGTGACGAGCAGCGTGATCGCGGTGACGAGGGCCCTTCGCATGCGGCGACAGTACCGATCGCCGGGATCACGCTGACCCGTCAGGGAGAAAACGCCGTCCGAAGGCTCTTGTGCTGAGTGGCCGTTGGGGGAATCGTGGGTGGACCAGGAGGAACGTCATGGCAGACAAGGCGAATACTTCCCAGGGCACCGGAGCCGCCCCCGCTGTGGACAGCCCGGCCGCCATCCGCAACGTGGTGCTCGTCGGCCCGTCCGGTGCCGGCAAGACCACTCTCGTCGAGGCCCTGCTGGTGGCCTCCGGCGTGCTGTCCAGACCCGGCACCGTCCTCGACGGCACCACGGTCTGCGACTTCGACGACGCCGAGATCCGCCAGCAGCGGTCGGTCGGGCTCTCACTGGCCTCTTTGCCGCACGACGATGTCAAGGTCAACCTGATCGACACCCCCGGGTACGCCGATTTCGTCGGTGAACTGCGCGCCGGCCTCCGGGCCGCCGACTGCGCCCTGTTCGTGATCTCGGCGAGCGAGGGCGTCGACGAGCCGACCAAGACGCTGTGGCACGAATGCGACCAGGTCGGCATGCCGCGGGCCGTCGTGATCACCAAGCTCGACCACGCCCGGGCGAACTACCAGAACGCGCTGGCCGCCGCGCAGGCCGCGTTCGGCGACAAGGTGCTGCCGCTCTACCTGCCCGCCGGTGACGGGCTGATCGGACTGCTCTCGCAGACCTACTACGAGTACGCCGACGGCAAGCGCTCCACGGCGGCCCCGGACGAGTCGCACGCGGACCAGATCGAGGAGCTCCGCGGCTCGCTGATCGAGGGCATCATCGAGGAGTCCGAGGACGAGTCGCTGATGGACCGCTACCTGGGCGGCGAGGAGATCGACCAGAAGGTGCTGATCGAGGACCTCGAGCGCGCCGTCGCCCGGGGCTCGTTCTTCCCCGTCGTCCCGGTCTGCAGTGGCACCGGTGTCGGCACCCAGGAGTTGCTCGAGGTGATGACGAGCGGCTTCCCGTCGCCCCCCGAGCACATTCTCCCGGAGGTCTACACCTCGCACGGCGTACCGCGCCAGGGACTCGCCTGCGACCCGAGCGGGCCGCTGCTCGCCGAGGTGGTGAAGACGACGTCGGACCCGTACGTCGGCAGGGTCAGCCTGGTGCGGGTGTTCTCCGGCACCATCAGGCCCGACACGACGGTTCACGTGTCGGGCCATTTCACGTCGTTCTTCGGTGAGAGCTCACACGCCGACCACGACGAGGACGAGAAGATCGGCACGCTGTCGTTCCCGCTGGGCAAGCTCCAGCGGCCGGCGTCCGCGGTGATCGCGGGCGACCTGTGCGCGATCGGGCGGCTGACCCGGGCGGAGACCGGTGACACCTTGTCCGACAAGTCGGACCCGCTGCTGCTCAAGCCGTGGACGATGCCCGAGCCGCTGCTGCCGATCGCGGTCCAGGCGCATGCCAAGACCGACGAGGACAAGCTGGGGATCGGGTTGCAGCGGCTGGCCGCCGAGGACCCGACGCTGCGGATCGAACAGAACCCCGAGACCCACCAGATCGTGCTGTGGTGCATGGGGGAGGCGCACTCGGACGTCGTCCTGGACGGGCTGGCGAACCGGTACGGCGTGACCGTGGACACCGTGGAGTTGCGGGTGCCGCTGCGGGAGACGTTCGGCGGGAAGGCCAAGGGGCACGGGCGGCACGTCAAGCAGTCCGGCGGCCATGGCCAGTACGCCGTCTGCGACATCGAGGTGGAGCCGTTGCCGGAGGGTTCCGACTTCGAGTTCGTCGACAAGGTGGTCGGTGGGGCGGTGCCACGGCAGTTCATCCCGAGTGTGGAGAAGGGCGTCCGGGCGCAGATGGAGAGGGGTGTCGCGGCCGGCTACCCGATGGTCGACATCCGGGTCACGCTGCTGGACGGCAAGGCGCACAGCGTCGACTCGTCCGACATGGCGTTCCAGATGGCCGGCGGCTTGGCGCTGCGGGAGGCGGCGGCCGCGACGAAGGTGAGCCTGCTGGAGCCGGTGGACCTGGTCTCGGTGATGGTCCCGGACGAGTTGGTCGGTGCGGTGATGAGCGACCTTTCCGGCCGGCGCGGGCGGCTGCTCGGCACCGACAAGGTCGGCGACGACCGCACGGTGGTGAAGGCCGAGGTGCCGCAGGTGGAGATCACCCGCTACGCCATCGACCTGCGGTCGCTGTCCCACGGCGCCGCGTCGTTCACGCGGTCGTTCTCCCGCTACGAGCCGATGCCGGAGTCGGCGGCGGCGAAGGTGAAGTCGTCCTCCTGAGTACGACGAGCAGGCGCGGCCACGCGGTAGCGCCTGCTCAGCCACCGCCGGCGACCCCCACCCGCC
>NZ_SMKR01000335.1 GCF_004348725.1 Kribbella turkmenica
GGGGGAGAAGGAGGCGTTCGAGGGGTTATCCCCTCGAACGCCCGCCGGGGTTCGGGAGGAGTCGAAGGCGTGTGAGGTGGGTGGGTCAGCGGATTGCGCGCCGGGTGGTGAAGGTGCTCCCGGCGTCCTGACCGGTCTGGCGCCACTCGTTCGCGGTGTACCACTCGCCGGTCTTCTGGAACCGCTCCGCGGTCAGGCTGTCGAGGATGTAGGTGTTGGCCTTCAGGGTCACCTCGCCGACCGGGATGACGGCACCGGAGTTCTGCACCATCCCGGTCGCGCTGGTCCCGCCCTTCATGGTGACCTGGTTGCCGGTGACAACGACGTCGCGGAGGACGTTCAGTCCCCACGGCCCGGAGCCGCGGGTGCGGGACTGGATCGAGATGCCGTTGACGTTGTCCGCGACCACGTTGTCGCGGACCTGCACGTTCGACGACGTGTTGACGTTGATGCCACCGCCGTCCCACAGCGACGTCCCGGAGCCGCGTCCGGTGCCCAATCCGTTGCCGGTGATCACGTTGTCCGAGATCGTGCCGTTGCGGCCGATCTCGTAGCGAATGCCGTCGGCCGCGTTGTCGACGATCTGGTTGGCGTTGAACGTGCGGCCGTCGTCGTACGCGTCGCTCCACAGGCCGACGCCGCGGTTGGCCTTGATCAGGTTGCCGGTCACCCAGCCGCCGTTCGACCAGGTCGTCTTGATCCCGCCGGACTCCCAGTCGGCGATCCAGAACCCGTCGGTGTTGTTGTGACTCACCTCGTTGGCCGAGATAGTCCCGTTCAGCGTGCTGTACTGGCCGATGCCGAGCTGGCCGTTGTGGTGGATCAGGTTCTTCTCCAGGACGGCCCCGTCGGCGTTCACCAGCATCGCGCCGACCGCGTGGTTCCAGCGGATGTCGTTGGCGGACACCTTCCAGCCCAGGCCGAGCTGGATCGCCCCGCCCTGCGGCGGGGTGGCGAAGTGCTCGATCGTCAGGCCGCGCACGGTGACGTTGTTCGCGCTCGACTGGATGGCCTGTCCGGTCTTCGACATCTCCACCGCCCGGCCGGCCGGGTTGTCACCGAGGTAGACCGCGTTCGCCGTGTAGTCGGCGTAGAAGGTGCCCGGAGCAACCTTGTCGCGAGTGGCCACCCGGGTCAGGTGCTTGCCGTCCAGGAAGACCTGCTCGCGCAGGTAGCAGATGTTCGCGACGTTGTCCTCGCATTGCCCGGTCTGCCCGTACGGCGGCGGCAGCACGCCGGTCGTGACCCAGTCGCCGTTCGTCGCGGACCACCGGGTCAGCGGGACCGACCCGGTGAGGACGGCGCCCTGGTCGCTGGCCAGCACCTGGTCCGGCTTCGGGCGGATGGTCTCGCTGATCCGGTGCACGCCGGCGACGAAGCAGAACGTCGTACCGTTCGGCGCGTCGTGGACGAGTTTCGCGGCGTCCTGACCCGGCTTGATCGTGGTCCCCGAGCAGGCCGGCGCGCACCGGATC
>NZ_SMKR01000336.1 GCF_004348725.1 Kribbella turkmenica
GTCCCCCAGCAGTATCACCCCACGCCGGCCAGCATCACGCGTGGATCGGCGGCGGTGGCAGCTCGCACGCGGGTGGCGCGCCGCCGCCACAACCAGGTCGTCCGCCCCATGAGGGGCGACGACCTGAGCCCTGACCGGCAGGCGTCCACCAGTCCCACCGGCACACTGATCGCGGGATGGCCGGCCACGTTGAAACCCCAGCACGGGTCGCCGGTGACAATATTCGGCTCGTGCTGGTCATAGCCGTGGCAGCAGCGCCGGCCGTCGAAGCGGTCCGCGAGCGCACCGCCGTACAGCAGGACGAGTGCCTTCGGCAGCGCGCCGATGCCCATCACCAGACCGGCGCCGGCCGGGGTGGAGACCTGAGCGGCACTCCAGGCCAGGCCGACGTACCAGGCCATGTCGCCGGCTACGAGACGGCCGTCGACAGGACCCAGCCGTGCACCCGACGGTCCCTCCGGAGCGGCGGAAAGACCTCGATGGTCATGGCCGGGCCGGCACCGCGTGCGCGAAGAAGAAGACCTTGTGGGCGTCGTCGCCCCCGGACGGCGCGTCGGCGTACTCGCGGACCAGGTCCTCGATCCGTTCACTCAGCTCATCGAGTCGGTCCGGCGTCAATGTGAGCCATCTCTCGGTCGCGTACGCCGCCCGCACCCAGGGCTCCTCGTACTGGTACCGGAGGTTGAACCACTCCCGCACCTTGCCGGCGTGATGGGCCAGGTTCGCGTCCTCGGCGGTGGCCGCGACCAGCTCGGCCGCGGGATCACCCTCGGCGTCCGCGATCGACCACGAGTACTCGGACGTGTCGGCGACCTTCCACCACCGCTCGCGCCGGTTCCGGGCGAGCTCCGGAGCCTCGGCGATCACCCTGGCCGCGCTCAGAACCTTGAGGTGGTGGCTGATGTTGCCGACCAGTTCCCCGGTCGCCCCGGCCAATCGGGAAGCGGTCGCGGGGCCACCGACGTGCAGGAGGTCGAGCAGCCGGCGGCGGAGCGGATGGTGGATCGCGGCGAGCACCGAGGGCTCGGCCCGACGACGGTTTGCGGGGGTCATGCCCACACCGTAGGACTCACAAGAACTCTTGCACAAGAATTCTTGTGACCGCCTCCGGCGCCCCGACCAATCTCTATCGGTGCACTAGACATAGTCGCATGGTGAGATGAGGTCTCAGAATGCAGGATTGGGAGTTGATTTGTCCGGCGCGGGCGCTGACGCTTATCAGCATGCTCGCTGCCCGCTCCACTCATCTCGTAGGTCGGATTCACGTCGACCTCGGGCGGATGCGCAGCGCCATCTGTTGTCCTTCGATGTTCTGACAGCCACCCTGCCGGGCCAACGACGGCCCCTGATCACCCCGATCACCGCTGGGTGCGTACCGCGGAACGCATCGAACCGACGACGCTTCGATCCCGCAGCCCGCGGACGCACCTGTCACGAGGACAAGGACACCCTCCCGGATGACTGGCGTCACGTC
>NZ_SMKR01000337.1 GCF_004348725.1 Kribbella turkmenica
TCCTCGTACGCCGCGAGGTCGACGTCGGCCGGGTCGAGCGGGGTCAGGTTGGCGCGGCGGACGACGTCCGGGGAGATGCCGGTCGCCAGCGTGACGTGGACGCGGAGGTGCTCACCGGTCGCCGGGTCCCAGGTGCCGGAGCCGCGGAGATGGGTGGAGTGCGCGAGCACGCCCCAGTGCAGGTCGCGGAAGCGTTCCCACTGACCGAGGAAGTAGTCCCGGCAGTGGTAGCCGATCTCCTCGATCTCCGGGTGCATCGCGGCGAGCTGGGTGACGTGCGGAGCGTGCAGGATCACCTCGCCGCCGTCGGCGACGATCGGCTCGACCTTGTAGAACCCCTTGGCCGCGGTCCAGATGTCCTGGTACTTCGTCGGCATCAGCGAGACCACCCGCTGGACCGGGTGGTCGAGGTAGCGGACGTGGGTCCGGGCGGAGATCTCGGCCGCCGCCCGCCAGGACGAGACGGTGTCGCCGAAGGCCACCGCGTGCAGGGCTTCCGTGCCCGACTGCGCCACCACGGAGAGCGCGAGCTTCTCCGCCGGGATCAGCGCGGCGGCCTCGTCGATCAACGCCCGGACCGGCGTGATGCCGGGCGTGCCGATGATGCTCGCGCTGGTGATCAGCGCGCCGAGCCAGTGGGAGAAGTCGATCACCTCCTGCCCGGCCACGCCCGGGAAGAAGTACTTGTTGCCGCCGGAGAAGCCGACCACCTCGTGCGGGAACACCGGGCCGACGACGAGTGCGACGTCGTGCTCGACCACCGCGCGGTTGAGCTTCACCGGTACTTCGTCGCGCAGCATCTCACCGGAGATCTCGCCGACCCGGTCCGCGCTGATCGTGCCGAGGCCGGCGAACGTGTCCGGCTTCCACCACTCGTGATTGAGGACGCCGGCGTACTCGCCGCCGAGGTGGACGCGCAGCTCGTCCGGCGACATCTCCGCGTGGGTGCCCAGGGCAACCAAGATGGTGAGCTTGCTGACCTGGCCGTCGAGTGCCTGGTGCACCGCCTTCAGCAGCAGGGGCAACGGGCAGCTACGGGTGGCGTCCGGAACGATCACGCAGACGCTGCGGCCCGCCAGCCCGGCACTGCTCAGGGAGTCGCCGATGAAGCCGACCACCTCGTCGTCGGTCAGCACCTGCCCGGGTCCACCGATCACCGCCGCCGGTCGCGCATCCATGGAGTCCACCCTAGTGCCTCGCCCGGAAACGTTGGGGTCGTAACTGTTGACGAGTGTGGTGGCGTGGTGGGTGCCTGGGCCGATCCTCCGACACCTGATGGGGACTGGGGCATCTGGTCAGCTGTCCCCAGTCCCGATTTGCTGTCCGCGGTTGGGGGATCCGGGCTGATGTGTGCAGTTCGACAGGAGGTGTCCGGCGATCGAGCCGGATTGCTGGTCTGCTCAGGCGTTTGTCGTGGGGCAGTGGGCGCATACGTCCTGTCGAACTG
>NZ_SMKR01000338.1 GCF_004348725.1 Kribbella turkmenica
ACCCCCTCCCCAGCTGAGCCGGACCCTACCCCGTCCACCCGCCTGCCCACCATGCCCGAGAATAGGCCGGTGAGTGCTCGTGTGGTGTTGCTGGCGGGGCCCTCGGGGACGGGGAAGTCCCATCTGGCCGAGGTTGTCGGGCTGCCCGTCGTGCGGCTGGACGACTTCTACCGCGACGGCGACGACGAGGCGATGCCGCGCTCGCCGCTGGCAATCGTCGACTGGGACGATCCGCGGTCGTGGGACGGCGACCGGGCGGTGGCGGCGCTGGAGACCTTGTGTACGACGGGGACGGCGGAGCTCCCGGTCTACGACATCGCGACCGACGGAACGGTCGGGCACCGACCGGTGTCCACCGTGGGATCGCCGCTGATCATTGCCGAGGGCATCTTCGCCGACCAGATCGTCGGCGCGCTGCGGGACCGCGGGCTCCTGGCCGCCGCCGTCTGCGTCCGCCACCACCGGCTCGTCACGTTCGTCCGGCGGTTCCAGCGCGACCTGCGCGAGCACCGCAAACCACCACTCACCCTGCTGCGCCGCGGCCTGCTCCTGCTGCGCGACGATCCGCAGGTGGTCCGCCGATGCCTCGATGCCGGTTGCGAACCCCTGCACCCCAAGGCCGCCCGCCGCCGGATCGCGACGCTCCTGGCGGAGGCGCGCTCCCGGTGATTCGCCAGGCGTTCGCTCCGCGTTCACCTCGGTCTGATGGCATCACGCCGAAACCTTCTGTTGCTCTCGGGGTGAGAAGCCGGACGGAGACGAACCGTGAAGCGGACTGCGCCAGCCGTCGCCGCCGTGGCGACCGCGTTGTTGCTCGGCGTGACCGGATGCGGGCAGGACGCCGGCGCCTCGACGGGCACCCTGCAGACGCCCTCGGCGACCAAAGCCCCGGCGGCCGCGCAGAACGAGGCACCGAAGAGCACACTGGCCGGTCTGGTCGTGCTGCCCCGCGGGTACGTCGCCGATCCGCGGCACTCCGCCGGCCCGTTCACCGCGAGCACCTACCTGCGCAACTGGTCCGCCGACCCGGCTGTCGATCGGGCACTGCTGCTCAACGCGGGCTTCGTGGAGGGCTATCGTGCGAGCCGCCTGAGTCCGGACAAGAAGAAGCGGTTCACCGTGCAGTTCTTCAAGGCCGCGACCCCGGCCAAGGCGAAGACCCTGCAGCAGGGTTTCTGGAACCAGGAGACGCACGAGCGCGACTTCGGCGTACCGAACGCGCTGAGTGACGCGCGAGTCGAGTACGACGGCGGGAGCGGTCAGTCGGAGGCCGTGGCCGCGGTGAGCTTCGTCGTCGGCACCCTCGTGGTCGAGCTCACCGTCCGCCAAACCGGCGCCCTAGGCACCGATCCTCGCCCCGACACCGCCCTCCTCACCACGCTCACCGCCCAGCAGCACACCCGCCTCAC
>NZ_SMKR01000339.1 GCF_004348725.1 Kribbella turkmenica
ACGTGCTGGGGTGCGGCGGCGGGAGTTCGGGGGTGGAGGAGCCCGGCGAGGACGACGGCGTGGGGCCGACGGGCCTGAGAGCCCGGCAGACCCAGCGTTGGATGGGGTGACGGATCCGCATTCTGTGGCTCGGACGATCCTGCTCGACAAGCTGACCGGGCAGCCCCGCACGCGTGCCGAGCTGGCCGGTCTGCTGGCGGAACGGGAGATCCCGGATGATGTCGCGGACGAGGTGCTCGATCGGTTCACCGAGGTCGGCCTGATCGACGACGCCGCGTTCGCCAATGCCTGGGTCGAGTCCCGGCATCGCGGGCGTGGTCTCGGGAAACGTGCGCTGGCCCAGGAACTGCGGCGCCGAGGTGTGGACGATCAGTTGACCCGAGATGCACTCGACGAGCTGGACCCGGAGCAGGAAGAGGAGACAGCCCGCGCCCTGGTGCGGCGAAAGCTCAAGTCCATGCGTTCCTTGGAACGCGAGGTCGCGATGCGCCGGCTGCTGGGCATGCTGGGCCGCAAGGGCTACCCCGGCGGTCTGGCCATGTCGGTCGTCAAACAAGAACTCGCCGCCAGCCACGAAGAACTCCCCCTCCTGGACCCCTCCGGCCTCGAACCGGACTGACCCAGCCGCGACTCCTCCGGGGGGACCGCGGTCTGGTCTCCCGATCTTCAAGCGTCGCCGACAGGCGCGCCGGCGTACTGCGGGCCGAGTGCCGGCCGTGGGCCGACGGTCGTGCGGGTGCGGGGTGAATCGATGCAGCTGGTGCAGCAGGCTGCTATCTGACGGGCGCCTCGTGGGCACGCTCGGCTCTACCTCGGGCGACGTGCTGGGGCGACAGTAACTCGCCGTTGAGGTGTGTCTCGGCCAGGTGGGGTGGTGCGAAGACGAGCCAGCCGTCGGTCAGGGCCTCTCGTAGGACGGGCTCCGGGATTTTGCTCAGCTCGATCAGCACAGCGGCGTAGTTGTCGAAGTGTGGGATGGTGAAGAAGCCGTGCGGCGCGCGTTCTGCGAGCACTGCTTCCTTCTCGGCGAGGTCTTCGACGCGGATCGCCAGGATCGGGTCCGCCGGTGGAGTTGCGTCTCCGAAGCGGCGGAGGTCTGCCTTGCTGAACGGGCGTTCCCAGGCGTACGCCTTGCCGGCGACCGACCAGGTTCGATTCCCGTGCCGGGTCGTCTCCACGGTCTCCGGCAACTCCGCGACCAGCCGATCCACGTCTTCGAGACTCGCCATTCGCTCACGCTACTCCGCCGGGGAGAAGTCGGTCGAGCAACCGACGAGCCTCTTTGGTGAACGCCTCGGCCCACGCCTTGGTCAGGTTCTCGTGCTGGGAGGAGTAGACCTGCAGCGCGCCGGGGTCGGCGACGTACTTGTCCTCGGACTTCGAACCGCATCCCACGAGGGTCGCGG
>NZ_SMKR01000340.1 GCF_004348725.1 Kribbella turkmenica
CCGTGGCGCGAGTTGTGATCATCGGTGGCGGTCCGGGCGGGTACGAGGCGGCCAGTGCGGCCGCCCAGCTGGGGGCGGAGGTGACGGTCGTCGATTCCGGCGGGATCGGCGGTTCGGCCGTGCTCACCGACGCTGTGCCGAGCAAGACGCTGATCGCCACCGCGGAAGTGATGACCGAGGTCGAGGAGGCGGGCGAGCTCGGCGTCCGAGTCGTCGGCGACGGCACCGGTGACGCCGCGGATCCGGCGAGCTCCGTGCGGGTTGATCTCTCGGTCGTCAACCAGCGGGTCAAGGCGCTGGCCGCCGCCCAGGGTGCGGGGATCGAGCGGCGGCTCGATCGGGACAAGGTGCGGATGGTCCAGGGCCGGGGGCGGCTGGACGGGCCGGAGACGGTGGTGGTCGGGCAGGAGCGGCTGGACGCCGATGTGGTGTTGATCGCCACCGGGGCCAGGCCGCGGATCCTGCCGGGGTCGGAGCCCGATGGTGAGCGGATCCTGACCTGGGAGCAGGTCTACGAGCTCGACCAGCTGCCCGAGCGGCTGATCGTGGTCGGTTCCGGTGTCACCGGCGCCGAGTTCGCCAGCGCCTACAACGCCCTGGGCAGCGACGTCGTGCTGGTGTCGTCGCGGGACCGGGTGCTGCCCGGCGAGGACGCCGACGCGGCCGCGGTCTTGGAGGACGTGTTCGAACGCCGCGGGCTGACCGTGCTGGGCAAGTCCCGGGCCGAATCGGTCAAACGGCACGGCGACGGGGTCGTGGTCACCCTCACCGACGGCCGCACGGTCGAGGGATCCCACGCCCTGCTCGCGGTCGGATCGCTGCCGAACACCGACGACATGGGCCTGGCCGAGTCGGGCGTGTCGCTGACCGACGGCGGGTTCGTGCAGGTCGACCGGGTATCGCGGACCACCGCCCGCGGCGTCTACGCCGCCGGCGACTGCACCGGCGTCCTCATGCTCGCCTCGGTCGCGGCCATGCAGGGCCGGATCGCGATGGCCCACGCCCTCGGCGACGCCGTCGCCCCACTGAACCAGTCGACCGTGTCCGCGAACGTGTTCACCGCCCCCGAGATCGCCACCGTCGGCGTCACCCAGGCCGCCGTCGACGCCGGCGACACCACCGCCATCGAGGTGAAGGTCCCGCTCGCCGACAACGCCCGCGCCAAGATGCAAGGCGTCCGCGACGGCTTCGTCAAACTCTTCTGCCTGCCCAACACCGGCATCATCGTCGGCGGCGTCGTCGTCGCCCCCCGCGCCAGCGAACTCATCCACCCCATCTCCCTGGCCGTCGGCGCCCGCCTCACCGTCGACCACATAGCCCAATCCTTCACCGTCTACCCCTCCATCACCGGCTCCATCGCCGAAGCCGCCCGCCGCCTCCACCTCCGC
>NZ_SMKR01000036.1 GCF_004348725.1 Kribbella turkmenica
GTCCACAAGTTTCTCTAGTTTGCTAATTTCTTGCGCAACGCTGGCTCATTGTTACGGCACGGCAGCGCGGGCGTCAACGGTTCACGACCCCTCGCGAGCGGACAGGGAAGGGCCGTGGCGCCGGCGGATGCCGGTGCCACGGCCCTGGGGCCGAACGCTGCTAGTGCTTGGCCGGTCCCTCCGCGCCGGCGCCGGTCAGGGCGCGGACGGAGAGCTCGTTGTAGCGGGACTCGCTCGACCGGTCGCGACCGAGGAACGTGCCCAGTACGCCGCACAGGAAGCCGACCGGGATCGACACGATGCCCGGGTTCGAGAGCGGGAAGTAGGAGAAGTCCGCGCCGGTGATCATCGACGCCGGCGACCCGGACACGACCGGCGAGAAGAACACCAGGACCACGGCCGCGATCAGACCGCCGTAGATGCTCCAGACCGCGCCGGAGGTGTTGAACCTCTTCCAGAACAGGTTGAACAGCAATGCCGGCAGGTTCGCGGACGCCGCGACGGCGAACGCCAGCGCGACCAGGAACGCGATGTTCAGCCGCTGCGCCGGGATCGCCAGCCCGATCGCGACCGCACCGATGCCGATCGCGGCGAACCGGGCGACCCGGAGCTCGTTCTTCTCCGAGACCTGGCCCTTGGCCATCACGTTCGCGTACAGGTCGTGCGCGAACGACGAGGCCGAGGTCAGCGTCAGTCCGGCGACCACCGCGAGGATGGTCGCGAACGCGACCGCGGCGATCAGCGCCAGCAGGATCGACCCGCCGAGCGAGCCGGCTCCACCACCCACCGACTCCGCCAGCAGTGGTGAGGCCACGTTGCCCTTCGACACCTCCACCGCCGACCCCTTGGCGGTGTCCAGCAGCGCGGCCGCGCCGAACCCGAGCGCCAGCGTCATCAGGTAGAACGCCCCGATCAGGCCGATCGCCCACTGCACCGACCGGCGCGCGGACCGTGAGTCCGGGACGGTGTAGAAGCGGATCAGGATGTGCGGCAGACCCGCCGTACCGAGGACGAGGGCGAGACCGAGGGAGAGGAAGTCGATCTGGCCGACCAGGTCCTTGCCGTACAGCAGGCCGGGCTGCAGGAACGCGTCGCCCTTGCCGGACCTCTCGGCGGCCGCGCCGAGCAGCTTGGAGAGGTTGAAGTCGAACTTCAGCAGCACCAGGAAGGTGATCAGGATGGTGCCGGCCATCAGCAGCACGGCCTTCACGATCTGCACCCAGGTGGTGCCCTTCATGCCGCCGATGGTGACGTAGATGATCATCAGCGCGCCGACCAGGATGATCACGCCGGCCTTCAGGCCCTCGTTCGTGACGCCGAGCAGCAGGCCGACGAGCGAACCGGCGCCGACCATCTGGGCCAGCAGGTAGAAGATCGACACCACGATGGTCGACGTCGCGGCCGCGGTCCGGACCGGCCGCTGCTTCATCCGGAACGCCAGCTGGTCGGCCATCGTGAACCGGCCGGAGTTCCGCAGCAGCTCGGCGATCAGCAGCAGCGCCACCAGCCAGGCGACCAGGAAGCCGATCGAGTAGAGGAAGCCGTCGTACCCGTAGAGGGCGATCGAGCCGGAGATGCCGAGGAAGGACGCCGCGGACATGTAGTCACCGGCGACGGCGAGGCCGTTCTGGGCGCCGCTGAAGGAGCGGCCGCCGGCGTAGTAGTCGGCCGCGCTCTTGTTCTGCCGGGACGCCCACCAGGTGATGTACAGCGTCACGGCGACGACCGCGGAGAACAGCGAGATGGTCAGTGCCCGGTTGCCCGGCTCGGCGTCGGCGAGCGGGACGAGAGCGGGCACGGCGATGGGCATGGTCAGCGCGTTCACCGGCGGCGCTCCCTCTTGTACTTCGCGTTCAGGCCGCTGGCGAGCGGATCGAGTTTGCGGTTCGCGAACCGGCCGTACAGGGCGGCGATCACGAACGTCGAGAGGAACTGCAGCAGCCCGAAGAGCAGGGCGACGTTGACGTTCCCGATCACCTCGGTCCCCATGAAGTCGCGGGCCCAGTTGTTGCAGGCGACGTAGGCCAGGTACCAGGCCATGAACGCGATGGTCCACGGCACGACGAAGTTCCGGTAGCGCCGCTTCAGTTCGGTGAAGTCGGACGCCTCGTGCACGGCATCGTAGGCGCGGGCATCCCGCTCGCGCACAACATCCTCGTCCATGAGTTCGAGTTCCCCTCGGCATTGGACACAAACACGTGCACGTTAGCCCCTGGTGGCGCGTTTGTGACCCACCGCAACCAAAACGTTGACGGAAAACTCAGAGGTGCGGCGCGACCGGGGCGTCGAGGGTCCGGCGGTAGTTCGCCACGTCGCTGGGGCGCGTCCGGTAACAGCCGGTGAAGTACGGCATCCGCAGCGGCTCCGGCGGCCGGGCGGTGGAGTCGTAGATGGCGTCGACCTGGTCCAGCACCGCCTCCCGGCGGGACTCGGTCAGTACGGCGATCCGCGAGTGCGACAGGGCCAGTTGCCGCAGGGCTGCGCGGTCGAGATCCTGCCAGTGCCGGAACCGCGCGGTCTCGACGGTCGCGAACAGGTCCGACTGCAGCAGGATCGGCATCGGGTCGAACCGGTCGCCGCCGACGTCGTCACCCTGCATCGCGTGGATCATCCGGCGGACCCAGGGGACGACGGTGTCCGCGTTGTTCCAGAGCAGGCCGAGTACGCCGTTCGGCCGCAGCACCCGGGCGATCTCGGGCAAGGCCCGGGAGTGGTCGAACCAGTGGAACGCCTGGCCGACGACGACCGCGTCCACCGAGGCGTGCGCGAGCGGGATCGACTCGGCCGCGCCGACCATGGTGTCGATCCCGGGCCGCCGGCGGCAGACGCTCAGCATTTCCTCGGACGGGTCGACCGCGACCACGTCATGGCCCAGCCCGGCCGCGACCGCCGCGAGTTTGCCGGTGCCGGCGCCCAGATCCAGGATCTGCAGCCGGCCCGGACCGAGGATCCAGGTCAGCGCCTCGGGGGGAAACGTCGGCCGGGCCGCGTCGTACGCGGCCGCGACGGCGCCGAACGACGTCGCCCGGATCGCGTCCGAGGCCGTGTTCGAAGCCGGGCCGCTGCTGGTGTCGGCGCGGCCGGTCGCGCCGCTGTCCGGCGTGTCCCGGCCGGTCGCCGGCTCCGGTGCTGGATCATCGGTGGTCATCACCCTAAATCATGCCGTAGCGGCGGGCTGGCGCGTCGTCACTCGCCGAGGTTCTTCTGTTGGATGTGCGCGTCGAGCGTCGGCTCCGAATGCGCGGCCGCCCCGGCGACCCGCCGATCTTCAGTTCCACCGGAACAATTCCCGGATCTCGGCCGGGCAGGCGAGGTGGTCGACGCCCAGCTCGGTGTCGGTGAACTCACGGGCGATGTCGAGCGGTACGAACGGCTGGTCCAGCTCGGGCCACAGCCGCTTGATCCTCGCCTGGCCGCCGAACGAGGGGTGTTCGTTCTCCAGCACCATCGGGTCGCCGTAGACCCCGGGCTGCAGGCCGAGCGAGGCGCCGTACAGGACGGCGGAGCTGAGCCGGTTGGAGGCGACGCGCCGATGTCTGCGCAGCTCGCGCAGTTGTCTGAGCAGGAACTTGGCGTCGGTCCGGCGCCAGTGCAGTCCCCGGTAACCGTGGGTGATGACCCGGAACCCGGCGTCCTTGTAGACGTTGCGGATCGCGGGTTTCTCGTACTCGTTCCAGTACAGGCAGACGGTCACCGGCCCGGTCTCGTGCTGGTTGATGGAAGCAACGATCCGGCCGTGGTCGCCGAGCACGTGCTGGCCCTCCCAGCCGTGGAACGGATAGAAGATGGTGCCCTCGGCACCCTTCGCGGGGGCGGCCAGCTCAGGATGCACCTTCAGCAGGTACAGCCAGACCGAGCCGATCACGGAGTAGTTCCGCAGACCCAGTGAGTGGCCGCGCCGCCGGACGCTGTCGGACCAGACGAACTTCGGCATCCCCGGCGCGAACGCGGTGCCGTGGGCGAACCCGTCCAGGATGTTCCAGCCGTGCTGGAGGTATCCCCAGATCCGCGGCGCTTCAGCGAGTCCCGCGTACGACGCCATGATGTCCGCGTGCCCGTAGAAGTGGTTGGCATGATGCATCAGCGCACGACCTTCCGCAGGATGCGCCGCGCCCGCCGGACGATCACCCGGGCCGGGTTGAGAACGGCGTGCCCCACCCGGTACGGCCGCGATCGGCGGATCCCGCTCAGCTGTCCCTCGAACAGGATCGCCCGCGCGTTCGCCTCCGCCAGTTCCTCCGCGATCCGCGCGACCGTGGCCAACTGCTCGGCACTGCCGAGCGGCCGCACCAGCTCGGGTGACGGCAAAAGCTCTCCGGTCACCGTGATTCCGGCCATTGACCCGAGCCGTGCCGTCAGCTCGCGAACATCCCCGCCGACCGGCCATGGTTGCCGTGAGCCACCTTCCAGCGAGCGCCGGGCGAAGCGGGCCAGGTGCGCGACGACCAGTTTCTCGCCGTGGGCGTCCACCGGATCACTGTCACCGAAGAGCCGGTAGGAGGTCCCGTCGAGGATTACGTTGTCCGGGGCGGCCATCGCTGCCGCCGGCTGGTCCTGCGTAACCAGCCAGTTCACGTACTCGGTGATCGTCCGCCGTACCACCGCCTGGTCGTCGACCTTCAGGGCGGCGAGCAGGTGCTCTTCCAGCAGGACGCCCGCACCGGCAGGGACCGCGGTCGCCGGGAGTACGTCGGGGAGATCGCCGCCGAGGACGTACCAAGCCGGTGCCAGCTCGACGGCGAGGCCTGCTGCGGCCGCGTCGACGACCAGCCGGTAGGGATCCATCAGCGTCGGACCCGAGTTGCGCTGGGCAACGGTCCTGGCGGCGGTCACGGCGCCGAGGTGGTCGACCGAGCTCAACGCGACATCGGCCTCGACCAGCGACGGGAACACCGCATAGGTCCGGCTGATCTCGAGACCGGCTGCTTCCAGGGTGCTGACCAGCGATTTGTGGCCGGCGGGTGCGGTGTCATCGAGATCGCGGGCCCAGTCCTCGTTCCGCGGGAGTGCGGCGGAGACCGGGGGCTGGAGGAATCGCTCGACGCCGAAGGGGTTCGCCGCGCCGAGCAGCAGCCGTCCCGAGGGAGCGAGCCGTGCCTGTAGCCGGGCCAGGGTGCCGGACCACGTCAGCTTCGCTGTGTCCGGGCCGACCAGCCGATCCAGCCCGTCCAGCGCGACGACGACGTCGTACACGTCGTCGGACGTGACGCGATCGAGCGAGCCGCAGATGACCTGGCCCTTGGTGTTTTCGAGCAGTTCCGCGATCTCCTCGGCGTCCGGCGCGGAGCGGACCAGTACGTCGACCGAGGCGACACCGGCGGCGATGCCGGTGATCAGGCCGAGCTCGTGCGGTCCGGCGACCAGCACGGAGTCGCCGGGCAGGAGTGCGGCGGCGAGGAGTGCTCGGGCGGCGGCTCCACCGGCCGCCGGCCGGGCGTCGACCGGATGCAGATCCGACCAGCTGAGCATCTCACCGCCGACCAGGATCGATCGGGTCATATCAGATGACATTAGCGAACCAGCTTCGGCAGAGTCTCGATCACCCCGGTCGACCTCGGCGACGAGGTCCGGGCGGGTCGCCGACGCCCTGCTCGGCCTCACGTGATCTCGTAGATCGTCACATCCCGGGTGGCGTGCCGCAGACTGACGTACTCGCGCAGCTCGGCGGAGACCTTGCCGGCGCGATGATCGGCGTACAGCCAGCGAACGCCGACCTTGCGCAGGCGCTCGACCGCCTCCGGTGAGGGTGCGGTGAAGACAGCGTCGTTCGCCGCCAGCTCGGTGGGATTCCAGTACGGGATCAGGCTCGGGCTGCTGCCGGTGCTCACCGCGATCCGGTTGGCCTGGTTCGAGTACGACCAGCCCTCGAGCAGCACGGTCCGTTCGGACAGCGCGGCGAGCCAGAAGTGCCTGCTGTCGCAGAACCCGGCGCGTTTGATGATGCAGTGCGCGTTCGTCGCGATCAGGTCGCCGGGATCGCTGTTCCGCCGCAGCCACCGCGCCGCGCCCGCCTCCGCGGCGGTCGCCCCACCCCGGCGAGGCTGCGCGAAGACCAGCTTCGATGCCGAGTCCGACACCAGAGCCTGGAGCGGGACGAGCGCTGCGCCGACCATGCTCGCCGCCACCCCGGCAGCGAGGAACGCGACCAGAGCGCTTCCCGGCCGCCGCAGCAGCTTCCAGGCAACGGCGACCACGACCGCGACGGCCATGAGGCCGGC
Source organism: Kribbella turkmenica (assembly GCF_004348725.1). Classification (GTDB taxonomy): domain Bacteria; phylum Actinomycetota; class Actinomycetes; order Propionibacteriales; family Kribbellaceae; genus Kribbella; species Kribbella turkmenica. The sequence goes on from NZ_SMKR01000036.1 coordinate 6,219, forward strand.
GCCTGTCCACAGCCATGGGCCGGTGATCCCGGCCAGGTCGGCCGACGCCGTCCGCGCGACCGCACAGGCCACAAGACCAAGCAGCCCGGCCACGCCGACCAACACCACCGCACGCCGGTCGCCGAGCCGCGCGACCAGGTTCGCGAGGCCCACACAGGCCAGTACGGCGACCACCGGGAAAGCGGTCAGCAGGAAGTACATCTGACTGAGCCCCGATTGGGTGGTCAGCACCGCCCCCGCCAGTCCGCCGGCGCAGAACCCGACCAGGAAGACCGTCGCCGGATCGCGGCCCTCTGTCCAGGAACGACGAGGTCGGCCGAGGAATGCCGTCCCCGACGCCGCGAGACCCCAGCTCAGCAAGGTCGTCACCGCCGAGACGAGGTGTGAGTGCGGCACATCCGCGGTCGCGAGCATCGAGTACGGCGGCAGTTGGACGAACGTCCGGAACGGCTTCACCTCCGTGCCCCACGTGCTGCCGCCGAAGATGACCACCAGCGCCGCGAGGAAGATCGCGAAGGACAGCGCGCCGCCGAGCAGCGCCGTACGCGTGCTGCGGCGGGTCATCGCCAGGTGGAGGAAGGCGAACGCGAACCCGCAGCCCAGCAACGGCAGGATCGTCGACTTCGCGCCGGCCGCGACCAGGGCGAGCAGGATCACCAACACCCAGCGGCTGCGTGGCCGGTCCGCACGTAGGAGGTCCACCACCAGAAGACAGAGCGCCAGCGCGATCACGACGCCCAGGTTCTGCGTCGGGCTCAAGTACGCCGCAACCGCCGTCGAGACCGCGCCCAGCCCTTGATCGGCCAGCGGCTGGACGGCACCGCCGAGTCCCGCGATCAGTACGGCGAGCGGCCCGACCCAGGTGGCCCCCGACTCCGCGTTCGGCGCGAACCGGGTGGTCAGCGCGAAAACGAGTCCGCAACCGGCCAGGAACAACGGCAGCCAGGTCAGGGAGTGGATCAGGTCAGTGAGGTCGACCCGGGTCGCCCAGGCCGTCGCAGCGGTCGCCTGGTGGAAGAACGAGTGGTACTTCATCGGCTCGCCACCGAGCCACGGTGTCGAGATCGGTACGTCGTACTTCGCGCTGGCGGCCAGAGCCTGCTGGAAGGCGAGGTCCGGGTACGAGCGCAGCGGATCCGTGTACGCCGGGAGGAACTGTCCCGGTCCCCGCCTGTAGACCACCAGCACGACGATCGCCGTCGCCGCGGCGAGCAGCCAGGCCTGCAGGGGCCTGAGTGGTACGTCGACTGGGCGCCGTACCCTCGCCCGCACGTCACGGTCCGCGACCACGATCACCAGCACCACGGGCGCCCAGGCCCACGACCAGGCCTGCAGCCCGACCGAGGCACTGGCCAGGTAGACGATGATCTGTGCCGCGGTCCCGACCGCGAAGCCGGCGGCGAGATCCTCGACCAGGTTCCGCCCGTAGCCCCCGATCAGCCGCCACAGCGCGAACCCGGGCAGCGCGATCCCGAAGCAGGTGAACAGCACGAACCGGCCGACCTCACCGACCGTCGAATGCTGGAGCAGCAGCGCGACCGCCAGGATCAGGACAGCCAGACCGGCCGACAGGCCGGACAGGGAAGGACCCGCCGTCCGCGGCCCCCGCCGCCTCGCCCTCGCGCGCATGGCGGCAAGACTAATGTGAAACCTGTCGCGTCACGAATGCGCAGTGTCACCGCATCATGGTTCAGAGCGTGCGTTTCCCGCAGCAAGGTGGCGCTCTTGCGAGTAGTCTCCGAAAACGGAGGTCTCTTATGCGTACCGATCAACCCGTGCTTTCCGTCGTCGTGCCGATGTACGACGAGGAGGACGTGCTGCCGATGTTCTTCGAGCGGATGCACCCGTTGCTGGACGGGCTTGGGGTTTCCTACGAGCTGGTCGTGGTGGATGACGGCAGCCGGGACCGGACTGCGGCGTTGTTGCTGGAGGCGGCGAAGGACTGGGCGCAGTTGCGGGTGGTGCGGCTGCTGCGGAACAGCGGTCATCAGGCCGCGCAGTCGGCTGGGTTCCAGCGGGCGCGGGGTGAGTTCGTCGTCACGATCGATGCCGATCTGCAAGATCCGCCGGAGGTGATCGCGGAGTTCCTGGCGACGGCACGGGAACGGGATGTCGATGTCGTGTACGGCGTGCGATCCGATCGGTCGAGTGATTCGTGGGCGAAGCGGACGACGGCGCGGATGTACTACCGGTTGATGTGCCGGTTGGTGGGTAAGCAGATTCCGTTCGACGCCGGTGATTTCCGGCTGGTGTCGCGGCGGGTGGTGGATGCGGTGAACGCGCTGCCCGAGGACGGCCGGGTGTTCCGGCTGGTGATTCCGTGGCTCGGGTTCCCCAGCGCCGAGGTGACGTTCGTGCGGGCGGAGCGAGCGGCGGGGGCGACGAAGTACAGCGTGTCGAAGATGGTGCGGCTGGCATTCGACGGTCTGACCGCGTTCTCGGCGGCGCCGTTGCGGTTGGCGACCTGGCTGGGATTGTTGGGGGGTGGGTTGTCGGGGTTGTTCGTGGTCGCTGCGCTGGTCATCAAGCTGACCGGCCGGAGTGTCCCGGGGTGGACGTCGACGGTGTTGGCGGTGAGCGTGATCGGTGCGATCCAGTTGTTGTGTCTGGGTCTGCTGGGTGAGTACGTCGCCCGGTTGTTCCAGTCCAGCCAGCGCCGGCCGCAGTTCCTCGTCGGCTACGACAGCCTCGAAGACCCCGGCCACCACACCGTCACCGAGTCGGTCGAGGCACCCGCGAGGGACATGCCCTAAGCTCCGTGCCTGATGAGTTGGTACGACGCACTCGAGGCCGGTGAACTGACCGTGCGGCCGTCCGTGGAGGCGGCGAAGCGGTTCGGCGTCTCGATCGACCGGATGTCGGTGTCCGCCTCGGCAGGTACGCCGCTGGCCGAGGTGCTGGCGGCGGTGGAGAGGTCGACGGCCGACGTCATCGTGTTGCGCTACCCGGCGCGGGACACGACCTGGTTCTCTGCGCTGGCGAGCGGTCCGCGCCAGGCGCTACTGGCCGACACGGTCGTGTACTGGTCTCTCGCGGTGGGCAAGGGACAGCGGCCTGCGCCCCTGGCCGGGTTCACCACCCGGGTGGAGGAGTCGGCCGACGACGAGCTGGTGGACGATGTGGTCGCGGACATCTTCGGCGACTCCGGGAACCACTACTGCGCCACCCCGGTTTTCGACCGCGCCCGCGCGCTGGCCGGACGGCAGGACTGGGGGCGGCGGCGGATCGCAGACACCGGCGCGGTGGTGCTGCGTGGTCCCGACCGGCGGGTGCTGGCGCTGGCCGCGATCGACCAGCGGCGTTCCTGGACCGAGATCGAGCTGGCCGGCGTCGTACCGGCAGAGCAGGGCCGGGGCCGGTACGGGCACCTGCTCGCCGGCATCGAGGATGCCTGCACGTCCAGGCGGCTGGTGGTTTCCGCACAGGCCCACCAGACGGGCATCCAGCGCGTGTGGGCTCGCTATGGCTTCGAGCCGGTGCACAGCCTGCTCACCGTCCACCTCGTCGCCGCTGGGTAAGGCGCTGCGGGGATCATTCCGTAGCACCAGGGTGGCGCGCTGTCACTCGTTGAGCTTCTTCTGTTCGACATGCGCGTTCAGCGCCGCCAGCTCCGGGTGCGCGTCCATCAGCGCGACCAGCTCGGCGCAGTCCAGCCTCTCCGCGGAGAACTCCTCGATCAGGGTGCCGAGCAACTTCCGGTCGTCCTCGGTGTCCAGCGTCAGCCGGTACGTCGACCCGTCGCCGCCGTCCCAGGGAACGTTGACCAACCGCATGTCGCCCGCCCGGTTCTGATGCAGGTAGGTGGTGACGTGCTCGCGGTCGACCGGCAGCGTCGCGACCTCGTCGGCTTGCAGGAGCCTGGCAGCGGAGAAGACCTCGTAGTCCATGCCGCGCGGGTAGGTCCGGGTCAGGCAGTTCGACACGTACACGTTGCCGGCGTTCTCGGCGCGGTACCGTTCGACGCCTTCGGTAACGACCGCAGGGTCGATCAGCGGGCAGTCGGACGTGACCCGGACGACCCCGGTCAGCTCGTGCTCCCGGATCGCGCCCGCGAAGCGGGACAGCACGTCGAGCTCGCTGCCGCGGTACACCGGGAAGCCGAGCTCGGTCGACAGCTCGACGATCGGTTCGTCGTCGGGGTTGGTCGTGGTCGCCACGATCACCGGCAGGCCGGTCCGGGTGAGCCGCTCCAGGTGGTGGTGCAGGTAGCTCTTGCCACCCGCGGTGAGCAGGACCTTCGCGGGTAGCCGGGTGCTGGTCGCCCGGGCCTGGGTGATGATGCCGATCGTCATGAAGCCGCTTTCGTATCCAGGATCTCTGCCGGCCGGCGGCGCCTGCGGTGCCTGCCGGATGACGGGTGCTCGATCGTCACGACTCAGGACACCAGGTTCGTCAGGGTCTCGATCACCCGATCGACGTCGGCGTCGGTCAGGTCCGGGTACATCGGCAGTGAGATCTCCTCGCGGTAGTACTGCTCCGCATTCGGGCACATCCCGCGCTTGTAACCGGCGTTCGCGAACACCGGGTGCCAGTAGACCGGGATGTAGTTGACCTGGACGCCGATACCGGCGGCCCGCAGTCCCTCGAAGATCTCCCGGCGGCGGCCACCCAGGATCCGGACCGGGTACAGATGCCAGGCCGGGTCGACGTAGTCGCGCTGAGCCGGGGTCCGGACGCCGTCGACGGGCTCGAACGCCTCGTTGTAGCGCGCGGTGATCTCACTGCGCCGCTTCGTGAAGCCGGCCAGCCGCTTCAACTGGGACAGACCGAGCGCGCAGGCGACGTCGGTGAGCCGGTAGTTCACCCCGAACTCGTGCACCTCCTGATGCCACGGGCCCTCGTCGGTGATCTGGAACCGGGCCGGGTCGCGGACCAGGCCGATGAAGTGGAACTCGTGCACCCGCTGAGCGACGGCCGGGTCCTTGGCGACGACCGCGCCGCCCTCACCGGTGGTCAGGTTCTTCGTCGGGAAGAACGACATCGTGGTGACGTCGGCCAGGTCGCCGACCGGGCGGCCCTTGTAGAACCCGCCGACCGAATGCGCGGCGTCGCCCAGTGTCTTCGCGCCGGCCCGGTCCGCGATCGCTTGCAGCGTGTCGTAGTCGGCCGCATGGCCGGCGTAGTCGACGGCCGCGATCACCTTGGTGCGGTCGGTGACAACCGCTTCGACGGCCGCGGGGTCGAGCAGCGCGGTATCCTCCTCGACGTCGGCGAACACGATCTCGGCGCCCATGATCGCGGCGCAGGACGCCGTCGCGACGAAGGTCATCGGCGTGGTCACGACCTCGTCGCCGGGGCCGATCCGGAGTCCGGCGTACGCCATGTGAAGCGCCGCCGTGCCGGAAGTGCAGCTGACCGCGCGGTGTCCGCCGGCCAGCTCCGAGACCGCGGTCTCGAACGCGGTGACGGTCGGGCCGGTGGTCAGCCAGTCACCGCGCAGGATCGCGGCGACGGCTTCGACGTCCTCGTCCGAGATGGACTGGCGGCCGTACGGGAGCATCAGACGTCGCTCTCGAGGACCTTGGTGATGTCCTCGACCGAGTACCACTGGTCGTTGTTGTCCGAGGTGTAGTGGAAGCCCGCGCGGACCGGGATGCCGTCGGCCGGCGGGGTGTAACCCCAGGTCGCCAGGTCCGGCTGCAGGACGTAGCGCTCACCGATCGCGAGCGCGCGGCGGCCTTCCTCCGGGCTGATCATCTCCTCGTGCAGCTTCTCGCCGGGCCGCAGGCCCACGTCGTGCAGCGAGGCGCCGGGCGCGATCGCCTGGGCCAGGTCGGTGATCTTCACCGACGGGATCCGCGGCACGTACAGCTCGCCGCCCTGCATCTGCTCGAAGGAGTCGATCACGAACCGCACGGCCTGCGGCAGCGTGATCAGGAACCGGGTGCAGCGCAGGTCGGTGATCGGCAGCGACTTGCCCTCGGCGTGGAGCGCCTTGAACTTCGGGATGATCGAGCCACGGCTGCCGATGACGTTGCCGTACCGGACCACGGAGAACCGGGTGTCGTACGACGCGGCGTAGTGGTTGCCGGTGACGAACAGCTTGTCGGCGGTCAGCTTGGTCGCGCCATACAGGTTGATCGGGCTGGAGGCCTTGTCGGTGGACAGCGCGACGACCTTCTTCACCCCGGTGTCGATGCTGGACTCGATCACGTTCTGTGAGCCGATCACGTTCGTCTTCACGAACTCCCACGGGTTGTACTCCGCCGTGTCGACCTGCTTCAGCGCGGCCGCGTGCACGACGTAGTCGACCTTGTGCATGGCCCGGTCCAGCCGGTCCTTGTCGCGGATGTCGCCGATGAAGAACCGCAGCCGGGCGTCGTCGCCGAACAGTTGACGGACCTCCCACTGCTTCAGCTCGTCCCGGCTGAACACGATGATCCGGCGCGGGTCGAGGTTGTCCAGCGCGTAGCGGATGAACGTCTTGCCGAAGGAGCCGGTGCCTCCGGTGACGAGGATGTCGGAGCCGGTCAGGATGGACACGTCGTTCTGGGCCCTTCGTGAGGACAGTTCGGGTCGGGGCGCACGGTGCGCAGATTCGTTACGATAGCCGCCTGGCCCGCAGAGGCCTCAATCAGTGGTCTGCACGACGACCCCCGGCCGGATCCGGCCGCCGGGCGCGGACCAGCACCGAAACGCCGGGCAGCCTGCCGACAGGCAGGTACCGTTCAGCGGCGATGACCGCGCTGAGTCCGAAGTTGAGGAGGGGGGACAGGTCGTCCAAGTCACTGCCAGTACTCCTCTTCCGCCGCCAGGCCGCCGCCGGCCGGAGCAGAACGTTCCACGACCTGACCTCCTCGATCCGCAGGCGAGCCGACGCGAGCAAGCTCAGCAGACCATCCCGGTCGTACCGGCGGAAATGTCCGACGGCGGTGTCGTGCTCGCTCCACAGCTCCATGTCGCACGGTACGGCGACCAAGGCCGTGCCACCGGGCCGGAGGACCCGGGCGATCTCCTGGGCCGCGGACTTGTCGTCCTCGATGTGCTCCAGCACGTCGTACGCGACGACAAGGTCCATCGCCTCGTCGGCCACCGGAAGCGCGACCGCGTCGGCGCGGATCACCGGGATGTTGCGCCCACACGCGACCGTCGCCCCCTCCTCGCCGTACTCCAGGGCCGTGGCGTCCCATCCCCGGTCCCGCAGCACCCGGGTGTTCCCGCCACCGGCCGCGCCGATGTCGAGGGCCCGGCCCGGTTTCTCGCCGGACCTCACGAGCGCGTCGAGCGACCGGGCGAGCACTGTGCGTCGCTCGCGGTACCACCAGTGCTTGTCCTCGAGCGCGGCGAGCTTGCGGATCTCCGCTGCTTCCATAGCCACAGCTTGGCGTCTGGGCAGGGCCCGACACCAGCGCGTGAGCAATCACGTGACCGTGTCGCCCCGCCGCGGGCCGTCAGCGGGCACCGACCTCGTAGATCTTGACCTCGCCGTCCTGGTAGCGCAGCACTGCCAGTTCGTCCAGCTTCGTGGACACTGGCCCCTCGCGCCGGTCAGCGTAGATCCAACGTACGCCGTACTGCCGCCGGACCTGTGTCAGCACCTCTGCGGTCGGCGCCGTCAGGACCTGGAGGGAGAGCCGGACGCGATCCGGCCACGGCGACGGCTGGGCCCAGTACATCCTGCCGTCGGCACCGTTGGTGGCCAGCGCCCGCTGAGTGTAGGCCCAGCCCTCGATCAGGGTCCGGCGCCCTGCCATCCCGCTGACGAGATACCCCCGCGCATCGCAACCGGGTTCCCGGGGACCGGCTGACAGGCACCAACTGCCGGTGACCACCACGTCCGACGCCGCGGCGTGCGCCTCGAGCCACAGCGCGGCCGCCTGCTCGTCCGGATGGACCAGTGCGCTGGCCGCACGGTAGTCACTGTCCGTCCGGAGGGCCACGTACGAGTACCTGGCCAGATCGATGAGAGACAGCGTTGTCACCACGAGGACCAGGACGGCCAGGCCGAGTCCACGATGCCCGGCCCAGCGGCGCCTCGTCAGCAGCCAGCCGGCGACCAGCAGCGCTGTCAGTACGGCGATCTCCATCAGTGGCCGTGCGAGCGCCTCGACCTGAGCCACTCTGGAAGCTCCGGACGGAAGCGCTGCTGGTTGCGTGACCTCGTTGTACACGACGCCCAGCGCCAGTGCGGACACGCTGACCAGCACCATGGTCCGGCGGCTGCGGCCTTCGAAGGCGACCGCCACCAGCCAAGCCGCCGCGGCGGCTGCGAACGGCACGACGGTGCGGAGGAAGTACTGCTGGCCTCCCGAGGGGTGATTGACCAGCAGCATGCCGGCCCAGCCGGCCGTGAGGGCTCCGACCAGCAACCAGGCGACCGGATCGCGCCTGGTCGACCGGACCAGAAGCAGGCTGCAACCGGTGAGCAGTCCGGCGGACGACACCAGGATCAGTCCGAGCATGACCGCGACTCCGGCGATCGCCGTCGAGTCACCTGAGGTCAGTGACGGCAGCAGCAAGCCGCCGGTGCCCCGCAACGACAGGTCGCCGGTGATCTCGCGGTAGTGCGCCTGGAACCTGGCGATGGCCAGGAACTGGAATCCTGATCCGCTGGTGCCGCCGGTGACGAAGCGCAAGGTGCCGAGCATGGCGAGCACCAGGATCAGGCCCGCGCTGACCGAACGCCACGGCAGCTTCCGGTCCCGAATCAGGACGAACAGCGCGGCCAGTCCGACAGCGCCGATCAGGAGGGGCAAGGTCGACGGTTTCGATCCACCGGCGACGACCGCCAGCGCCGCACCGAGCACCCAAGCGCCTCGGCCGCCAGTGCGACGGAACAGGGCGTCGACGAGGAAGACCGCCGCCGCGGTTCCGGTGACGAGGCTGAAGGTCGTGGAAGGGCTGAGCAGACTCGCGGATCCGGTCGGCACGACGATCAGTGCGGCCAGCACTCCGGTCCACCACACATTCCCGACCTGCCGGGCCAGCGCCGCGCACACGAGCAGCACGACAACTGCCTGCGGCAGCAGCCAGAGCCGGAAGTACACCAAGGCGGGCGAGAGCCGAGTGATGTCCGCCGCGCCGGCCATGTCGGCGTTCGCGAACCAGTGGTACTCCAGCGGCTCACCGGCCACCTGCGGCAGTTGCGGCGGCATCGACCTCATCAGCTCGTGCACCATCGACAGGTGGAACAGCAGGTCCTGGTAGTAGGACGTACCGTCCGGTGGCGGTTTGTGATCGGACATCGAGGTGAAGGTGACGAAGGCGACCAGCAGGGTCGCGCAGATCGCCAGCCCCCAAGACCACGCCACCGGCAGCGGAGCCGGTGCCGCGATCCGCCGGCACTGCCGCAGCCGAGGCAGCACCGCAAAGGTGGCCAGCGCAAGCAACGGCCAGACGACCAGCCAGGACTGCAGCCCCAGAGCCGTGAAGATCGCCCAGCCGAGCAGTTGATGGGCCATCCCGACCGCCGCACCCAACCCGACGTCCTCGGCCCAGTTTCCGGTGCTTCGCCACGTGGCCCGCAGCAGCAGTACGCCGGGCAGGACGACGCAGCAGCCGAAGTAGACGGAATAGGTGAGCACGGCCGCCAACGGCACGTCGATCACAAGCAGCCCGCCGACGCCGGCGACCACCGGAAACAACCAGGGAACAAGCCGGCCGACGATCGCCGGACCGGACGAGCCAGGACGCGTGACAACGGATGGTCCCGGTGGGGGGATCGTCGTCGCGCCTGACTGTGCGGTGGTCACCCGCTCATTCCAGCACGGTTGCCTCCCGCCTGGGGCGAGCAACGGGGCCCGGTAGGGTCAGCCCGAGAGCCGGAGGGAAGATGCGGGAATCGGACCACCTGGATGTGCCCGTGGTCGAACGGGCGCGGACTCGATCTCTCACGACGATCGGCGCAGGGTCCGCGGAGCCGGGCCCGGTGTCCCAGGTCCGGAGATTGCTGATCACGCAACTGCCGTGGCTGTTCACGTTGCTTGCCTCGGTCGCCGGGCTGCTCGCGATCGACGTGCCGCTCGGCGCGATCGTCCGCTATACCGTCTACTTCGTCGTCTGCGTGGTCCTGCCCGGCGTCTTGTTGATGCGGGCGTTGTGGCGCAGCACCGGCAACTGGGCCGAGGACGCCGGCTTGGGTGCAGCGGTCGGTATCGCCTACCAGCTTGCCGGGTGGGTTCTGTTCACCTGGTTGGGCGGACAGCAGGCCCTGGTCGTCTGGCCCGTGGTGATCCTGCTGTGTTTCGCTCTGGTGCCGAGGCTGCGGCAGCACTGGCGGATCGCCGAGCCCGAGCCCTTGCCGATGGCGTGGTCCTGGGCGCTGTCGATCTGCCTGAGCCTGCTCGCGTTCGCGATCACGCTCGGCCTGATGGCGGATCACGTGCCACCGCCTCGTGGCGTCTCGTACTATCCCGACCTGCTGTACCACCTGTCGATGGTGAACGAACTGCTCCGCAGCATCCCGCCACAACTGCCGCAGGCGGCGGGAGAGGCCTTGGAGTACCACTGGTTTCCCAATGCCGACATGGCGGGCGCCGTCGACATCACCGGGCTGTCACCGATCCTCGTGCTGTACCGGTTGTGGATGGTGCCGGTGACGTTCGCCGCCCTGCTGGCCGGCGCGGCGTTGGCTCGTCAGGTGAGCCGGGTCTGGTGGACCGGAGTCCTGGTCGGCGTCAGCTTCGTCGTACCGCACCTCGGCTTCCTGGTGCCTGCCTGGCCCCAGGTGGACCCGATCGGCCCAGTCAGCTTGCTCAGTCCTTCGCAGACGTTGGCGACGCTGGTCGCCACCGCAGCAGCCTGCTTCGTCATCGGGGCACTCCGTCGCGGCAGCGGCAGAGGTGTCTGGGTCCTCGCGGTGGCCGTGGCCGTCGTCGGCGGTGGGTCCAAGCCGACGGTACTCCCCATCCTGCTCGGCGGAGTGGGGCTGTCGGCGTTGTTCCTGCTCCTGCGGGACCGTCGGGTCCCTTGGCGGTCCGTGCTGATCGGAACACTGCTGGTCGCAGTCGCTGTCGGGACGCTGCTTACCGTGACAGGGAGCACCAGTGGCTCCAATGTGCAGTTCCTGGCAATCGCGAAGCACCAGCCTGGTTATCGCGGGGCCACAGGTGACGGTTCGATGGCCGGCACAGGCGGTCTGTTGCTTCCCTCTCTGACCGGCGACCACCTTGCGTTGGCAGGGGCCGTGGTGACGCTCGCTGCACTGGCACTCGCGCATGCCGGCCTGCTGGCCGGCCTCGCGTTGAGCACGGTCAAGGCAGTGCGGCGCGACCCGGTTGCCTGGTGGCTGGTCGGCGCGCTGGCCGCCGCCTGGCTCGGGCTGTGCTGGGTGGATCACCCGTCCGCGAGCCAGTACTACTTCCTTCGTTCCGGCTCACCGTTCGCTGCAGCCGCCGCCGGCTGGCTGATCGCTGCCGGCGTCCGTGGCCGTAGCCGGCGCACGATACTGCGCGTCGGCCTGGCCGGGCTTGCCACAGGTGCCGCGATCGCGGTGTGCGCGGACCTGGTCGGACAATCCCCCACCGGGACGCGGGCCGCTCAGATCGAAGTGCTGGCCCGGCCGCTGCTGACGGCTGCCGGACTCGCCGTGCTGGTGACGGCGGTCTGGCTGCCGGCGAAACGCCTGCGGCCGGGACTGACCGGACTGGGAACTGCTTTCGCGATCCTCGTCGTGATCGGACTGCCGATCGGCACGACCGCTGCGGATGCTTGGTCGGCGCGTGACAGGCCCGGATCAGGGCGCTACGAGTCGAAGTTCTGGCGGGTCTACCCCGACGAGGTCGCCGCGGCACGATGGCTGGCGGACAACTCCTCGCCGGAGGATGTCGTGGCCACCAACACCTTCTGCCGGCCGGCTGGTGCGAAGCCGCCCGGATGCGACGCCCGGGGCTACATCGTCAGCGGTGTCGCCGGACGCCGGACGCTGCTGGAAGGGTGGGCCTACACGCAGCAGGCGCTGGCAACGCACGGTGTGGACGGCCGGAAGTACACCGTCCAGCCCTCGCCGTGGCCGGATCGGGTCGAACTCGTCAGCCGGGTCCTCGCCGCCCCGACCGCACACCTGGTGACGCGCCTGCGGTCGGAGTACGGCGTGCGCTGGATCTACGCGGACCTCCGTGCCGGGCCGGCTTCGCCGAAGCTGGGCGACTTTGCCGTGCTCCGCCACCAGGACTCCCGGGTGAGGATCTACGACATCGCCCAGCCGTGAAAGACCGAGTCGATCACGCGCCGACAGACCGCAGGCCCTGGAATTGGTATAACTCTGTGGTGACAGCCCAGATCCAGGTTCAGCAAAGTCTCACGGACACTGTGGAGTTTCCGCAGTTCTGCACGACGGCCAACGAGTTCTGGGAACGGAACCGGCTTCCGGGTGGGGAGCGGGTGATCCTTGTCGAGGCGATGAGCCAGGACATTCGCGTCACGTTGCGTAACCTGACGGTCGCGAACGTCCTGCGGCGGTTCATCCCGGCCCAGCTGGTCGTCTTCACCGGCGCGGACGACGACTGGAACGAGATCCTCTGGACGTTCTTCGACTCCGAGGTGCTGTCGGCGATCTCGCGCGCGTACGGCGCGGTCGACGTGATCGACATCCACGACCTGGTGGACAGCCGGATCGCCGACCGCGAGCCTGGCGATCTGCATGTTGCCGGGAAGGACCTGCCGGTGACCGGGTCGGGCATCGAGCCGGCCGTCCTGGAGGAGATCGTCCGCGCGACACTCAGCCGGGTGCTCAAGGTCCCGCGGGTGACCGACGAGATCCGCGCCGGCGCGAAGTACGCCGAGGTCCGGCAACGGAGCGAGCAGTTCTCGAACATCTACGATGCGCTCTTCGCCGGCCTCGACCCGGTCGCGCTGGTGACCAGCCACGTCGACTACAACCATTGGGGGCTGGCGGTCGAGACGGCCACCCGGTTCAACGTGCCGACGGTGCACGTCCAGAGCACGGGCACCCTCAAGGCGTATGCGCTCTTCCCCGAGAAGCGGCGTGGTGCGGCAACCTTCCGGGCCGAGCTCACCCATCAGATCGGGGAGTTCTTCGAGCAGTACGTCTGGTCGAACCGGGACCGGTTGCGTTCCAGCGCCGAGCTGAGCGCCTGGCGAGTCAAGGGCGACTGGGGGCGGCCGGCGTGGTGGCGTGGTGGCGCGATGGCGGCGATCGAGTTGCAAACCCCCGAGGATCGGCTGTCGCTGCGCGAGCACGCGCTGGCGCGGTTCGGCTTCGACCCCGACAAGCCGGTGGTCGCGGTGTTCAACCACGCGATTTCCGACGCGCCCCGGACGAACGTCGAGATCTTCGACGACCTCGCTGCCTGGTACGAGGCGACGGCGGACTACGCGACCAAGCGTGCGGACGTGAACTGGTTGTTCCTCGACCACCCGAACCAGAACCTGTACGACTCGACCGGTTTCTTCGACAGCCTGAAGGAGCGGCTCGCCGGCTCGCGGCTGGTCTTCCTGCCCAGCCTCGAGCTGAGCAAGAACGTGATGTGGAGCCTGGTCGACCTCGGCGTCACGGTCCGCGGCAGCATCAGCAACGAGCTGCCCGCCTTCGGCATCCCGGCGATCCAGGCGGGCTGGTCGGAGTGGAGCAACTGCGGATTCACGATCGTGGCCGACGACGCCGGCGACTACTGGAAGCGGCTGGACGAATCGATCGATAGCATACTGGCCGGGCGCCCGCTGATCACCGAGGAGCAGATCGAGCGTGCCCGGCTCTGGGCGTGGTTCTACCGCAGCGGTGCGGATGTCCCGACCCAACTGGTACAGCCGTGGGAGATGGGCCGGACCCAGCCGTTGCTGCGCGCCGTCAGGGTGTCGATGCGGCACGTCGAGGCAGACGCCGACCCGGCCTTCACCGCAGTTCGCCGGATGTGGGTCCGAAAGGAGCCTTTCCTGACCCGCATCGACATGACGTTGCCGCCGCAGGAGTTCGCCTTGGCGCTGGGAGGAGTGAGCGAGCTGTGACCCGAACCTTCACCGTTCCGCATTTCCAGACCGCGTTCGATCGGAGGATCGAGCCGCTGGCGCTGCCAGGCGAACTCCGCTCCGGGGCGGCCCCCGAGCTGACCACGGTCGACCAGATGGTTCGCGGAAACGCCGTGATCGGTCGTTTCATCGCCTCGCCGGCACTGCTCGGCGTCAAGGTCCGGCCGACCGGCCGTCCGGTCCGGGTCACCGCGCATTTCCGCTTCGACAGCATGTCGCTCGGCTGGTGGGAACAACGGATCCTGACGCCGGGGCCGATCCGTGGTGCCGGTGCGCCTCGGCTGGTGCTGGTACGCGCGCAGGGCAAGACCCGCGGCGCCGCGTTGCTGATCCGGCCGGAGGTGGATTTCCGCCGAGCGGCGACCGGGCTCGTCTGCTTCGATCTGCAGCCGGAGGAGCTGACTGTTGAAGGACTGTTCGTCTTCGAGATGATCAGCATCGACACGGGCCGGCCGGAGTGGGCACCCGCCGTGCCGGCCGGTTCGGTCGGCATCATGATGGACCTGATCGAGTTCGCCGAGGTGGACGGCGATCGCGAGCTCGGCCTGGTCTCCACCGGCACCCTGCCGTCCGACCCGGAAGACGGCAGACTGACGCTCGGCGCGGGGTACTTCGTGGCCAATCCGGGCGACCGCGACGAGCCGAGGCGCTGGATCGCTCGCGCGACTCTGGTGGCACCGGTGCTGCCAGGGCCCCGGACCAAGTTCGCGCCGCTCGTCGACCCGGTGGACGAGCCGATCGACAGCCGGCCGAGCACGTCGCGCGACGCCAAGCAGAGGATCAAACACAGGGCCAAACGGGCCGCCCGCTGGGTCGTCCCGGTGGCCGCCGTTCCGGTTGCGCGCAGAATGCGCAGGCGGGCGGCAGGTCTTCAGCGCAGACTTCGGCGAGCCGCCAAGCGGCGGATGTCCGCCCGCTCCGCCTGGCTGAGCGCTTCCCTTTCGGCTCCGCGGGCCTCGGCGCGCAACCCCCTCGCGGATGTGATGGCCGACCTGGTCAGCCGGAACCTCGTGCAGGTGGAGCTGGCCGGGATCGGATCCGGTGCGACGCCCGGCGTGCAGGTGCGGGCACGTGCGGGAGCGGAGATCGAGATCGTCACCGATGGTCCACTGAGGGTCCCGGCGCTGGTCCGGCTGTCGATCGACCCGGCGAGCCTCCGCGGGGTGCCGGGCGTCGACGACAAGACGGTGCGCTGGGATCTCGTCGAGACCGAGTCCTGATGGTCGCCGAATACCGGCCGCGACTCACTGGCGACGGGGATCAGAACGGCGCGCTGCTCCGAGGTCTGCTGAACGACTCCGAACCCGGCCGCGTTTTCCTGCCGACAGGCTCCTACCCGATCACCGGAGGGCTGGTACTCACCGATTCCTGGCGCCTGTGCGGCTCCGGTACGACGTTGTGGCGGCGGGAGGCCGAGGAAGCGCCGCTGATCCATGTCCTCGGATCGGGCGTTTCGGTCACCGACCTCACCCTCGAGCTCCCGGACGCCACGCCCGGTCCGCACGACGGGGCCGAGTGGACCGCCATCACGATCGGCCGGTACTTCTACACCGAGAAGCCGGAGTGGATCGAACGGATCACCGTGGAACGAGTGGTGATCCGGCGTGCCGCGCGGTGTCCGGCGAACAACATCACGCTGATCGGGGCTGTCCGGGCCGCGCGAATCGCGAACGTCGAGGTGCACGGGGGTGGTACCGCCGTGATGGCGCACTGGGGTGCCGTCGGCGCGGCCGTGAACGACATCACCGGGCACTCGCTGCACCCGCACCACTTCCAGGTGGAAGGGCTGCGGGTGCACGACGCCTTCGAGGCGTTCTGTCTCAGCTCGGTACACGATGTCGAGGTGCGGGACGTGCGGTGCGAGCGGGTCGAGATCGGATTCCGGTTGTTACCCGGGGACAACACCGACCGGTACCACGAGAAGGGTGCCGACTCGGGCATCAACCGCCGCCTGTCGATCCGCGGCTGTGACATCGGCTGGTGCGGTGACCTCTACGCCATCCGCGTCGCGGGCTGGGGACGGAGCGAGGTCGATGGCACCGTCACCACTCGGGCGTACACCGACCTCGTCGTGCGCGACGTGACGGTCCGGACCCTGCCGCTCGTGGTTCACGGCCGTGCGCCCCGGGAAGGACGCCGCCCGATCGTCATCGAGGACGCCGGTCTGGTGGATCTCGACCACGTCCGGGTGCTGTCCGACGGGGCCGTTGTCAACGCAAGTCACGTGCACGGCGCGCCTGGCGGACCTGGTACGGCCGGGGGATGACGGTGCGGATCGGCGTCAGGTGTGATGTCGGCCCCCGCCGGGGGATCGGTCATGTGATGCGGAGTCTGGCGCTGGCCGAGGAGCTGGTCGGACGCGGGGCGGAGCTTGTCTTCGTCTGCGACAGCCACACGGTGCCGTGGGCGGACGAGCAGATCCGGAGCCGGGGGATCCCGGTCGAAGCGGCGGTCCGGTCGCCACAGGAGCACCTCGACCTCTTCGCGCGGTTGCGGCTCGACGCCGTCGTGTTCGACTCCTACGACCTGGACGCGGAGGTGTTCGCCGCCGTCCGCACGTCCGGGCTGCCGACGCTCGCGATCGTCGACGGCGACCTGCGCTGCGCTGAGGCGGACCTCTTCGTCGACCAGAATCTGGGGGCCGAACTGGACCGCCCGCTGCTGCCGGAGGCCTCCACCCGGCTCGCCGGCCTCGACTACGTCATGCTGCGCAACGAGATCCTCCGGCTCCGGACCTCCGCGCCGCCGCAGCCGCGCGGGCACGGAGTTCCCAAGGTGTTCGCCTTCTTCGGCGGGACCGACGCGTTCGGCGCCGGCCCGCACGTCGTTCGGGCGCTCGCCGCGAGCGGCGTTCCGTTCGAGGGGCTCGTGGTCGCGCCGGGTGACGACCTCGCCCACGCGATCCGCGCGGTGGCTCTGGCACCAGGCCAGCAGGTCGAGGTGATCGGGCCGACGTCCGAGCTGGCCGAGGCCGTGGTCGCGTCGGACCTCGTGCTCAGCGCCTCGGGGACGTCGACCTGGGAGCTGTTGTGCCTCGGCGCCACCGCGGGACTGGTCTGCGTTGCCGACAACCAGGTGATGGGTTACGAACGAGCGGTCGCCACCGGCGCCGCGATCGGCGTAGGCGTCCTGTCCGATCTCAAGCTGGACCCGTCACCCGCGGCCGCGGTACTCCGTCGGGTGCTGCTGGACCCCGTGGAACGTGCCCGGGTGGCCGTCGACGGGTGGAAGCTGGTCGACGGCCAGGGCCGGTCCCGGGTCGCCGACGCGTTGTTCCAGCTGATCTCGTAGATCGTCGCTCAGCCATAACTTCTGACGGTTCATCTCGTTGCCGCTTCAGAGAGTGCTTCGGGGGCCATCGCGTAAGCATGCAGTGAGGGGAGAAATGCCGGAGTGACGCCGCGACTGAGCGTGGTGGTGCCCTTTTACAACGTAGGTGAGTACATCGGCGACTGTCTGGACTCGATCGCCCGCCAGACCTGGACCGATTACGAGGCGATCCTGGTCGACGACGGGTCACCCGACCACAGCGCCACGATCGCGAAGGAGTTCTGCGCCCGGGACAGCCGGTTCCGGATCATCGAGCAGGAGAACCAGGGGCTGGGCCCGGCCCGCAACACCGGCGTACGGCACGCGCAGGGCGAGTACATCACCTTCGTCGACAGCGACGACCTGATCACCCGGCACGGCTTCGAGAACCTGATTCGCACCCTCGACGAGACCGGGTCCTCCTTCGCCGGTGGGAACGCGCGGCGGTTCAACAACAGCTCCGGCGTCCGGCCGTCCTGGATCCACCGGACGCCGTTCGCGCAGAACCGGATCGCCACCCATGTGACCGAAACCTTGGACCTGGCCCTGGACCGGATGGTCTGGAACAAGGTGTACCGGCGGTCGTTCTGGGACGAGTACGGCTACGAGTTCCCGGCGATCCGGTACGAGGACTACCCGGTGACGCTGAAGGCGCACCTGGACGCCGTGACCGTCGACGCGCTGGCCGTACCGGTTTACTACTGGCGCGAACGTGAGTCCGGCGAGTCGATCACCCAGCAGAAGTTCCAGCTCGGCAACCTCGAGGACCGGGTCCGCTCCGCCGAGATGGTGATGGACCTGGTCGAGGAGCAGCAGAGCCTGCGCGAGGTGCGTCGCCGCGTGCACGCGCACTTCGCCCAGATCGATCTGTTGACGCTGGTGATGGCGTTCGGCGCGGCGCCCCCGGAGGAAGACGAGAACCTGCTCAAGCTCGCCCGGCGGCTGATGGACCGGCTGGACGACTCCGCGCTGGTCGGCGCGCACGGCTACGACCGGATCCAGCATTCCGCGCTCGAGGCGGGCGACGTCGACCTGCTCCGCCGGCTGGCCCGCTTCCGCAGCGACGGTGGTCTGCGCGGGGGAGCCCGAGCGCTCGCCCGGCGCGGCCGCCCCTGGCTGCTCGAGCACAACTACCCCGGTGTGCGAGACCAGCGCAGCTCGGTGCCGAAGGAGCTGTACCGGCTGCCGAAGAAGGAGCTGTCGCTGGCCACCACTGTCCAGCACGTCGCCTGGCTCGAGGACGGCTCGCTGTCGGTCAGAGGCACCGCGGAGATCCGGCACCTGGAGACCAAGGCGTCGTCCCGCCTGCGGATAGCCCTGGTCGTCGCCGGTGTGGAGTCGGAGCTCGCGGTCCGCCGGTTCGAGGCGATCGACACGCACGGCGACCCAGCTCTGGCCGGATTCGAAATACGGATCGACGAGGCGCTGCTGGCGAAGCTGAAGACGACCGCGGCGCCGGCGCACTTCGTGGTCCGGCTGTGGTCCGGCCGGCTGCGGCGGCACGGCAAGCTCGGCGGCCAGCGGCCCGGCAGTCCCACCTGGCCGCCGGGGGCGTGGATCGACGCGACGAGCTGGGTGCAGCCCGGTCAGGGCGCCGACGGAGCGTTCCTGCTCCGCAGGATGGTTGACCCCTGCCGGCTCACCGCCGCCGAGCACAGCGCCGACGCGTTGGTGCTGCGGGGCCGGGTGCCGGCCGAGCTCGAGGAGCCGAAGCTGCGGATCAGTCGCCCGATGGCCGATCGGGAGACCGTCCTGCCGGTCGCGCTGAGCGGCGACAGCCGGGACTTCGCGGTGCGGATCCCGATCCGGCCGATCATCGAGGACGCCAATCCCGACGACCCGTTCACCCAGCGCACCTCCCGGGCCTTCCGGCTGATCGACGTCAACGGCGAGGAGCGGTTGCTGTTGTGGACCGCCGGTCCGCGGGCGATCCACCACTTCGACCAGGACCGGTTGGTCACGCTGACCCGGTCTGTGGGCGGCTACGTGAACCTGCACGAGACGCCGCTGCGACTACCCGCCGAGGACGCCGAGATCGTTGCCGGCAGCCACGGCAAGGAGCTGCGTATCAGCGGCCCGGCACTGGGCGGCGACGGCTGCGAGTTCCATTGGCGGCGCTATCTGGACGACTCGGACGACCACCTCGACGTGCAGTGTCGGCGGACCCAGCAGGACGGCCGCTGGACCGCCGCGGTGACGCTGTCCGAGCTGATTCCGGAGAACGCGGTAGCCAGCGCCACCGATCCGCTGGCCAGCCTCGCGGACTGGATCCTGTTCGCGGCCTGGCCGGACGGGCCGGCGCGCGCGGTGCAGTGCGAGCCGTTCCTGTCCAGCCGGCTGCCGATCGATGCAGAGCAGGACGGCCACACCGCGGCGCTGCGTCCGCACTCCGGAACCCTCCACCTCGAGGTTCGCTGATGCACCACCACAACCACTACTACGGACAGGCGCACATCCTCGCCCGGTATGCCGGTCTGGACGACGAGTACCCACCGCGCCTGCGCGGCTACCTCCAGCACGGCTGGAACATCGGCGACGGCTGGAATCCGGTCCACGAGTTCTACGACGGCGCCTGGCGGTTCACCTGGAGCGACGCCCCGCGCCGCCGTGGCCACGCGCTCGGCCGGCGGAACCACCACAGCATCGGTGCGCCGTTCCGCTATCTCCTGGATCTGGAGCCCGAGCTGGGGGTGGTGCCGGAGGAGAAGCGCGAGGGCACCCTGTGGTTCCTCTTCCACGGCTGGGAGGGTGGCAAGATCCAGGGCGACCACAAGCGGCTGGTCGACGAGATCCGCGAGACGGAGACCGGTCCGGTCACCTTCAGCCTGTACTACACCGAGTACGAGCGGCCGGAGATCCGCGCGTTGTACGAGGACGCCGGCTTCCGGGTGGTCTCGTTCGGCCGCCGCGGCTTCTCCTACGAGGGCACCGATCCGAAGTTCCTCTACAAGCAACTGGCCGAGCTGCGCAAGCACAAGCGGGTGGCCGCCAACCGGCTGTCCACCGCGATCTTCTACGGCATCGCGGCCGGCTGCGACGCGGCCGTGTACGGCGACCCGATGACGATGGAGGGTGAGAACCCGCTGTTCGGCGGCGACAGCCGGATCGCGCGGCTGTGGCCGGAGATGCTCGGCAAGGACCTCGATTCGGAGGCCGCCCGGGCGACCACCGACCTGGAGCTCGGGGTGCCGTGGATGATGCCGCCTGAGGAACTACGAATGCTGTTCGATTGGAGAGAGCGTGTCTGAGAACCAGCTGGCCGTCGAAGTGGTCCGCGGCGAGATGCAGCCGTGGAGCGACTACTCCGGTCAGCGAAGGGCCGTCGGCGGGCTGGTTCTGCGCACACTGCTGACTGACGTGCTGCTCGACGCACGCACACTCGTGCTCGGCCCGCACGGCGCCGACCTGATCGAGGCCGTGCTGGCCAAGTCCGGGCCGACGACACTGCTGGTCCGCTCGGTGTCCGACGCGGGTGAGCTGAGCGACAAGTTCGGTGACCGGCTCCAGGTCGTCGCGGGTGGGCTCGACGGCCTGGTCGCCGCCGGTGCCACGCCGTACGACGTGGTCGTGGCGGCCGATGGGCTCGATCGGGTGCTCGGCTACGACAGCGACGACCTGAACTGGCAGCAGCGGCTGGACGCGCTCGCCGCCGTGATGTCCCCGCGGGGCGTGCTCGTCCTGGGTCTCGAGAACGAGTTCTCGCTGACGAACCTGTTCGACCGTCGCCCTGCGGATCAGCGGCACGCTGACGACGAGTGGCGTCCGCTGCACGACGACCCGTCCCGGCCGGTCTCAGTCGCGCAACTCGCCGAGTCGCTCGAGCGGATCGGGCTGGGCACGGACGTCGCAGCGTACGCGGCCTTCTCGGTGGAGGAGACCCCGTCGGCACTGATCGCGGCCGACGTCGCCGCGGCCGCTCGCCCAGGTCAGCTGCCTGCGCGGATCGCGGTCGAGGCGCTCGAGGCGTCAGCAACCGTCGTACCGCTGCTCGCGCCGGTGGCCGAGGGTGCGGAGGCGGCCGCGCGCGCCGGGCTGCTGGCGTCGACCGCGGGTGGGTGGATCGCGGTGGCGGGCGCGGCGCCGAAGCACGCCGTGTACGCGCAGACGCCAGGGCAGGAAGCCCTGCTGACCGCCGATCCCGTCAGCGATGGCTGGTCCGTCAGCGTCACCGGTGGTGGTGCGGAAGTCGCCGGTGTGGTCTTCGACGCGTCCGCGGTACCGGCCACTGTGCCGGGTGGGGTCACCGTGGAGACGCAGCTGATTCGGCTGGCCGCCGCGGAGGACGTCCCGCGCTTCCGCGAGCTGGCCGCACGGCTCGGCGACTGGGCCCGGTCCCAGGCCGACTCGCGGGTGCTCCTGCGTTGGGACGACGTGGTCGTCGACGGCGACAGCTTCGGGTTCGGGATCTCCGCCTGGACGACCGCTGCCACGGAGACCGACAAGGACCGGCTGGCCGCCGCCTGGTCCCGGTTCCACGATCGGCTGATCGGCGGCCACCGCCGGCACCCGTGGCCACCGTGGATGGTCGGCGACGACCTGGTCGCCGCGTGGGTGGCGATGTCCGGCGTCGATCCGGTCCGGCAGACGCCGGCCGCCGGCCCGGACTCGCCGTCGGCCTCCGTCGAGTACGTTGCCCGCGGCAAGGAGTTGGCCGGTGCGCTGGCCGCCGCGGTGGGCATCCCGGCCGACGCGTCGCAGACGCCGGACGTCCGGACGGCGCTCGCGCAGGCCGAGCGGTCCGCGCACGCGGTCTACGAGCTGAAGGGCCAGATCTTCGGGCTGGAGCGTACGCTCGGTTTCCGGGACAAGGCGCTGAAAACTCGGGAGACCCGGATCCGCGAGCTGCGCGTCCAGATCCAGAGCGTGCATGCCGAGCACATCAGGCTGCGGAAGTCCCGCGCGTACGCCGCGGTGAAGGTGGTTCGCAGGGTCGCTCAGATCCGCAATCCGCGCAAGTTCGCCGGCAAGATCAAGCGCCGGCTGAAAAGCAAGCTGGGCCCGGCTTGAGTGCTCAGAGGATGTCCCAGGTGAGTGGGGTGCCCGCCGGTGCGTCGACGCGGAACTTACGGCCCTCGACCGAGGCGAAGGCGTCCGGCGGCAGGCCGCCGGCCGGTCGCACCGAGCGAACGTTGTCGATGGCCACCTTCTCACCGGCCTTGACGTCCCGGGTGACGTAGAGCGACCGGCGGAACCGGAGGACGTTCTGTTCGGCTTGTTTGGGTCCGATGACCGGTTGGCCGAGGGCGAGCTGCGCGACGCGGCTGCCCTCGACGAGTGACTCCAGCTCGCCGGGCTCCAGGGAGAAGGCGGAGTCGACGCCGCCGTCGATCCGCTTGAGGGTGACGTGCTTCTCGATGACGGTGGCGCCGAGCGCGACGGCGGCGATGGCGGCGCCGATGCCCATCGTGTGGTCGGACAGTCCGACCTGGACGCCGAGGGCGTCGCGGAGCACCGGGATCGCGCGGAGGTTGGACTGCTCCGGCGGTGCCGGGTAGCTCGCCGTACACGCCAGGACGATGATCTGCTCGTTGCCGGTGGAGCGCGCCGCGCGGACCGCGGCGTCGATGTCCGTCAGCGTCGCCGAGCCGGTGGAGATGATGATCGGCTTGCCGGTCTCGGCCATGCCGCGGACCAGCGGCAGGTCGCCGATCTCGTTCGAGGCGACCTTGTACGCCGGGACGTTCAGCTTCTCCAGGAAGTCGATCGCGGCCCGGTCGAAGGCCGACGAGAACGCGACCAGGCCCAGCGATTTCGCCAGGTC
The DNA here is from genome assembly GCF_004348725.1 of Kribbella turkmenica. Lineage (GTDB taxonomy): Bacteria > Actinomycetota > Actinomycetes > Propionibacteriales > Kribbellaceae > Kribbella > Kribbella turkmenica. The sequence continues at coordinate 29,215 of NZ_SMKR01000036.1, forward strand.
GAAGATCGGCTCATGCCAGGCCCACGGCGTGTGTGCCTCGTCGTAGAGGTCGTACAGTCGCGCGTCACCCCACAGCTCATGCTCCGACGGCAGCCGGAACGCCGGCAGGTCGACGTCGAGCGTCATGGTGTCCGCCGTGTACGTCTGCAGCTTCAGCGCCTGCGCACCCGACTCCGCGATCGCCCGGACGATGTCCTTGGCTCGCTCGAGGTCACCGTTGTGGTTCCCGGACATCTCCGCGATGATGAACGGCTGGTGCTCCGGCCCGATCGGCACTCCGCCGATGTCGATGGTGGTGTTCATGACGTCCTCTGGTGTCGTCGGTCCTGTTTGCGCAGGCTGATCGGGATCACGGTGATCTCGCGACCGTCCGCGTAACGGGTCTGCGGAGTCCCCTCGGTGAAGCGGAACCGCCGGTTCATTTGTCGCACCACCGTATTGTGCTCCAGCACCTCGCCGGTCAGCAGATCGAGGCCGAGGTCGTCGAACGCGTACGACGTCGCGTCGCGCATCACCTCGATCCAGGCCGGCAAGGTCTCACCCCGCGCGGCCAGGCCGTCGGCGTCGAGGAAGAACCCCCAGGCGGCAGTGGATCCTTCGATGTCGAAGAAGTTCACCACACCGGCCGTCGTGCCGCCGCGCTCGTAGATCAGCACCCGGCGGGCCGGGTCGGCCGACGCCTTGGTCCACCACGCGGCGTGCTCGTCCGCACTGATCTCGTGCGATGTAACGCTGGCGTCGCGATTGGCCTGCTGGTTACGCAACCGCCGGATGGTGTCGACATCGTGTTCCGTGGCTCTGCGCAGCATGCACTCAACCTAGCGTCTTCTCTCGGAGGCGTTGGTGTGTAAACATCTTTCGTGATCACCGCTACGTATGGTCGGAGAGTGACATGAGAGTCTGGCGAGCGATGGGCGTACTCGGGGTGACGGCAGGGCTGTTGCTGAGCGGATTGACGGGTACGGCGTCGGCTGCGCCGGCCCCCGCGGGTGAGGGGCGCTGCGCGCCCGACGCGAAGACACCGCTCCGGCAGTTCCGGGCGAGCTGGGTGGCGTCGGTGGTGAACATCGACTGGCCGTCCAAAACCGGGCTGTCCGCGGCCCAGCAGCAGGCCGAGCTGATCGGCTGGCTGGACGACGCGGTCCGGCAGCGGCACAACGCGGTCATCCTCCAGGTGCGCCCGACCGCGGACGCGTTCTGGCCGTCCGAGGTCGAGCCCTGGTCGCGGTACCTGACCGGCACGCAGGGCGGCCACCCCGGCTACGACCCGCTGGCCTTCGCGGTCGCCGAGGCGCACAAGCGCAACCTCGAGCTGCACGCCTGGTTCAACCCGTACCGGCTCTCGATGGGAACCGACCTCAACGCCCTCGTCCCGACGCACCCGGCGCGGCAAAACCCCGACTGGGTCGTCACGTACGGCGGGAAGCTCTACTACAACCCCGGGATCCCGGCAGCCCGCAAGCTGGTCGAGGACGCGATCATGGACGCGGTCGCGAACTACGACATCGACGGCGTGCACTTCGACGACTACTTCTATCCCTACCCGGTGGCCGGTCAGGTCTTCGACGACGCGGCGACGTACGCGGAGTACGGCGCCGGCTTCCCGACGCTGGCCGACTGGCGGCGGAACAACATCGACCTGCTGATCCAGGAGCTCCAGCAGCGGATCAAGGCGGCCAAACCGTGGGTGAAGTTCGGCATCTCGCCGTTCGCGGTCTGGCGGAACAAGGCGACCGACCCGGAGGGCTCGGACACCACCGCCGGGGTGCAGACGTACGACGACCTCGCCGCGGACACCCGGAAGTGGGTCCGCGAGGAGTGGATCGACTACATCGTCCCGCAGGTCTACTGGGCCGGTGGGTTCGCGCCCGCCGACTACAACAAGATCGTGCCGTGGTGGGCCAACGAGGTCCGCGGCACCGACGTCCACCTCTACATCGGCGAGGCGACGTACAAGGTCGGTACGTCGACGCAGTCACCGGACTGGTCGGACCCCGCCGAGCTGAGCGACCACATGGCGTTCGACAGCACGATCCCCGAGGTGAAGGGCAACATCTTCTTCTCCGCGAAGGACGTGCGGGCGGACCGCCTCGGCGCGACCACGCTGCTCAACAACACCTGGTACACCCGCCCCGCGCTGATCCCCACCATGCGGAACCTGGACGCGCGTCCGCCGCAGCCGGTGCACGCTGTCCGTGCCACCCGGACCGATGACGGCGTCCAGCTCACGTGGCGGCGTACGTCGTCCGACACCACGTCGTACGCCGTCTATCGCCGGGAGCTCCTGGGCGGAGACCACTGCCCGGACAACGACGCCCGCAACCTGATCGCCACTGTCCGCTCCACCGAGTCCTACCTGGACACGACGGCCACGCCGGGCAAGGCCTACCTCTACACGGTCACCGCGCTGGACCGACTGGCCAACCAGAGCGTGCCGATCCCGGCCGTGTCGGTGCGCTGACGATCAGCCGGCCGGCGATGACGGGAACGTCGGCGTCGTCGGCAGGCTGGGTGTGAAGCTCTGCGTGGGAACGCTGGTCGACGAGAACGTTCGACCGGGCGATACCGGCGACGGTGTCGCGGACCCGGTCGGCGTCCCGGTCGGCGTCCCCGTCGGCGTTGGCGAGCTGGTCGGAAAGGCCGGCGACGGTGACGGTGAGGGTGTCATCGTGGGCGCTGGACGCGGACTGGTCGAGTACAGCTGGTACACCCGCACGGTCCCGAAGTGGAATCGCAGCTCGGTCAGCCGTTCCAGGTTCTCCGGCGGCGCACTCACCCGCTCGTCGAGCAGCAGCCACTGCACGCCGTACTGCGTCCGCAGTTTCTCCAGGACGTCGCGCGTCGGCTCGCTGAAGGCCTCGTCGTTGAGCCGGAGCTTCTCCTCGTCCCAGTAGCTGCTCTGCACGCCGTCGGGGTACGTGTCGTCGACCCGTGCCTTGTAGGCCCATCCCTGCACGAGTACGCGGCGCTCGGCGTACCCGGCGATCCAGTACGAACCGGTCAGGCAGTGTGACGCCCGGGGACGATGGCAGTGCACGTTGGTGGCGATCCGGTCACCCGACCCCGAGTTCCGCCGGATGAACCGGGCGGCCTCGATCCCGCCGGGGGCGATCGACTCGTACTCCGTCAACGACGGCCGGGCGAACTCCCGCAACGACACCGCCGTCGGCGACACCGTCGTACCAAGGAGAACGGCGACAGTGATCACAGCCCACGTACGACGCGAGCCGCGCAGGATCAGCCCGAAGACGCCGATGCCGAGCACCGCGATGACCGAAGCCACTGCCAGCGGCTGCGCAAAGCACTCCGCGCCTGAGCAGGAGTCAGGTGACCGGTAGCGGCCCCAGTAGATCGCGGCCGCACCGATCAGCAGTGCGACACCGGCAACGTAGAACTGACGACGCTCCAGCGACCCGAGACCCCAGGTGGCGAGCAGCACGCCGTAGATGAAGCCGGTCCGGACGAAGAACAGCTGCGCCTGCCCGTCGTCGTACAGCAACGCTGCACCTGTCAGAGCAGCCAGGAAGCCGACGACGAGGAACACCGGCATGGGGTCGCGAGGCAGCCGTCGCCGGATCAGCAAGGCGCCGACCGCGGGCATGAGCCAACCGATCGCCACCACGGCCGCGATCACGACGACCGTGGAACCGTCGCCACCTATGCGCTCAGCCATGTGCTCGAACGTCGCCCCCGGGTCGAACAGCACGCTGGACAGGGCACCACGCAGTACGACGAAGAAGGTCAGCGCGTAGGCCGCGGCAACACCCACGCCTAGGATCAGCGCACGTAAATTGAGTCGACCGGCCCGCACTGTCAAATAGACCCACGCAGCGGCGAGACCAGCCGCGTACACGGGCAGCGCGGTCGCCTTCGTCAAGGCCAGCGCAGCGATGAGCACTCCGCCCGCGACGAACAGTCCGAACAGCTGCGCACGCGTCTGCCCGGGCTTTCGCCGCAGGAGCAACCCGGTGACCGCGATGAGCGGCAGTGCCAGCACGGTGGCGAACGCCTGCGGCGGATTCGTCAGCTGACCGAGGGAGAACGGGCTCTCCGTGAACAACCGGTCCGACACCGTCCACGGCCAGGCAGCCAGATCACCCGCGAGCACAGTGAGTCCAGCGGCGATCGGCGCAGCCACGGCCCGGCCGGTCAGCAGCATGCCGACCGCGGCGGCACCCAGCACTGTCAGCAGGAGCAGAGCGAACGGCACCATCCGGTGCGTGAGTACGTCGAGGGGAATGCTGGTGATCCAGTGCGACGACGCGATGTGGTCGTACGCGGCCCAGTGGCTGGACATCCACTTGCCATCGGCGTACGGGACCTTCGGTGGGAAGTGGCGCGACAGTTCGGCGGCCACTGCGAGGTTGTGCGGTGCGTCTGAGTTCGGCCGCAACGCACTCGGGCCGTTCAGCGGGATCAGCTGCGACCCAACCCGCACGAACCACGCTGCCGCGAGGCCGACCACCACCATCGCGCCGGATGTCGCCCACCACGGCGTCGGCCGCTCGGGCAGTTTCCGCCGCGGCAGCGCGCGATACATCCCGAAGGCGAGCGCCGGCATGAGAAGCGCCGCGAGCGGCATGCTGAACACCATCCCGACCGGGTAGAGCAGCGCCTCGACGGCCAAGCCGAACGCCGTCCCCAGCACGACATCGGTGGTGAACCAGCCGGTCCCACCAGTCAGCCGCCGCCAGAACATCGTGCCCGGTACGACGATCACGACCAGGAGGTAGCCGAGGTAGGCACCGGGCATCCAGGGCGGGTGCTCCTGCAACGCCGCGAACCACGCCAGCGGCAGCACCGGCAGACTGACCGTCGCCGCAAGCCGGGCACCACCGCCCGGGGCCACCCGCTTCCCGCGACCGGCGGACGCGCGTCTGCTCCGCCGGCCTGGTGTGATCACCGGTGAAGTCTATGAGTCGCCCGAGCCGCGTTCGCAGGTGGCGAGCCGTTTACTGCATGGGACTTCACCTTTACACTCGGTAATCTCCCAGGTCACGCAGCACGGGAGGTCCCATGATCGCCTTCCACATCGTCGGGCTGCCGGTCGAGGAGCTCCTGCTCGCCGCCGTCGCTGCCGCGTCCCCGGTGATCGCGCTGGTCGGCTGGGAGATCTCCAGCAGGGTCAAACGCTTCAAGGCCTTCGTCCGTCGCCGAACCGCCGATCAGCCCCCGTGGCCCCGGTGGCGTACCGGCTAGGCTTTGGCCTCATGAGTTCGATACCGCGTGGCAGGGTCAGGGAGTTGATGGGCGAGGTGATGACGGCGCAGGGAAGGAACTTGCCGGGCGACGACAGCGCCGATCTGCGGGAGATCGGATTCCGGTCGCTGGACTTCTCCGAGCTGGCCCTCCGGGTGGAGGACGAGTTGGGTGACGAGCTGAACTTCGATGCCCCCGGGCTGCGCCGGATCGCCACTGTCGGCGACGTGCTGGACTTCATCGAGCAACTCCAGTCGGCGTGACCGCGTCGCGCCGGAGCACCGCTCTGATCGGTGACGACAACACAGTGGTCGTTGCCGGGAAGCGCCTGACCTGGCGGACTCTGCACAAGCTTCCGCAGTTGCCGTCACCGGCCGCCGTCCTGGTCGACAACGGTGCGGACGCGCTGGCGGCGGTGCGCCACCACGCCGTCCACGGCACCGAGCTGCTGGTCGCGACCAGCTCCCGCGTCGACGAGCGGATGCGCGAGGAGCTGGGCGAGTCCGGTTTCGCCGTCGTCCTGCCCGACGGCGACGTGACGCAGGCAAGACTCAAGCGGGTCGAGGAGTCCGGCCGCGTCTGGCTGCTCACCTCGGGGTCGACCGGCCGGCCCAAGCGCATCGGCCACACTCTCGAGAGCCTGACGACTGTCACCGGTGAACAACCGCCGCGCACCTGGCTCCTTCCGTACTCCCCGGGCACGTACGCCTGGTGGCAGGTCGTCACGGTCTCACTGACCCACGCCGACCAGGGCCTGGTCGTGATCGAGCCGGACGAGCTGGAGAACTGGCCGCTCATCGCCGCCGAGCACGGTGTCACCGCCGCGTCCGGCACGCCGACCTTCTGGCGCCAGGCCGTCTACCGCGATGCCGACGCGTTGGCCGCCGTACCGCTGGAGCAGATCACGCTCGGTGGTGAACCGGTGGACCAGGGGATCCTCGACCAGTTGCGTGAGCACTTCCCGAAGGCCCGGATCTCCTGGATCTACGCGTCGTCCGAGGTCGGAGCATCGATCGTGGTCCACGACGGGCTGGCCGGGTTCCCGCGCGAGTGGCTGGATCGCAAGCCCGATCCGGATCGCCCGATGCTCGCGGTGGACGGAAACGAGTTGGTGATCCGCTCGCCGCATCACGGTGCCGGACTGGTCGGTGCGGTGCACACCGGCGACCGGGTGGAGTTCGACGGCGACCGGGTGCTGATCACCGGCCGGATCGACACCGACGAGATCAACGTCGGCGGCTCGAAGGTGTCGGCCGGCATCGTCCGCAACGTGCTGATGAGCCATCCGGGCGTCTCCTGGGCGCGGGTGTTCGCGCGCAAGGCACCGCTGGTCGGACGGATGGTCGCCGCCGAGGTGGTGCCCAACCCGGCGCTCGGTCCGATCACCGACGCCGACCTGGTCCAGTGGTGCTCCAGCCGGCTGCCGGACTACGGTGTACCGCGGCGGATCCGGTTCCTCGACGAGATCCCGCAGAAGGAGACGTTGAAGAGTGAAGTCTGACCTGGTCCCGCCCGCGTCGGTCGTCCTGGTGTCGGGTGGTTCCCGCGGCCTCGGGCTGGCGATCGTCACCGACCTGCTCACCGCCGGTCTGAAGGTGGCCGCGTTCGCCCGGACCGTCACCCCGGAGCTGACCGCGCTCGGCGAGAAGTATCCCGACCACCTGTACTACGGCGCCGTCGACGTCAACGACGCCGAGGCCGGCCAGGCGTTCGTCCGGACGGTGGAGACGACCCTCGGCCCGATCGACGGCCTGGTCAACAACGCGGCGATCGGCCAGGACTCGCTGCACGTGCACACCTCGCCCGACCAGTTGGCCCGGATCATCCAGACCAACCTGACGTCCCCGCTGATCCTCACCCGGTTCGTCATCCGCCGGATGCTCGCGAAGGGCCTGAAGGGCCGGATCGTCAACGTCACCTCGATCTGCGCCCAGCGCGGCTTCCCGGGCCTGGTCGCGTACTCCGCCACCAAGGGCGGGATGGACGCGGCCACCCGGTCGCTGGCCCGTGAGCTCGGCGGTCGGGTGCTGGCGAACGCGGTCGCGCCCGGGTTCTTCGCCTCGGAGATGTCCGCGGTGCTCGGCCAGACCCAGCTCGACCAGATCGTCCGGCGGACGCCGACCGGCCACCTGACCGAGCCGGACGACGTCGTACCGGTGGTCCGGATGCTGCTGCTCGAGAACACCAACGTCAACGGCCAGGTCCTGGCCGTCGACGGCGCCGCCTCGATCTGAGCGGCGCCGCCGGCGTCCCGTCAGGGGTTGATGTTCGCGTTCCGGTGGAACACGTTGTCCGGGTCGTACTTCCGCTTGATCTCGACCAACCGGTCGTACTTCGGCCCGAACGTCGCGCGGATCCTGGCGTCGTCGGACTCCGTCATCCCGTTGATGTACGTGCCGATGTTGATCGCGTGCGGCTGGAGCGCGTCCCAGAACGCCCGCGCCCACGCGACCTCGGCCGCCTGCGTCTCCGGCACCGGGGTCTGGGCGATCGCGAACATCACGTACCGGTCGGTCCGTCCGCCGCCGAACGCGTTGGCGTCGTCGTCGACCTCGGAGTACGCGTGGTCCAGCCGGTAGAACAGCACGGCCGACATCGGTGAGGTCTTCTTCGGCACGTGCTCGGTGATCACCTCGATGGCACCGTCGGTGAAGTCCTCGAGGTAGAGGCCCTTCTCGTAGCAGTAGTGGCCCCAGTCGTTCGCCTCGTCCAGCGACTGCTGCAACGCGACGTACGGCATCGGCGACGCGAACTCGAACAGCGGCGGCAGCGTGCCGCGAATCCGCTCCAGCACCTCCGCGTGCTCCTCGGGCGTACCGAACCCGACCACGACCAGGCCGTAGCCGGGCTGGAAGTGGTGCTGCTCCGGTACGAACGGTGCCGGTGGCGCATTCAGGCACGCGGGCACCACGGAGAACTTCGGCGGCAGGCCAGGGATCAGCTCCCGAGCCAGCCGCAGCATGTCGCCGCCCTGGTCCAGGCCCCAGAACAGCAGTCCGTAGTTGATCATCGGCCCGGCCTCGTGCAGCCGGAACTCGAACTCGGTCACCACACCGAAGTTGCCGCCGCCACCCCGGACCGCCCAGAACAGGTCCGGGTTCTCGTCCTCGGCGGCGCGCAGGATGCTGCCGTCGGCGGTGACGATCCGGACCGACTCCAGATTGTCGATGCTGAGGCCGTGCTGCCGCGTGAGCCAGCCCATCCCGCCGCCGAGCGTGAGTCCGCCGACGCCGGTGTGGCTGATCATCCCGGCCGGTACGGCGAGACCGTGCGCCTGGGTCGCGGTGTCCAGGTCCCGCAGCAGCGCGCCGCCGCCGACGCGGGCCCGGCGAGCGTCCACGTCCACGGTGACCTGGTTCATCTCACTCAGGTCGATCATCAGTCCGTCGTCGACCGACGACGCGCCGGACATGCTGTGCGAACCGCCGCGAACGGCGATCTCCAGTCCCCGCGCGACGCCGAACCGGACCGCGGCCGAGACGTCCTCGGCGGTCCGGACCCTGGCGATCACCGCCGGCCGGCGGTCGTACTGGGCGTTCCACAGCCGCCGGGCGTCGTCGTACCCGTCATCCCCCGGGCCGATCACGGTCCCCTCCAGGGCACCGCGCAGTTCGTCGAAGCCCGCTTCCGCAAGCTGAGTCATACTCTTTCCCCTCCCCGATTTCACAGCGTCTTGTGGCAGATCTTCGCGCGCTGTCTTCAGACAGGCTTCAGAGAGGCCGGGTTTTCCACAAGGCTTGGTCCTTCCCGTTTGGGTGACAACTTCGTGCAGTGCCAGACTCGACCGCGTGAGTGACGAGGAAATCCTGCGGCTGTTGCCGATAGCGGCCTCGATCGTCGCGGTCCGCGACGATCGTGCGGACGCCCAACTGGCCCGCCTGGGGGCGTACGACGAGCGCGACCAGGCGCAGGTGGATCGCTGCGTGGAAGGATTCCTGGACGCTGCGGTACGGGCCACGTGGGAGCGCGGCTGGTCACCCGCGGACGTGGTCGAGCACGGGCGCCGCGAGCTGGACGTGGGGATCGAGCCGTTGCTGCTGGCCGCGATCTCCGCCGAGCACACGAAGTACCGCCCGGCCACGATCGACCCGCGCTGGCTCGACCAGTTGACGGACGTGGGAGTGTCGCAACCCTTCGCCGCACTGAGCCTGACCGGCTGGGCGGCCGCGGCCCGCGTCGGCCGCTACCTCACGCTCCACCACGCCCTGTCCCTCGCCGGCTTCCTCCAGGCCCTGCCGGTCCTGGCCCGTCTCTACCCCCTCCCCGGCACTCCGGTACGACGTCAGGCGCCGGCCACCCCGGTGAACGGCAAGATGCTGGCGCGGATCCGCGGACTGCTGGCCAAGGCGGAGGCGACCGAGTTCCCGGACGAGGCGGAAGCCCTGTCCGGCAAGGCGCAGGAGCTGATGGCGAAGTTCTCCCTCGAGCGTGCTCTCGTCGAGGCCGACCCGGCGGTCGAGCTGCCGGACGACTCCGCCGCCCGCCGGCTCTGGGTCGACACGCCGTACGTGTCGGCGAAGGCGCAGTTGGTCGGAGCGGTCGCGTCGGCGAACCGCTGCCGTACGGTCGTGATCGACCAGCTGGCCGTGGTCACCATCGTCGGGGCCGAGCTGGACCTGCAGCTGACCGAGATCCTCAGCACGTCCCTGCTGGTGCAGGCGAACCGCGCGATGCTTGCTGCAGGCAAGCGTCTTGGCCGCCGGGGCGAGTCCCGGACCCGGTCGTTCCGGCAGTCGTTCCTGATGGCGTACGCACAGCGGATCGGGGAGCGGTTGCACGCGAGCACGGCCGCCACCCAGGCCGCCGTACCGGAGGCGGACGCGGACCGGCTGCTGCCGGTGCTGACGAGGCGGGAGGAGCAGGTGGACGCGCTGTTCACCCGGTTGTTCCCGAACACGACGACCCGGAGAACCAGGATCACCAACGGCGCCGGCTGGGAAGCAGGTCTGTCGGCGGCCGACCAGGCCCAGCTCGAGGCTCGCCGGCAGGTGCGCCGGTGAGCATCCCGGGCCTGCTGCACCTCGAGCTGGAGGTGCGGCCCAACGACGACGGGTGGTTCAAGGAGAGCTTCCACGGCGCCAGGCTCGCGGCCGCCGGGGTGCCGCCCTTCGAGGTACGGCAGCACAACGTGCTGTACCTGGCCGAAGCCGGCATCACCCGCGGGATCCACGCCGAGCCGTGGGACAAGTACCTGTCGCCCGCGGCCGGCCGGGTGTTCGCCGCGATCGTCGACCTGCGCGACGGCGACCGCTTCGGCCGGGTCGAGACGTTCGAGCTCGGCGCCGGGCAGGCGCTCTACGTTCCCCGCGGCTGCGGCAACTCCTTCTGCACTTTGGAGCCGCACACCGTCTACAACCTCCTGATGAACGAGTTCTGGTCACCGCAGCGGGTGGGCGTCGACCTCTTCGATCCCGAACTCGGGATCGAGTGGCCGTTCCCGCGAGAACGGCTCAGCTACACCGAGCGGGACGCCGCCAACCCGTCGCTGGCCGGCGTCAGGGCGCGGCGGGCCTGAGGCCGCACAGGACGATGTCCAGCAGGCGATTGGCCTCGTCGGGTTCCATGTCGCGGCCCATGGTGATGCCGCCGACCAGCCGCATGATGTCCATCAGCTCCAGCTCGGGCCGGACCTCGCCGGCCGCCTTCGCCTTGCTCAGCAGGAGCTCGCCGGCCTCCTGCACGTTCACCTTGCAGGACTGGAAGAACTGGGAATCCTTGCCCAGCGCCGCGGTCAGCTCGACGGCGAGGCTCTTCTTGGAGATGCCGTAGCCGACGAAGCTGCGCAGCCAGGCGGCCAGCGCGTCGAACGGCTCGAGCCGCTCCGCGAAACCGTACGCGCGGTCGCAGACGGACTGGATCTCGTCCACGTAGACCGCCTCGAGCAGGGCGGTCCGGTTCGGGAAGCGGCGGTACAGCGTGCCGATGCCGACGCCGGCCCGGCGGGCGATCTCCTCGAGCGAGGTGTCGGTGCCGTGCTCGGCGAACGCCTCCCGGGCCGCGCTGACCAGGAGGTCGTAGTTCCGGGCCGCGTCCGCGCGCGTCGGCCGCGTGGACGGCAACGGTGTCGAGCCCATCCGGCCTCCTCGCTCTCCGCGACGGACGTGCGGCACAAAGTTCCAGCAGAATATCGCTTGCTAAGCGGAGGGGGCCTCCGTATTGTATCCGGAGGAGCACTCCGCTTTCCTCTCAACTGTAACCCCTCCGGGGCAAGGAGCACTATGTCGGCAACAGCCGAGGCGCCGGCCGGCGCCTCCTCCGGCACGCCTGCCAGGCGGCCGGGGGTGGTTCTCGCAGTCATCCTGATCACCCAGCTGATGGTCATCCTCGACGGCACCGTGGTGAACATCGCGATGCCGAAGATCCAGCACGCACTCGACTTCAGCCCGTCCAGCCTGTCCTGGGTGCAGAACGCCTACGCGCTCGCTTTCGGCGGTCTGCTCCTGCTCGGTGCTCGCGCCGGAGACCTGCTCGGTCGCCGCCGGGTGTTCGTCACCGGTGTCGCGGTCTTCACGCTCGCCTCACTGCTCGGCGGACTCGCGCCGAACGCCGAGCTGCTGCTCGCCGCCCGCGTCCTGCAGGGCGTCGGCGGTGCGATCGCGGCGCCGGCCGCGCTGACTCTGCTCATGCTCACCTACCGCGAAGGGCCCGAGCGGATGAGGGCACTCGGCTACTACAGTCTGGTGTCGTCCGGCGGTGGCAGCGTGGGCCTGGTGCTCGGGGGCATGCTGACGGACTGGGTGTCGTGGCGCTGGGGCCTGTTCATCAACGTGCCGATCGGTATCGGCCTGGTCATCGCGGCCCGGCAGGTGCTGACCGAGACCGAGCCGGAGCCCGGCCGGTTCGACGTGGCCGGGGCGCTCACCTCGACCGTCGGCATCACCTCGCTCGTCTACGGCTTCATCCGGGTCGCCGAGGTCGGCTGGACGTCGGCCGAGGTGCTGGCCGCGTTCACCGTCGGTGTGGTCCTGCTGGTCGCGTTCGTCCTGATCGAGCGCCGGGTCAGCCACCCGATCGTGCCGCTGCGGCTGTTCCGTTCGGCCGACCGCTCGGCGTCGTACCTGACCATGCTGCTGGTCGTCGGGACGATGTTCGGGATGTTTTTCTTCCTCACGCAGTACCTGCAGGGTGTACTCGAGCTCAGCCCGCTGGCGGCCGGTCTCGCGTTCCTGCCGCTGACCGGTCTGCTGTTCGCCGCGTCCCGGATCGTGCCGAAGCTGGTGGCCCGGGTCGACGGCGGCAAGCTGATGCTGACCGGGTCCGTCCTGGTCACCGCCGGCATGGTGTGGCTGACCCAGCTGAACGCACGCAGCACGTACCTGGCCGACGTGGTCGGACCGCTGCTGCTGTTCGGCCTGGGAGCCGGGATGATCTTCATCCCGCTGGTCGGCCGGGCCATCGCCGGTGTCGCGCCGGAGGACTCGGGTGCCGCGTCCGGCATGCTGAACGTGGTCCAGCAGGTCGGCGGCGCGCTCGGACTGGGCATCCTCGTCACGATCTTCGGGACGGCGACCCGCACCTCGGCCTCGACCGGTCCGCGGGAGGTGCTGACCGACGGCGTGCACGCGGCCTTCGTCGGGTCGCTGGTCTACGCCGCGCTGAGCCTGACGATGATCGTCGTCAGCGTCCGGCCGTGGACCTGGCTCCGGCGCCGCCCGATCGAGCAACCCGCTCCGGAGCCCGTGGTGGTCGACTCACACGTCTGAGGCGGAGTCAGCGGTACGCCGGTCGTCGGCGTACCGCTGACCGTCAGAGCGGCAGCCCGTAGCTCGTCCACTTCGACGACACCGAGAATCCGAGCCGCTCGTACAGGCCGAGCGCCCCGGTCGGGTTCTCCGCGTCGACGCCGAGAGCAGCGCGCTGGTAGCCGACCTCGGCCGCCTTCGCCAGCACCTTCGCCAGCGTCATGCGGGCCAGCCCGCGGCCGCGATAGGCCTTCACTGTCCCGACCTGGCCGATGTACAGCTCCCGTATCCCGGTCGCCTCGGTATCGGCCTCGTACTCGTAGCCGAGCACATAGGCGGCGATCGTGTCGCCGTCGAGGACGACGTACGACGCTCCGCCGCGGAACGCCCGGGCGCCGGTGAACCAGGTCTTCCAGCTGTCCGGGTCCTTCGGCGTCGAACCCCAGTGGTCCAGGAACACGTCGTTGTGGGCCAGTCGCAGCGTCTCGTCCATCGAGGTGTCGAACGGAACCAGTCGCAGCCCGTCCGCGAGCGCGACCTTCGGCACCGGCTGGTCCAGCGGTCGCTTCATGTCGAAGAAGTACCGGCGTTCGTCGAAACCGAACGTCCGGAACAGTGCCTCCGCACCGACGTTCGTGCTGATCCGGCTGCTGGTGACCTCGCCCGGCGACTTCGGGTGCTTCGCGGCGTGCAGTTCCCCGGCCCGGTTGATCAGCCACGGCATCAGCGCCGTACCGAGGCCGCGGCGGCGCCACTCGGGATGCACGGTCCCCTCGGTGCCGACCCGGTCGAGGTCGATCACCTCCTCCGCGGCGTGCAGCTTGCCGTAGGCGATCATCCGGCCTTCGGCCCACAGGCCGATGGTGTCCGCCGCCGGATCCAGGTGTGGATCCTCCAGTTCGTCGATCAGATCCTGGGCGTCGTAGTTCTCGCCCTCCTGGTCGACCAGTTCCTTGGCGGCCAGCAATTCCGCCCACGCGTCCGCGTCACCCTTGTCGATCGGGCGCGCCTCGATCCCCTCCGGCCAGCTCATGGACCGAAGGTACGGCGTACGCCGCGATCGCGGCACCCGATTTAGTCCGCGAGCTGCTCGGCCAGCCACTTCACCGCGAGCGGGTACCGGTACTCGATGCCGCCGTGCGTGCCCTCGAACAGCTCGAAGTGGAGCCGATCGTCCGGTACGCCGACCCGGCGGGCCTCCCGCTGGAATGCGGTGGCGCCGAGATCGAGGTAGTACTCGTCCTGCTTGCCGGCGTCGATCCACACCGCCCGCAGCGAACGCAGTGCGTCGGCGTACTGCGGTTCGCGGACCATCTCCACCGGGTCGCGGGACAGCCAGCGCGCCCAGACGTCCGGGTTGATCACGCCCAGCTCGTCGAACGGCAGCAGCACGGTGCCGTCCGGCTCGGCGGAGTACGCCGAGGCGTAGCCGTAGATCTCGAGCAGGTGGAGGTCCTCGTTCGTGGTCCGGCCCGTCCGGGTCGCGACCGACTCGAAGAACTTCTCGTAGCTGCTGTCGTACTTGTCGCGCAGCGTGCGGGCGCGCGCCGGGAACTCCGGCCGGTAGCAGAGGTCGAAGGCGGCGTCGCCGGCGTGCGTGGCGAGTGCACCGAAGACGTCCGGCCGCAGCAGCGGCGTCACCATCGCCGTGTAGCCGCCGCTGGACTTGCCGGTGACGGCCCGGTGGTCGCGGTCCGCGACAGTCCGGTACGTCGCGTCCACCCAGGCGACGATCTCCTCGCACAGGTATGAGTGGTACTGCCCGGTGCCCGGCGAGTCGAGGCACTGGCTGCCGCCGTACTTCGTCCAGGAGTCGACGAACACGACGATCGCCGGCGGGACGTCACCGGTCGCGAAGAGGGCATCGAGCAGCTCCGGATAGGGCTGCCGGAACGGCGTCCGGTTGAACCACATCCCGACGTGACCGGTGTACCCCATCGTCACGTAGATCGCGGGGTAGCGCTGGTCCGAGTCGTCGTACCCGGGCGGCAGATAAACCAGCACCGGCCGCTCGTGCGGGTCACCCAGCGGATTCCCGCGCAGCAGGTCGCTGTCGTACGTCGTCTGCTCGAACCGGCCGGCGAGTTCCGCGGACCACGGCAACATGGGGAACCTCCTACATGGCGTCTGGAGCCTGGATGCCCAGCAGGCCAAGCCCATCCTGCAACACGGTCCGGGTCGCCGAGCAGAGTGCGATCCGGCTTGCTCTGATGTCGCCTTCGCCGGCCAGCACCGGACACTGCTCGTAGAACACGGACAGTGCGGTCGCTACGTCGTACAGATAGGTACACAACCGGTGTGGCTGCAGGGTCTCGGCCACCTGCTCGACCACGTCGGCGAAACCGGTGAGCAGCAGAGCGAGCCGTTCCTCGGCCGGCTCCCTGAGCTCAGTGACCTGGTCGTGGGCCTCACCTGCCTTGGACAGCAGTCTGGTGAGCCGGGCGTGCGCGTACTGCAGGTACGGGCCGGTGTTGCCGTTGGTCGCGACCATCCGGTCCAGGTCGAAGACGTAGTCGTTGCCCCGGTCGCTGGACAGGTCGGCGTACTTCACCGCTCCGATGCCGACCGCCTTCGCCGTGGCCTGCCGGTCGACGCCTTCCCGGCCTTCGAGCAGCGCGTCCGCCCGGGCGACCGCTTCGTCGAGCAGCGAAATCAGCTTCACCGTGCCGCCGGCCCTGGTCTTGAACGGCTTCCCGTCCGGTCCGAGCACGGTGCCGAAGCCGATGTGCTCCGCGGTCGTTGTCGAAGGCAACCAGCCGGCCGTCCGCGCGAGGGTGAAGATCTGCTCGAAGTGCAGGGCCTGCCGGTGGTCGACGACGTACACGATCCGGTCGGCGTGCAGGGTGTCGACCCGGTGCCGCACCGCGGCCAGGTCGGTGGCGCTGTAGCCGAACCCGCCGTCGGACTTCCGCACGATCACCGGCAGTCGTCGACCGTCCCGGCCCTTGAAACCGGGCAGGAACGCGCACAAAGCACCGTCCGACTCGGTCAGCAGGCCGGCGGCGGTGAGGTCGTCGACGATCCTCGGCAGCTCGTCGTTGTAGGCACTCTCCCCGACGACGTCGGCCCGCGTGAGCTTCGAGCCGAGCAGCGCGTAGACCTGCTCGAAGTCGGCCAGCGAGACGTCGACCATCCGCCGCCAGCTCGCCCGCGTCTCGGGATCGCCGGACTGCAGCAGTACGACTCTGCGCCGGGACTTGTCCGCGAAGGCGGAGTCGGCGTCGAAGTGCTTCCGGCTCCGCTCGTAGAGCAGCTGCAAGCCCTGCAGATCAAGGTCTTTCGCGTCGAGCTCCTCCGCCAGGGCCTGCTCGATCATCATGCCGTACTGCGTGCCCCAGTCGCCGACGTGGTTCTGCCGGACGACGTCGTACCCGACGTATTGCAGGACGTTGCAGAGCGCGTCGCCGATCACGGTCGACCGGAGGTGGCCGACGTGCATCCGCTTGGCGACGTTCGGCTGTGAGTAGTCGACGACTACTCGTTGGTCTCTTCGGGGGAAGAGTCGTGGTGCGTTGACCGCGGCCGCGAGCGTGGACTTCTTGAGCGTCAGGTTGATGAAACCCGGCCCTGCGATCGAAGGCGTCTCGCACAGGTCGGCGACGTCGAGTGCTGCCACCAGCTGTGCGGCGATCTCCCGCGGCGGCCGGCCGAGCGCGTTGCCGAGCCGGAGGGCGAGGTTGCTCTGGTAGTGGCCGAACTCAGGCTTGGTCGCCGATCTCAGCTCAGGATCGAAGGCGCCGGACGACGCGCCGAATGCCGCCGCGGCGGCAGTGGACAGTCTGGTGGCGAGGACAGGCAGAACAGCGGACATGACAGGTCCTTGGAGGGTAGACGCACTGGAACGACGAGGTGTTCAGACAGTGCGTCGTCGTCGCAGGCCGGACCGCAGGCGCAGTGCGCTCACGGACTCCCGACTGTTCGACATGTCAGCCATTATGCATGAAGTACGGCGAGGGTGCCGCCTTCCGATCGGCCAACGGCACGATCGGCGGCAGGTCGGTCTCGCCCAGGAACACCCGCCGGACCACGCGTTCGGCCGCGCGGCCGTCGTCGTACTCGCAGAACTTCTCCCGGTACAGCTGCCGGTGCTTGGCCGCCTCCGCGGACGCGAAAGCACCGGTCTGCAGGATGCTCAGCAGTTCCTCGGGGGACCGTGCGACCAGTCCGGGCGGGAACTCGGCGACGTCGAAGTACGTGCCACGGCGGCCCGCGTAGAAATCGAGGTCCTCGACCAGGAGCACGACCGGGCGGTCCAGGTTCGCGTAGTCGAAAGTGATCGACGAGTAGTCCGAGACGAGCACGTCGGCCGCCAGCATCAGGTCCTCGACCCGCGGGTGCTCCGAGACGTCGATCACGTTGCCGGAGTGGATGTCGGGGGCCTTCGACAACGAGTAGTGCGTCCGCACGAGCACCCGGCCGTGGTCGCCGGCCGCGGCCGCCAGCTGGTCCAGGTCGAGGTGGATGCCGTCGCCGCCGAGGTCGACCACCCCGTCCGGCGTCCGGACGGAGTCGACGCCGTCGCGGAACGTCGGCGCGTACAGCACCACCAGGTGTGAGTCGTCGAAGCCGAAGCCCGCCCGGATCGCCCGGACGTCGTCGACGGTCGCCGTGAGCAGCCGGTCGTTCCGCGGGTAGCCGTACTCGAGCTCCTCGAAGTACGACGGGTAGGTGCGCTCCCAGATCTCCGAGGAGTACCGGTTCGAGGAGAGATTGAAATCCCACCGGTCGACCTGACGCATCAGCTCGTCCAGGTCCAGGTCCTTGGCGGCCAGCGGGAAGTGCCGCAGGTCGATCCCCATGGTCTTCAGTGGCGTCCCGTGCTGGGTCTGCAGGTGGATCTGCCCGTCCCGCTTCTCCAGCTCCTTCGGCCAGTTCATGTTGCTGACGAAGTACGTCGCCCGGTCGAGCAGCTTCTGGTAGGCCGGGGTTCCCGCGACGACGTACTCGACTCCCTCGGGGATCTTCTCGACGTGCTCGCCGTCGACGACCCAGACGCCGCGCACTTGGGGTGCCAGTTCGGCGGCCGTCTCGTAGATCGCCCGCGGGTTGCAGGCGTACTGCTTGAACCAGTAGGCGGAGTACGCGGCCAGGTTGGGGTCGAGCTTGCCACGGTGCCGGAGCCTGCCGACGGTCTTACGCGGGCTCGGGACGTGCAGCACCTTGGCGCTCAGCTTGAGGGTGGAGTAGGTCGCGTAGTCGTCGTGGATCAGCAACCAGCGCTTGAACCCGCGGCGGGTGCGGTCGGTGGCGTAGCCCTCGGGCTTCCAGCGCTTGGCGAACGCGTGCGCCGCGTGGAAGAACTCGGCCCGGTCGTCCGGGGCGATCCGCTCCGGCTTCGCGAGCACGGCCAGGATGTGGTCCAGCGACCGGTCGAACGCGAACCGGCGCCAGCCGGCCAGCTCCGGGTCGGACTGGATGAACGCGTGCACCCGGTCGTACTGGTCGAAGATGTCCCACTGCCGGCGGCCGCCGGTGGCGTGGATGTTGCCGCCGGTCCGGTGCTGGCGGTAGTGCACGACCACCCGGTCGAGAGTGGCGATCCGCTCGGCGGTCAGCATGGTCGAGTAGGTCCAGGGCGCGTCCTCGTAGAACCCGGCGGTGAACGCGAACCCGTGCCGGGTGAGGAAGTCCCGCCGGCAGGCCTTGTTCCAGACCACCTCGAGGAAGGTCAGGAAGACCGGCCGCTCGGCCGCGGTGAACACCCCGGCACCGTGCCCGGCGAACGCGTCGTGCCGCTGGTTGCGGACCATCCGGCCGTCCCAGAAGATTCGCTCGTAGTCGAACAGCAGGATGTCCGGCCGGTCGGTCGCGTCGATCCGGGCCGCGATCGCCTCCAGCGACCCCGCCAGGTAGAGGTCGTCGGCGTCCAGGAACAGCACGTAGTCGCCGCGACACTCCTTCAGCCCGGCGTTCCGGGCCAGGCCCAGCCCGACGTTCTCCTCCAGGTGCAGCACCCGTACCCGCGAATCGCCGGCGGCGTACTCGTCCAGGATCCGCCCGGACCCGTCCGCGTCGGCGTCGTCCACCCCGATGATCTCGAAGTCGGTGAACGACTGACCGAGCACCGAGTCCAGGCACGGCCGCAGCCACGCCCGGGAGGCATGACAGGGGACCACGATGCTGAACTTGGGGACGGTGCCGAGCGCCATGCCACGTCATCCTAGGGTGCAGGTATGAGTACAGATGTGTTCGAGCCACTGGGTGGGCTGGAGGGGGT
>NZ_SMKR01000341.1 GCF_004348725.1 Kribbella turkmenica
AAGGGCGACACCGACATGCGGCCGGTGCTGACCGAGGTGGCCGCGTCGCAGCCGGATGTGGTCTTCTTCCCGATCTTCCAGCCGGAAGCGGACTTCATCGTCAGGCAGGCCAAGGGGTTCCCGCAGTTGGCGGACACGAAGAAGCTGTTCGGGGCCGATGGTCTGCTGTCGGACACGTTCGTTGTCATCGCTCAGACCGAGGGCATGTACTTCTCCGGTCCGGCCACGCCGCAGGGAACGGCGTACCAGGAGTTCGTCGGCAAGTACGAGAAGAAGTTCGGTGAGAAGCCGATCCAGGCCTTCCATGCGCACTCCTACGATGCCGCGAACATGATCTTCGCGGCGATCGAGAAGGTGGCGGTGCGCGAGGACGGCAAGCTGCACATCGACCGGCAGAAGCTCATCGAGGCGATGTACGCGACCAAGGACTACCAGGGGCTGACCGGGATGTTGTCCTGCGACGAGTTCGGTGACTGTGCCGCGGCGAAGATCGACATCGTCTCGAACACGCCGGCCCAGAAGACGATCGACCAGGTCCGGGGCAACGTGCTGTTCACGTTCGAGCCACCGGGAGGCTGAGCGCGCGGCCGGGCATCCCAGGCAGGCGGGGGGCCCGGCCCTGCTCGGGCTGACGCTTGAGGAGGCCCATTGGCGAGGACCAAGGTCCTGCCGCGCGGACCGGCGGCCGGCAGGCGGGTGCGACGGCTCCCGATCGTCGACGGCTTCCTCTGGCTGGTCCGGATCGCGGCGATCGCGCTGCTCCTGGTCGGGGCGTCGCGCAGTATCGCCAGCGCTCGGCTGAGCGGGCAGCAGTGGCGCGACCTCGTCGTGTTCGGGATCGCCCAGGGGTCGGTTTACGCGTTGATCGCGCTCGGCTACACGATGGTGTACGGCGTACTGCGCTTCATCAACTTCGCCCACGGCGAGGTGTTCATGATCGGCGCGATGACCGGTTACTTCGTCACCGACGGACTCGCCCGGACGGCCCTGTGGGATGCCGCACCGTTCGTGGCCCTGCTGATCACGCTGATCTGTTGTATGACGGTGTCGGCGCTGGTCGCCCTGCTGCTCGAGCGGGTGGCCTATCGTCCCCTGCGAGGTATGCCCCGGCTGATCCCGTTCATCACCGCGATCGGGGCGTCGTTCTTCCTGCAGTACACGATGGCCACCCTGTTCGGTACGTCGGTCAAGTCCTATCCCGAGGTGGACGTTCTCACCGGGACGTTCTCGTTCCTCGGCTTCCGGATCCTGCGGGTGCACCTGCTGGTGATCGTCGCGGCCTTGCTGATCATGGCCGGCCTCTACCTCTACGTGGAGAAGACCAGGGCCGGCAAAGCCATGCGAGCGGTTGCCGAGGATCAGGAGATCGCGCG
>NZ_SMKR01000342.1 GCF_004348725.1 Kribbella turkmenica
GGCGTGGAGAGCGGCGTCGGTGAGGACGGGGCGGCCGTCGGCGTCGAACATGATGTTGGCCGGTGTGACGCGGCCGTGGACCAGGCCTGACCGGTGGAGGTGGTCAAGCGCTTGGGTGAGCGGGGTCAGCAGGGTGACGAGCTCGCCGTCGGTCAGCGGTCCGCGGCGGTTGAGTAGCGCGCTGAGCGTGCCGGCGACCACGTACTGGCTGATGAAAAGCCACTCGGTGCCGGTCTCGCGGACCTCCTGGAGGCGGGCGAGGTGCGGATGGTTGACGCGTTGCAGGACGGTGAGGTCTTCACGGAGCTCCTTCGGGTGGGTGATCGCGGTGACCGGGACGCGTTTGAGCACGGCGCTGCGGCCGGTAGCGCGGTCGCGAACGAGCCAGACAATGCCGGCCGATCCGGACCCGAGCTTCCGGCGCAGGCTGTAGCCGGCGATGTCTTCGAGTGCCATGCCTTAGAGAGTGCACGAATCACCGACGGCGCCCCGGAAGTTATCCACATGGTACGCCGGCCGATCGGGCCTGTGGATGGCGGCGAACCGCCGCCGGCGGGGCGACATACACTCAAGGGCGTGAGGAATATCAGGTATGTGGAGGCCGGGTTCGGCGCCGGCGCGGTGGATTACGAGACCGCGTGGGCCGAGCAGCGGCGCCTGCACGCGGAAGTTGCCGAGGGCACCGGTGCGGACACGGTCATCCTGCTGGAGCACCCACCGGTGTACACGGCGGGCAAGCGGACCGAGCCGCACGAGCGGCCGCTGGACGGGACGCCGGTGGTGGACGTCGACCGCGGCGGGAAGATCACCTGGCACGGTCCGGGGCAGCTCGTCGGCTACCCGATCGTGAAACTGGCCTCACACGTGTACGTCGTCGACTACGTCCGGCGGCTCGAGGAAGCGCTGATCGCGGTGTGTACCGAGCTCGGTGTGACGACGGGGCGCGTGAAGGGACGTAGTGGGGTGTGGGTGGCTGCGGACGATCGCGGCCGGGAGCGGAAGATCGCCGCGATCGGGATCCGGGTCTCGCAGGGTGTCACGATGCATGGGTTCGCGCTGAACTGCGACAACGATTTGGGGTGGTTCGACCGGATCGTGCCGTGCGGGATCTCGGACGCCGACGTGACCACGCTGTCGAAGGAGCTCGACCGGGACGTGAGCGTGACCGAGGTGCTGGAGCCGGTACGGCGCCACCTCGACCGGATGCTCGCCTGGGACGAGTACGAGCGCACGCCGGACATCGGCCGTGAGGAAGCACCGACCGCGATCACGTACGGGCTGACTGTCTGAGGTTGTTCCTACCTGAGCCACGTGCCTGGCCGCGGATGGTCAGGCGGGGGTTGTCGGGGCGGGG
>NZ_SMKR01000343.1 GCF_004348725.1 Kribbella turkmenica
GGTTGGGGCCGAGCCACTTGACGGCGATCCATTGCTGCCCGTCCTCGTTCGGTGGGAACTCGACCAGTAAGGCAACGACGCCGGTACCGCTGACTCCCGATGGATCGCGATAGCGGTACAGCCCCCGCGGCGCATCAATTCCGTCTCCTCGGTCTGCTCTGGTGACGGCTCGACAACGCTGTCGAGCGTGCGTCAAGCCTCGCCGTTCCGGCCCGGACAGGAGAACCGTGTCTACGGACATTTACGGACATTTCGTGCTATCGCTAGAGACAGACATTTACCGACATTTACCTCGTGGTAAGGACGGGCGATCCGAGTGAACGACGTGCTGCGGCGCGCGATGTACGACGCGAACCTCACCGACCTCGATGTGTCGGCGAAGCTTGCCGTCGACCCGAAGACGGTCCGCCGTTGGATGCGGGGTCAGATGCCGCACTGTCGTACCCGCGAGGCGCTGACCCGGCTTCTCGGCGTCGACGAGGAAGTAATCTGGCCCGAGCTCCGCTCCATCGGTTCGGATGATGGCCGGCCGACGGAGATTGCCGGCATCTACTCACGTCGTACGGCGATCAGCTCGCAAAACTGGCTGTGGTTCTTCGAGTCGGCGAAGTCGGAGGTCGGGATCCTCGCCTACAGCGCGCTCTTCCTCGCGGAGGACGCCCGGATCATGCGTCTGCCGAGCGAGAAGAGCGGTATCGTACGCATCAGGATCGCGCTGGGTGCACCGGATAGTGCGAACGTTGTCGAGCGCGGTGTCGAGGAGGAGATCGGCGAGGCGATGGGAGCGAAGATCCGTAACGCGCTCGCCTTGCTCGGGCCGCTAGTAAGCCGGGAAGGTGTCGAGTTGCGGCTGCACGACACGGTCCTTTACAACTCGATGTTCCGCTCGGACGACCAACTCCTCGTCAATCAGCACTCCTACGGGATCCCGGCAGCGCAGTCGCCGGTGTATCACTACCGGCACATGGACGACAGCGAGATGTTCGACTCGTACGTCGCGAGTTTCGAGGCCGTCTGGGCCAGGGGACAGGTGCCGTCCGCGGCGGACTGAGGTGACTGCGGCGATCGCGCGTCGTACGCTCGGGGTGATGATGACTGCGCAGGAGACACGATCGCTGGCGCGTCGGTTGCTGGCCGACGAGCTGCCGCGTCGCTGGGCGCATACCCAAGGGGTTGCTGCTCGCGCCCGCGAGCTGGCGACCATGCTCGGGGACCGGGCCGAGCTGATCGAGGCGGCCGCGTTCCTGCATGACATCGGCTACTCGTCCGCGGTGCGGTCAACACATTCCATTCGCTCGACGGCGCTCTGTACCTTCGC
>NZ_SMKR01000344.1 GCF_004348725.1 Kribbella turkmenica
CTGGTGGTGGGTTGGTGAACGGCCGCCGCCACAGGCCAGCGTCCCGGTCTTACCAGAGGCCTCTCAGAACCCGAAACGTGTCAGGGATCCACTCCCCGCGCCAGCGACCGTTCGGATGTCATTAGGGCGACGGGGCAGGTGTGGCGATCAGTGTCCATCTTCGGGAAGCTCACCGATCGCTTGTACGCCGCTCCACTGCTGGAGGGTTTCGTCACGCATGCCGGAGTGCACCAAGCCCAGTCGCCGGCAGAGCTTCTGAGACGCAACGTTGCCCTCATCGACCAAGGCCAGCAGGTTGACGGCGGCGAGGCCGTGTTCGATCGCCCGAGCTTCAATGCGCTGCCAGGTCTCTTCGCCCATCTCGTCCGCGTAGCCGCCGCCCTTGAATCTGAGCCTGTAGGCAAGTGCCATGTAGCTCAGCTCGACCTGAATCGGCCCGTCAAGTTCCTCAAACACGGCCACCGCGCCAATGCCCTCGTTGTCCTCGCCGACGATCATCTGCAAGGGGTACTTGTAGGGCGGCCGCAGGTTGCGAATGCGGCACTGGACCTCCCACTCCCACATCCGGGGGTGGTCGATGACGCACTTTCGGATACCAACGCGGCGCTTGGTTGCTGGCGTCGTACACGTGAAGCTCTTGAGGGCGGACTGATCTCCGGCGTCAGCCGACCGCCACTTGAGGAGGCCGGCCACCGCTACTGGTGCGCAACCCGCCGACGGCGGTCGAGCACAGGCGATCCTTCAGCAAGTTCGTACGCGATCTTGCTGCGCTCCTGTGTGCTGAGATGGTGACCTCGCCGCCGATCGAATCTCTCCGCAGCCGCGCACTCATCCTCAGCCGTGATCTCCACGGCGGGACGTAGCAACTGCAGCGGCAGGTCAAGGAGCATACGCAACAGCGATCGATCGTGCCTCAGACTGGCTCTCATCGCGTCACTCATTACTCGCCCCCTGGCTCCCGGTATACCGCTACGTTCAGAGTATGTTGCACGTACAAGAACCGTCTACAGTACGCGTGTCAAGCGTCACATCGATCAAATAACGACTGGTAGCTCGGCTAGCTAGGGCCAATTCGAAACTACTTCGCTGTAACTTCCACGCACGGTCTGACCCCAGTCTGACCCCAACGACCCCAGCCGCGGGGCACCCGACACACGACCACGACGCTCTTTTGTAGCCCAGGAAGTCGGTCGCGATCAGGCTGTGCAGGCTCCTACGGATCAGAAGGTTGGGGGTTCGAATCCCTCCGAGCGCGCTTTGTGATGTCTCAAGACATCGGCATGGCTCCGAACC
>NZ_SMKR01000345.1 GCF_004348725.1 Kribbella turkmenica
GAGCAGACCCGTGCCAAGGCGGTCCGGCTGGTCATCGATCATGTTGACGATTACGACTCTGAGTGGGCGGCGATCAAGGCGGTGTCGGCCCGGTTGGGGATGACGGCCGAGACGCTGCGCCGCTGGGTTCGGCAGGCGCAGATCGATGCCGGTCAAGCCGTCGGAGTGTCGTCGGAGTCGGCGCGGGAGATCCGGGAGCTGAAGCGGAAGAACGCCGAACTGGAACGCACGATTGAGATCCTCAAGGCAGCGACCAGTTTCTTCGCGCGGGAGAGCGACCCGCGACAGCGGTGATCTGCCGGTTCATCGCCGAGCACAAGGCTCGGTTCGGGGTCGCTCCGATCTGTGCCGCGCTGACCGCGCACGGCTGCACGATCGCCCCGAGAACCTACTATGCCTGGGCCAGGCGGGCGCCGTCGCGGCGGGCTCTGTGGGACACCACTGTCACCGAGATCCTGGCCGGGTACTACGAACCCGATCCGACGGCCGACGCCCGCCGGAGTCGCTCTACGGATCGCTGAAGATGTGGGGTCACCTGCAACGGCAAGGCATCCAGGTGGCGCGGTGCACCATCGAGCGGCTGATGCGTCTCAACGGCTGGCGTGGCGTGAGCAGGGCCAAGAAGGTCCGCACCACTGTCGCCGACCCGTCCGCGACCCGAGCTCCGGACCTGGTCAACCGGCAATTCCGGGTGCCGGCACCGAACCGGCTCCTGGTCGCGGATTTCACCTATGTGCGGCTGGCCGCCGGCACGTTCGCCTACACGGCCTTCGTCATCGATGCCTTCGCCGGACGGATCGTGGGCTGGGAGTGTTCGACGTCCAAGCACACCACGTTCGTCGAGCGGGGCCATTGCCCAGGCCGCGGCGTTCCGCACGAGGCAGGACAATCCCCTGCAAAACAAGGCGATTCATCACTCGGACGCCGGGTCTCGGTATACCTCGGTGCACCTGACCGAGACGCTGCACCTGAACGGCCTCAGCCCTCGATCGGGTCAGTCGGCGACGCCTACGACACCCTGGCCGAGACCACCATCGGGCTCTACAAGACCGAATGCATCCGCGACGACTCACCCTTCCGCCGCGGCCCCCTGACCGGCCTCAGCAACCTCGAGGCCATCACCGCCGACTGGGTCCACTGGTACAACACCAGCCGGCTCATGCACCGCCTCGACCGACGTCCACCCGCCGAAGCCGAGGCCGATT
>NZ_SMKR01000037.1 GCF_004348725.1 Kribbella turkmenica
CGCGGGGGCGGTGGGGGATCGGTTCGATCTGCGGCGGGTGATGGTGACCTGCGACGTGATCCAGGGTGGGTTGGTGCTGGTCATGGCGGTTGCGTTGCCGCCTCTGCCGGTGCTTCTCGTGCTGGTCGCCGTCCGGAGCGTGGTGGCCCAGGTGTTCCAGGCGTGTTCGCGGAGCGCGGTCCCGGCGCTGGTGAAGGACGAGGACCTGGAGAGGGCGAACTCGGCGCTCGGCGCGGGGACGAACGGGCTCGAGGCGATCGGGCCGCTGGTGGCCGCCGGGTTGTTCCTGGTGACCGACGTGCGGGGGATTCTGCTGGTCGATGCGGCGACGTTCCTGGTGTCGGCGGTCATTCTGAGCGGGCTGCCGAAGATCCCGCCCAGTGAACCGTCGGGGCACAGTTTGATCAGGGATGCGAAGGACGGGCTCGGGTACATCTGGCGGACGAAGGTGATCCGGGTGATCGGGCTGGGATTCTTCGCGGGCGTCGCGTTCAGCGGAGTAGACGACGTCGCGCTGGTGTTCCTGGGGCGGGACGAACTCCGAGGCGGGCAGTCGGCCACGGCCGCGTTGTACGCCGGGGTCGGCATCGGTCTCGTCGTCGGGTACGCCGTACTGACGAAGTACGCGAGCCGATTCCGGATGCCCGCGCTGATGCTGGCCGGGTTCGCGGTGAGTAGCGCCGGAAACCTGTTCACCGGGCTGGCGTGGGCGATGTGGGCGGCGCTTGCGCTGCAGGTGTTCCGCGGGCTTGGGATCGCGGGGCTGGACGTCGCCATCAACACGTATCTGCAGCGTGTTGTGCCGGCCACCATGCTGAGCAGAGTGTTCGGGAATCTGTACGGCGCGATCGGTCTGGCTGCTGGGGTGTCGTACGTGTTCGGCGGGTTGCTTCTCGAGCGGACCGACGCTCGGGTCACGTTCATCGTCGCGGGTGTCGGGGGATTGCTGGCTACGGTTGCGACGGCGATCGGACTTCGGCGATCGGCGCCTTGAGCGCTCGTGCCGGTACGGTGATCAGCGCGATGGCGGCCATCGTCAGGAACGCGACGAGCGGGTGGTCGACCAGCAGGCCGACCACGACCGCGACGAGGAGACCGCCGAGGTTGCCGGCCATCCAGATCAGGCCGGCGGCGGTTCCTCGGTCGCCGCGCCGACCAGTGAATAACCGACGATCGCCGACCAGCGACTCACAGTCACACCCCCGTACCCCCTCCGAAGCCTGAGCGAACCGTCATACCGTCACACGCCCGTTCACACGCAACCGGCGTACAAAGGAGACATGACGGATTGGGAGGGACCGCTCAGCGAGGCGTTCGAGCGGGCGACGACGTACTTGCAGGGTCTGCCGGTGCGTCGGGTCGGGCCGCGGGCGACGGCGGGGGAGTTGCGGCAGGTGCTCGGGGGATCGCTGCCGCAGCACGCCACGGACGCGCAGGAGGTGATCGCGCATCTCGCGAAAGGCGTCGAGGAGGGGTTGCTGCCGAGCGGGAGCGGTCGCTTCTTCGGGTTCGTGTTCGGCGGCGCCACGCCGGCGGCCATCGCGGCCGACTGGCTCACGACGGTCTGGGACCAGAACGCCGGCCTGTACGCCGCCGCACCCGCAGCGGCCGTGGTCGAGGAGATCACGGCCGACTGGCTGGTCGAGCTGTTCGGGCTTCCGAGCGGTACGTCGGTGGGGTTCGTCACCGGCGCGCAGATGGCCAACTTCACCGGGCTAGCAGCGGCGCGGCACGCAGTACTCCGGAACCACGGCTGGGACGTCGAACGGGACGGCTTGATCGGCGCGCCGCCCATCCGCGTGCTGGCCGGCGCCGAGCGGCACGACACGGTCGACCGGGCGCTGCGCTTCCTCGGCCTGGGGACGAGCTGCATCGTGCCGATCGCTGTGGACGAGCAAGGCCGGATGAGAGCCGACAGGCTGGCCGAAGAACTCACGACAGACCAGCCGACGATCGTCTGCGCCCAAGTAGGCAACGTGAATACCGGCGCGATCGACCCGATCGAGGAGATCTGCCGACGCGCACACGAACGCAACGCCTGGGTCCACGTGGACGGCGCCTTCGGCCTCTGGGCGACCGTGAGCCCGGCGCTCCAACCGCACGTACGAGGCATCGAGAATGCCGACTCGTGGGCGACCGACGCCCACAAGTGGCTGAACGTCCCGTACGACTCCGGTCTCGTGCTCTGCGCGCATCCCGAGGCCCACCGCGCCGCCATGTCCGTCCGGGCGTCGTACCTGATCCACGACGAGCACGGGGAGCGCGACGCGCTCGAGTTCAACCCGGAGTTCTCGCGCCGGGCGCGGGGTTTCGCGGTGTACGCCGCCATCCGGGCGCTGGGGCGGGACGGGATCGCCGAGATCGTCGACCGGTGTCACGCGATGGCGCGGCGGTTCGCGGACACGCTGGCGGCGAACGGCGTCGACGTACTGAACGACGTCGTCCTCAACCAGGTCCTCGTCCGCTTCGGGAACGACGACGAGCTCACCCGCAACGTGGTTCGCGCGGTCCAGCACGAAGGCACCTGCTGGATGTCCGGCACGACCTGGCGGGGCAAGGCCGCCATGCGGATCTCGGTCAGCAACTGGACGACGGACGAGCAGGACGTGGACCGCTCGGCGGCCGCCGTACTAGCGGTGGCCGAGCGCCTTCGCTAGCTCGTCGCGGCCCATCTTGGAGCGGCCCTTGAGGTCGCGCCGCTGGGCTTCGCGGTAGAGCTCCTGGCGGGTCTTGGGTTCGTCCCCGCCGGTGCGCTTGCGCTGTGCGACCGCGGCGCCCTGCTTGCCGAGGGCGGTCCGGGTCTTCTTCGGCATGTGCGAGATCGACTTCTTGGCGGTCGCGGCCTTCGCCGCCGACTTCACGTTCTTGCGTGCCGCCGCACGCTGCTTCTGAGTGGCCATGGCCCGCCGGTACCCGCTACTGCGCGAACGACTCGAGTTGGGTGAGCGCGGCGTTCAGGGAGTCGCGCAGGGGCGCCGGGCGGCGGAGAGTCTGGGACAGCAGTACGCCGCCTTGCATCGCTGCGAGCAGCATGTGCGCGAGCGAATCGGGGTCGGCGTCGGCCCGCAGGACACCTTGCGCGCGCATCCGGTGCAGACTCCGCCGGAATTGTGCGAGCCATCGGTAGTAGCCCTCGGCGAGCTGGGCGCGGGTCTCGGCGCTCGTCTCGGCCAGTTGGCCGGCGAGCGAGCCGAACTCGCAGCCGCCCTGGAACTTCCGGGCGGTCTGTCGCGCGACGACGTGGTCGGCCCACCGTCGCCAGGCCGCGAGCGAGTCGAGCAGCGGCTCGCGGTCCAGGGTGGTGGCCGCCTGCCACGCGATCACGTCGTCGATCAGTGTCCGCTTGTCGTGGAAGTAGTGCGTCAACTGCGAACCGCTCACCCCCGCGGCCCGCCGTACGTCGTCGAGCTGTACGCCGGCCACTCCCTGCCGCAGGACCAGGTCGGCCGCGGCGGCCAGGATCCGCTCGCGGGTCGCCCGGCCCTTGGCGGTCAGGCGATGTTCGTCCATGAACCGAGACTAGCGCTCGTCTGGGTGCCCGAACCCAAACCCATCGATGGCGCATGATGGGGCCATGGGTGAGGGGATTCTGGAACTGGCGCAGGAGCTGGCCGAGGTCAGCCGCCTGGTCGAGGACGACGACGTCGCCACCACGCTGGGCCGGTTCGTCAGTCGCGTGGTCAACACCGTGCCGGACTGCGAGGAGGCCTCGATCACGGTGCTGCTGCGAGGCGAGGCGGAGATCGTCGCGCGGTACCACAAGACGGCGGACGCGCAGGCGGAACCGGTCCGGGCGACGCTGGCCGAGCAGCTGGTCGCGCCCGGCGGACCGCTGCACGACGCGCTCACCTACGGGGAGCCGCGCAGGGTCGCCGACCTGGCCTCGGACCAGCGGTGGCCGGAGTTCGACGCGGCCGCGATCAACGCGGGCTACCGCAGTTGCCTGTTCCTGCCGCTGCCGGGGGTGTCCGAGGCGCCGGCCGCCTTCAGCCTGTTCTCGGCGAAGCAGGACGCGTTCGACAGTACGTCGTACGACCTCGTGCTGCTGTTCGCGCTGCATGCCGGCGTGGCCTTCGACAACGTGCAGCTGTTCAACGACAGCCGCAGTCTGATCGAGCAGTTGCGTACGGCGCTCGCCACGCGGACCGTGATCGGTCAGGCGCAGGGCGTGCTGATGCACCGGTACGGGATCACGACCAGTGTGGCGTTCGACGTACTGAAACGGGCCTCGCAGGACTCCAACGTGAAGCTCCGCCAGCTGTCCGAGGAGTTCGTGGAAGCCCAGAACCAGGGCCGGCTGTCCGAGGCACTGCGCAGGTACGGTCTCCGAAGCGGCGAGTGAGTGGTGTCGATTTCGGCAGCGGCCGATCGACGCAGCGGTGAAGACGCACTCGTGGAGGGGAAACAGATGTCGTTCCAGGCGTACTTGGACAAGATCGAGGAGAAGACCGGCCGGACTCCGCGGGAGCTGGTCGAGCAGGCGAAGCACCTTGGGTACGACGACCCGGGCGTGAAAGCCGGCGTGATCTGCGACTGGCTGAAGGCCGACTACGACCTCGGCCGCGGGCATGCGATGGCGCTGGTACACGTGATCAGGAACGGGCCGGAGATCAGCGACAAGCACATCGGCAGCAAGGGCACGCACCGCGACCCGTCGAACGTCGTCTGGCTCGACGGCAAGGCGACTAACCCGGCCGGCTGAGGACCAGCTCCGCCAGTTGCGCCAGCCGGTGGGCCCTCGCGGACTCGGCGGGCGTGAACGGTTCGCCGGGGCGGGTGAAGGCGAACAGGCCTGTCCACGGCGACGGGATCTTCAGGACGGTGCCGTCGCCGGGCAGCGGACCGGCGAGGCTGGCGCGGTCGGTGACGAGCCGGGCGCCGAGGAGCTCGGCGACGGCGTGCGGGAGCTCCCCCGGATCGCCGACCACCCGCGCGGACAGGCTGAGCGCCTTCGTCTGGCCGTCGACCAGCGCGAGCGTGGTCGTCGGCCAGACGTGCACGTCCCGCCCGCCGGCCGCTTCGATTGCCGTCAGCAACGATTGCGGATTCGTGGACTCCGGAGCGGAGACGACGAGCTCGTCGCGTACGCCGTCCTCGATCGGGTGGACGTGGAGTCCGAGGATGTTCGCGTCCAGCTCGGCCAGGTGATGTGTCAGCCGCTCCAGCGCACCGGTGCGGTCCGCGAGCGTGACGCGGATCCGCCACAGCGCGTCGATTCCGGAGCTCGGCCGCGTCCGCGGTGCATGCAACCACGACCGCAGCAGGCGCATCGTGGACGGCTCGACCACCCAGACGACCAGGGCCGTGGTGACGATCACGATGACCGTGACAGCCACGACGTACGGCGGGTGCACCGCCAGCACGATCGCGTGCAGAGCGAGCTCGACCGGGAAGATCGCCAGCAGCTTGGCCAGCGTCAACCGCAACCGCCGCGGATGCGGGAGGCGCCCGCACACCTCACAGGCCGTTCCGCCGACGAGCGCCGTACGCAGCTGTTCCATGCCACTCAGCGTGCGGGACGGACGTTGCCCGGCTGTTGCGGCGAGATGAAGTTACCGTAGGCGGGTGGAATCGAAGAGGTCGCCGCGGGACAAGTGGATCACCATCTACGGGCGCAAGCCCGTCCTCGAGGCATTGCACGACCCGGCGCTGTCGGTGGCGAAGGTGGTCGTCGCCGACAATGCGACCGGTGGCTCGCTGCAGGAGATCCTCCGTGCGGCGTCGAAGTACGACGTACCGGTCGAGCGGGCGACCGCCAGCCGGGTGAAGTGGCTGGCGGGCAACGGCAAGCACGACCAGGGTGTGGTCGCGGACGTGGACGCGCCGCGGATGACGCCGCTGGAGGAGTTCGTCCGGGCCCGCGGAAAGCGGCCGACAAACGTCTTCCTGCTCGACGGGGTGACGAACCCGGGGAACGTCGGCATGATCCTGCGGACCGCGACCGGCGCGGGGTTCGACGGTGTCATCCTGCCCCGCGCCGGTACGCCGCACGTCGGTCCGCTGGTGATCAAGGCCTCTGCCGGGGTCGCGTTCCAGGCGCCGATCGTAAACACGTCCACGCCCCGTGCCGCGGTCGACCTCCTCCGGACGGCCGGCTACCACCTCTACGGCCTCTCGGCCCGCTCCCCGGAGTCCCTGTTCAAGGCCGACCTGGCCCCGCGCGCCGTCTACGTTCTCGGCGGCGAGACCCACGGCCTCACCGTCCCCACCGATTCCGACCTCCAGATCCCCCTCCATCCCGGCGTCGAGTCCCTGAACGTCGCCATCGCCGCGGCGGTGGTCGCCTTCGAGGTCACCAACCGCTGAGGCGGGCGGACAGTTCGACAGGACGTGTCCGGCGCTACGGCGTGCGCTGAGCGTGGAGTCCGCCGTGCGGTGGTGCCTGGTAGGCATACGTCCTGTCGAACTGTGCGGCGCTCAGCGCTACACGCGCGTGCCGGGTAAAGGTCTCAGCTGGACGGCGCCGATGAGGTCGCCGCGTACTGCGTCCAGGTGTGATCGACGTGGCGGACGATGGCCAGCACGAGGACCGTGAGGGTGATCAGTGCGGCGGCGAAGCCGACAACGACGGCAACCGCCAGAGCCGCGTCGAACGAGCCGACCACCATGCCCGCCAGGGCGCCGACCAGGAGGGCGACGATGATGCTGACGAGCATGGCGATGCTCGAGAGGTACTGCGCGGCCGGGATCCTGGTACGGCGGGTGCCGTAGGTGCGCATGAGCCCCGGGATGTCCTCGTGGTGGCCGGTGACGAAGTACGGCTCGGCGTCGGGGGCGAGGTCGAGGTAGCCGCGGCGGAGCCTGTTCATGCCGGCGACCAGGTGGACGTCCTCGCTGTTGAGCTGGACGAGCCGGACGACGGTGGCGAGGCCGATGACGATCACCAGCGGGATCAGCAGCAGCGCGAACAGCCGGAACCCGACGCCGAAATCGGTGCTGTCGGCCACCAACGCCAACGCGACCACGCTGGCCGAGACCACCGTCACGAACCAGTTGGCCCGGCTGAAACTCTCACTCCACGCCAGTCCCCGGGTGGCGAGCAGACTCCAGTGCTCGGTCGACAGGACCTGCGCTTGCAGGGCCTGCGGCGTCCGTTCCTCCGCAGGTCGATCGGTCATCATCGCCTCCAACGTCGGTGGTCACTGACGCAAGTACACCAGCTTGCTCTCCCAGTAGAAGGTTCCCTTGTACCGGGTGTAGTTGAGCTTGCCCGCGGTACCCGGCAGCCAGATGTTGGGCAGGTCGGGGTTCTCCGGATCGAGCAGGCAGTTGCCGGCGTAGTTGAAGTTGTACTCGTCCGGGTCCCACGGGAGGCCGGTGCCACTGAGGTAGCAGCGCCAGTTGTAGGTGTCCTTCGGGATGCGCCTTTCCACCTCGAACGGAAACGCAAGGTCCGAGTCGCTGAGGTAGACCGACCACTGGTACACGCCGCCGGCGAGGTCGATCACCCTCGGCGCGGTGGCCGGAAGTTTCGCCGTACCGGTGTGTGCCTTCTCGGTCAGGTAGATCGACCGGGAGATCAAGGCCGGGGCGGCTGCGGTCCCGCTCCTGGTCTGCTGTGCGCCCGCGGTCTCGCCGGCCGCCGCGGTCGCAGGCGCCGCGGGAGCTGCGCTCAGGAGGCCGCTCACCAACAGACCCAGAACGCCGAAGCTGCCGGCGACCTTCGCAGTTCTTCTCATGGCACCAGCGAACTAGGGGGTGCTTTCAAACCGCTTTCACCTGAGCCGGAAAGTCGCTACTCGACCTATCGATACCGGGATAGACAACCTGGTGTGCCGCAGCTCAGTCCGGCCGCTCGTCCCGGTGGCCGCGGAGGGAGCCGGCGTGCGCCGTGGCGGTGGGGTCGTTGCGGGTCTTGACCAGGCTGGCGACGACGACGACGGTCAGGATGACGATGATGACGCCGAGGCTGACCGGGGTGGGGACCTCGGGGATGCGGTCGTCGATGTCGAGGTGGGCCCAGTGCAGGATGAGCTTCACGCCGATGAAGGCAAGGATGATCGCCAGGCCGGCGGACAAGTAGACGAGCCGGTCGAGCAGCCCCTTGACCAGGAAGAACAACGCCCGCAGCCCGAGCAGCGCGAACGCGTTGGCGACGAACACGATGTACGCCTCCTCGGTCACCCCGAAGACCGCGGGGATCGAGTCCAGCGCGAACAGCAGGTCGACCCCGCCGATGGCGACCAGTACGACGAACAGCGGAGTGACGACCCGGCGGCCGTCGACCCGGGCGAGGAGCTTGCCGCCGACGTAGTCGTCGCTGACCGGCAGCACCCGGCGGGCGGACCGGACGACGACGTTGTTCTCGACGTCGGGATCCTCGTTGCGGTGCCGGAAGAGCTGCACCGCCGTGTAGAGCAGCACCAGGCCGAAAACCACGAACATGAAGGAGAACAGCGACAGCAGGGTCGCGCCGAGCGCGATGAAGATCGCCCGCATCACCAGCGCCAGCACGATGCCGAACGTGAGCACCTTGTGCTGGTGCTCCTCGGGCACGGCGAACGTCGTCATGATGATCACGAACACGAACAGGTTGTCGACCGACAGGCTCTTCTCGACGATGTAGCCGGCGAAGTACTCCGCCCCGAAGTCGCCGCCGTGCGCGGCCATGAACCACAGGCCGAACCCGATCGCCACCGCGACGTAGAAGATCGACCAAGCGGCCGCCTCGGGGAACCCGACCCGGTGCGGCCGGACCGCGGCGATCACCAGATCGGCGGCCAGCAGGGCGACGATCAGGCCGATGGTGACGGCCCAGGTCAGGCCACTGATCTCGAGCACGGGTCCTCCGGTTGATAAGGGCAACCATTGGATGTCGAGACTACCGAGTGACCTGTGCCGGACGGTGTCGTCGCGCTCAGTGGTTGTGCCACCCGGCCGGGCGGTCCATACTCTTCTCACCCGCGGTCTGCGGATGTGCGGTGTGGGGGAAATATCACCTGGGGTGGGAATGGGGGCTTTGCCATGCGTGCCTTGAAATTGCTGCGTGCTGCGCTGGTGACGGCGATGGTCGGTGCCGGGCTGGTGGCGATTCCGCAGCTCGCGGCGGCGGCGCCGCCGTCGAGTGTGATCGAGTTGAGTCCGACGGCGGCGCGTCCGGGGGACACCTTCACGGTGACCCAGACGCTGCACAACGACCGCGCCTTCACGGTGACCGGCGCGAAGGCCGGCCTGTACGGCAAGGAGTCGCCGCTTCCGGGACTGGTCGACCTGGTGTCGTGCCCCGGCGCATTCGCCTGTGACATCCTGGGCGGCAGCATCCGCGGCGGCTTCGGTGACATGGCCAGCGGCGAGACCCGGACGGTGGTGTTCACCCTGAGGGTGAAGGACACCGCGCCGGCCGGGCCGATCACTCTGCAGCACCAGTTCATCGGCGAGAACTACGCGTTCGAAACCCTGGACGGTCCGGTGCTCACGATCCTGCCGGCCGTGCCGGACGAGGCCGATCTCGCGGTGTCCCTGGCCGCCTCGGCGCGCGGTCTGCCGGTCTCGCGGATCACCTACACCGTGACGGTGAAGAACAACGGTCCCGGCGACGCCACCGGCCTCCGGGTGACCGGTACGTACCCGGCCGGCCTGGTGTACGCCGGATCGTCGAACTGCGCTCGGGTCGCGGGGACCAGGACGGTCAACTGTGACTTCCCGGCACTGGCGAGCGGTGCGACCACGACAAGCACGTTCGCGGCTGACGCCGGTCTGCTCGCGCTCGGCTCTCTGACCGCGACGGCGAACCGGACGGCGAGTGCGCCGGCCGATCCGAACGCGGCGAACGACCAGGCGAGCACCACCTGTAGGGCGCTCACCAGCCTGATCGTGAGGTGCTGAACCCGAACCAACTCCACCGGATCAGCTGATCCGGTGTCCGGCCGGCGGCCGCGGGAGTCGTACCCCGCGACCGCCGGCTCCTTTGTGCCCGCTGTCGCGCATCCGAGGCGGCGCCGAATGTACGTCTGTGGACTCTGCGAGAATCGGCCACATGGCGATGGGGCAACCTTCCGCGGCCGAGCGGCCGACCCTGCGGATGGTCGCGGCCGAGGCCGGGGTGTCGGTCGCGACTGTGTCGTACGTGCTGTCCGGCCGGCATCGCAGCCACACGATCAAGGATTCGACCGCGCAGCGGGTCCGCGAGGCCGCGACCCGGCTCGGCTACCGGCGCAACGACGCGGCCCGAGCGATCCGCACCGGCAAGTCCGACCTGGTGCTGCTCTCGCTCAGCGTGCTGGCCGACCCCTGGTCGCAGGCCGTCGCGGAGACTGTCAGCGCGGCCGTCAGCCCGCTCGGCAAGACCGCGCTGATCGTGGCGGACGGCGACTGGCGGACGGTGCTGTCGAACCGGACGCCGGACGTGATCTTCATCGACAGCGTCAGCGACGACCCGGCCCAGATCGCCGAGCTGGAGGCGTTCGCGGCGCAGGGCGTGCAGATCGTCGCCTTCAGCGAGACGCTGGAGCCGCGCGGGTTCGACGTGATCCGGTCGGGGGCCGAGCCGCGCTGTCACCTGGCCGTCGAGCACCTGCTCGAGCACCACGACCGGGTCGGTGCGCTGACCTCGCGGACCTCGGGATTCGCCCGCTTCGACGCGTACCTGAACACCATGCGCGCCGCCGGGCGGCCGGTCCGCGACGAGGACATCGAGATCTTCGAGCGTCACCCGGAAGGTGCCTACCGGGCCGCGATGGCGTTGCTGACCAAGCCCGACCGGCCGTCGGCGCTCTACTGTACGACGGACTTCGCGGCGATCGCGGCCGTCCGGGCGGCCCACCGGCTGCGGATCGACGTACCCCGGGACCTGGCGGTCGTCGGGGTCGGGAACACGCCCGAGGGGGAGCACCTGGACCCATCACTGTCGACGGTCGGACCGGTCGGCTTCAACGAGGCGCTGACCCGGATCATCGTCGGCCGGCTCACCGCCCGCGAGGGCGCTCCCGGCGAGGTGTTCGACTTCCCCTGGCAACTGATCGTCCGGGATTCGTCACGTGTTCCGACTGACGGGTGACGGCTGGGCAGCGGTGGCGGTCGGGGACTCCGACACCTCGGTGTACCGGCGGGACGGGGTCTTCGCGAAGTGCTGCTCGACGGACGGCGTCCGCGACCTCCGGGGCGAGCGGGATCGGGCCGAGTGGCTGGCGGGAACAGGGCTGCCCGCGGCCACGGTCGTGGACTGGCTCGAGTCGTCGGACGGAGCCTGCCTGATCACGAGTGCCGTGCCCGGCGTCGCCGGGACGGACCTTCCGCCGGCCGTGCACACGAGGGCGATGCAGAGTCTGGGGCGGACCTTGCGCGACCTGCACTCGCTGCCCGACTGCCCGTTCGACCGGCCGCTGGCGTCGGTGATCGGCACGGCCGAGGACGTCGTACGCCGAGGCGCGGTGAACCCGCAGTTCCTCACCGACGAGTGGCGACTGCTGGAACCGGCCGAGCTGCTGGCCCAGGTAGTTGCCGAGCGCCCCTATGTCGAGACCGGCGCGGAGCTCGCCGTCTGTCACGGTGACGCGTGCCTGCCGAACGTGTTCTTCGATCCGGAGTCCCTGGCCGTCACCGGCCTGATCGACGTCGGCCGGCTCGGGATCGCCGACCCGTATTCGGATCTCGCGCTGATCACGATCCAGCTGCACGACGAGTGGTCGGCCGACCCCGAGCCGTTCCTGAGAGCGTACGGCGTACCGGAGCCGGACCGACGCCGGCTGGAGTTCTACCGGCTGCTCGATCCGCTGACGTGGGGCTGACCGCCCGTACTGTTGACCGGGTGAGCACCCCGGTGGAGATCGTCGCGTTGATGGTCTCGCCCGTGCATGCCTTCGAGGGCCGGCCGGCCGGCGGTCCGCGGCCGGATCCGGTGCCGGTGGGCCGCTCGGAGGTCGAGGTCCGGGCCGAGCTGGGGATCGTGGGGGACAGGTACTTCGGTCAGACGGCCCACCGCAACGCCGCCGTCACCTTCTTCGACGCCGCCTCGCTGGACGCGCTCGCAGAGGCGCTGGAGCTGCCCGCGGCCCCTGACCCGCTGCTCGTCCGCCGCAACATCACCCTGCGCGGCTATCCCGTGGACTCCCTGTCGGCCCACCGCGCCCCCGACGGCACCCGCGTCCCCGGTCGTCGCTTCACACTCGACTCCGGCTCCGGACCGATCGGGTTCCAGGCCCACCGCCCGGCCAACCCGTGTGCCTGGATGGACACCGTGCTGGCGCCCGGCGCGTTCAAGGGGCTTCGCGGTCACGGAGGCATCCGCACGACCCCGACGAGCTCCGGGATCCTTCGCCTGGGCCCTGCACAGCTCAGCGTTCTCGACTGATTTTCGGGCGGCTTTCGGGGGCAGGGGTTACCTTCGGAAGGTGGGGCGGTTGACGGTTGGTGCGGTGCTGGTGGCGGCTGGGCTGGTCGGGTGTGCCGATGTGGCAGGCCCGGCGGGTGAGGCGCCGGGCAGTGTCACGCCGAGTGCAGCGCCCTCGGCGACCGCGCGGACGAACTCACCGTCCGCCTCGACGAGCTCACCACCGTCGAGCTCACCGCCGTCCGCGGTCTCGCCGACCGAGTCGCCGACGCCCAGTCCGACCGCTTCGCGGAACAACAGGACCGTGGCGGGGATGTCGATCCCGGCGATCGGCGTACGGCGGCTGCGGGTGGTGCCGTACACCGGCACCGCGGACGACCGGCCGGGGACCGTCATCCAGGATCGCGGGGTCGCGGCGAGCCCGCGCGGGAAGGCCGGAGGGGTCGGGCCGGGCGAGATCGGCAACTACATCGTCACCGCCCACCGCACCACCCACGGGCGCCCGTTCGGCCGGGTCCCCGAGCTGAAGAACGGCGACCACGTCCTGGTGACCGCCAACGGCCGCGTGTACGACTACGTGATCAACCGGACGATGACGATCTCGTTCCGCAAGCCGGCCGAGAAGGCTCAGCAGAACGCCGCCGTCCCGGGCCGGCCCGGTGTCGCGCCCACGCAGGCGATGATCACCCTCTCCACCTGCGCCACCCCCGAGGACCACGCCGCCGGGAACTACTGGAGCGACGAGCTCGGCAACCCCGAGCACCGGATCAACAAGATCGGCGTCCTGGTCTCCACCCGACCGGCCTAGCTCTGGGACGGTTGCAAGGTCTGGATCAGCGTGATCGGCTTGCCGGCCACCGCGGCGGGCGCCAGCCGCCTGACGAGCGGCAGCCGGAGAAGGTGCAGCGCGAGGCGACGGCCGACGAGTTGGAGCTTGGATGCGGGCAGGAACCAGCGGGCGGCCGAGCGGCCGACGCGTTGCTTGGCCTCGACCTCCGGGCGCCACACCCGCTCGTACTCGGTCAGCCCGGCCTCCAAGGTGTCGGCCCGCTGGAGGCAGTCGGCCAGGACGTAGGCACCGGCGACGGCCAGCGACGCGCCTTGACCGGCCAGCAGCGAGACCGCGGACGCGGAGTCGCCGAGCAGGACCACGCGGCCCTTGCTCCAGGCCGGCATGACGATCTGCGCCACCTGGTCGTAGTAGATCTCCGCCGGCTCCGGGCAGAGCTCGAGCGCCTTCGGCACCACCCAGCCCAGCCCGCGGTACGACGATCTAATCGCCGCCCGTGGATCGGCCGGCAGCGACGGGTCCGTCGTACGGTGCACCGCGAACGACGCCACCCGCCCGTCCCGCAGACCGTAGAAACCGAACTGGCTCCCGATCGTGTCGGTCAGGACGAACCGCCCGTTGAACGCCGCGTGAATGTCGGGCGCGTCGAACGTGTAGGCGGCGGTGTGGAACCCCAGATGACGCAGGTACGACGATTCCGGTCCGAAGAGCAGCCGGCGAACGGTCGAATGGATGCCGTCGGCACCGATCAGCAGGTCCCCACCGAGGGTCGTGCCGTCGTCCAGCTCGACCCGTACGCCGTCGTCCGCCGGTGTCACGCTCTGCACGCCGGCGCCGTACCTCAGGTCCACGCCGACCGGCAGGCCGGCGCGCAGTACCTGCTCGAGGTCGGGCCGCATGACGCTCACCAGCGCGCCCTCTGCGAACTGGCGCAGGTTCATCCCGGCCCGGCGGCGGCCGTGGTCGTCGACCAGGACGGCCTCGGTCACGCGGTACCCGGCCTCCTCCAGAGCGGGCAGCAGGCCCATCGCCTCGATCGCGTCGTACCCGGGGCCGAAGAAGTCGATCATGTAGCCCTGGCCGCGCGGGCCCGGCGCGCGTTCGAGCACGACCACGTCGTGTCCCTGGGCCGCCAGCCTGTTCGCGGCGGCCAGTCCGGCGATGCCGGCTCCGCAGACGATCACTCTCATCACACCAGCCTCCTCAAGATCTTCGCCGTACCTTCGCCGCTCGACCCGAGGCCCCGGTGCAGCAGGAGGCCGTCGATCGCGGCCGCGAGGACGGCGGCGGTCGCGGCCGGATCCGGGACCTGGTGGATCGCGAGCCAGTCGCCGACGCGGTGCCGTAAGTCGGCGACGAGCGCCGCGATCTGCGCCCGGAGGTGCTCGTCGCGGGTCGAGGCCAGATAAGCCTCGACGAACAGCAGCGACAGCGGGTCGACGCCGGAGTGCCGCTCGATCGAGGCCAGCATCGCGTCGATCGCCTCCGCCGGCGTGGCGGCCGCGGTGAACTGCTCGTCGGTCACGGCCAGCATCTGCCGCATGGCGCTGACGGCGGCCTCGGTCAGCACCGCCTGCACGGACGGGAAGTGGTAGTGCACCACGCTCGGCGTGACGCCGGCGCGGTCCGCGAGGATCCGCGTGCTCACCGCGGACCAGCCGCGCTCCGGGATCAACTCGGCCGCCGCGGCCAGCAGCCGCCCGCGCACCTCCTGCCCGCGTACCGCCGCGGGTGACGACATGCCGGTCACCTCCTGTGCATATGTCCTGAACAGTCGTCCTGTACGATCGCCCTGATGGTAGGACATGGCAAGACCGGCAGGCAACCAGGGGTGGTGTTACTTACGCCCGAACTTCCACCACTTGGGCTTGTTGGCCTTGATCTCGTCCTCGGTCAGCGGCGGCGGCACCGGTGGGCGGGACTCCTCGGTGAGGAAGTTGCCGGACTCGGTGTCGTACGGCGTGACGCCGAGGCGCCGGCTGATCTCCATCACGATCGGGATCGACCGCGGCCCGTCGTTCAGGTAGAAGGTGATGTCGCGGACCTCGACGCCCTTGCCGATCGTCATCTCGACGTCGAACTCGTCGCTCCGCAACGCCAGCCAGGACGGCTTGCTGGCGTCCACGTCGGGTACGACCTCGCGGACCTTCGCCACCACGTCGGCCGACGTACCGACCGACGGCGGCTCGTATCCGTCCGGAATGTCGTCGAGGCGGCGTACGCCTCCCGGTCCTCGCATCGCGTACACAGCCCAGCTCATCCACGTCCTCGCTTCGCTCCGGGCGCGGATGAGGCACAAATCGCGCAGTGCTTGTCGATGAACTCGCTCCGCTCGTTCATGTCCCCAGCATGTCCTACCGGTCGGCCGGGGCAACAGTCAGGTTGCCGGTTTGCGGGCGGCGAGCAGCGCGAAGGTCAGGAACTCGCCCCGGTCGGCCTCGAGCATGTCCAGGGCGGCATCCCGCTCGCCGCGATGCTCGGAGACGGCCCGCGCCCAGGTCAGCCAGTCCTGCCAGCCGGACTCCTGCAGCCGGGCCGCGGTCACGTCGACCAACTCGGTGATCTCCCACTGGAACCGCCACCAGTCGGCGGTGTGCCAGGCGATCGCCTCCCAGCCGACGAGCTTCCTGATGTGGTCGGGGATGTACCCGAGCTCGCGGATCTCCGTCCGCAGCGCCGGCGTCGCCACGCCGAGCTGACCGCCGGGCTTGAGGAACCGGGTGATGTACGCGAGATACCCGTCCGCGGTGCCGAAGTACTCGTAGGCGTCGATGCACACGATCGCGTCGAAGAACCCGTGCGCGAACGGCAACGCGTGTGCCTCCGCCTTCACCGGTACGACGTTCTCCTGCGACCCGATGTACTCGGCGGCCGCGCTCGGCTCGATCAACAGGTCGGCCGCCCACACCTGCACGCCGTACTCCTTGGCGAGGAACACCGACGTGGCGCCCTTCCCCGACCCGAGATCCAGCACCCGCATTCCCGGTCGCAGCTCGAGATCCCTGGCCAGATCCTCCAGCAACCACAACGGATGCGGCCCCATGTCGCCTGCGAGCACCCACTCCGCGTCGTACCCGTTCGACCGCGGATACCGCTCGTTCGCCAGTTCGACCACGCGCCGCAGCGTAGCGCGCGGTCAACGGGATGTGCTGAGAATTTTCCGGCCGGGCTGATCCGCTCGGGGGCACGGCCGGCTCGAGTTCCTCCGAACTCAGGAGCTCCTCCGCCGGTGGTTGCCTCCGGCGACCGACGGTCATCGCCCATCTGGTCGACGAGCACGTGCGGCAAGCCTCGACGAGCGCGACTGTGTCGAGGCTTTCGAGACCGGCCGGAACCACGACGACCCGGACGGTCTCACCAACGCCTACACTCGCCGGCGTGGTGGAACCGCGCCGGCGGAGGTCGATCGCCTGCTCCCGTCCGCGGTCTGGCTCGCACGGCGGGTCGAAGCCGTTCCCCGGCTGATGGGCGCCGGTTTCCACCTCTTGCCCGCGGAACGGTCGGCCGTCGTTGCTCTGCGTAAGTTCCGGGCGAGGTGTCGCGAAACGATGTCAAAAGCTGCAACGGTGTATCGCCCGCGCGGTGGAAAGACTTACCATCTTGCGGCGGTTCCGGGAGGGGTCCCGGCCGGACAGTCAGCGGAGTGGGTGGGGACCGGCGAGCGCCGGCACTGGGGAGAAGCGGGGAATCATGGCGGACAAGCCGGCGCCCAAGCCTGGCCATTTCCTGCCCGGAGGGGCAGGCGACGGCGGCGCGACTGAGGGTGAGGCCGCGCCCGGATCGGCTCCACTGACCGCGCCGACGCCGCGACTAGGGGCCGGCGCACCAGCCGGGCCGCCGCAATTGCCCGGGTCGCG
This sequence comes from Kribbella turkmenica, assembly GCF_004348725.1. Taxonomy (GTDB): domain Bacteria; phylum Actinomycetota; class Actinomycetes; order Propionibacteriales; family Kribbellaceae; genus Kribbella; species Kribbella turkmenica. The sequence continues at coordinate 16,916 of NZ_SMKR01000037.1, forward strand.
GATCGAGTCGCGCCGGTCGCCGCAGCTGTCCGGAACCCGGTTCGGGCCGCCACCGCCCGACGACCCGGCCGCGGCGGCCTACCGGGCTGTCTACGCGCCCGGTCCGATTCCGTTCGTGTCGAAGCAACGGTCCAAGGCGTTGATCGCCGCGGTCGTCGTCGCCGTGCTCGTGGTCGTCGGCGGCGGAGTCGCGGTGGCCGCCAAGGTGATGACGTCGTACGACGACTTCGTCGCCAATCCGCTCGGTACGCCGGCGTACCACCCGTCCGGCGTACCCACGCCGACCGCGGAGCCGACCCCGGACGCCGTCGTCCAGCAGGAGAACCCGCTCTACGCGACCGGTCCGCTGGCCACGGTCAAGTGCGCCGAGCCGTCGTACCGCCCGACGTCCAAGGAGAACGTCCGGTCGTACCACCAGGCCCTGATCGCCTGCATGGACAAGGCGTGGCAGCCGATCGTGATCCAGGCCGGGTTCGAGTTCCGCTCGCCCCGGCTGATCGTGTTCGACGAGGGGCAGGAGACGGCCTGCGGAGTGCAGGAGGAAGTCTCGTCGTACTGCGCCGACGAGCAGGGCGGGAGCGTGACGATGCCCTGGCAGGAACTGACCGAGGAGTACTCGAAGAACAAGGCGACGGCCCGGGTCGACATGGCCCAGTCGCTCGGCTTCGTGTACGGCGTCCACCTGCAGAACCTGACCGGCATCTTGGAGGCGACCAGCAACCTGCGCGACACTCAGGCGACCGAGGCCCTGCGGCTGGAGTCGGACCGGCGGCAGGCGCTGCAGGCGAACTGTCTGTCGGCCGTGTTCTTCGGCGCCGCCAAGGCGAGCTTCCCGCTGCGCGGCACCCTGCTGGCGGAGTGGAACCGGCTGATCCGGCACAGCGGTGACGAGAACACGAAGGAGAAGGTCCGCGACCACGGCTCGGCCGCCAGCCTCGCGCTGTGGATGAACCAGGGCTTCGCCAGCGCCGATCCCGGCACCTGCAACACTTTCGTGGCATCATCCGCCAAGGTCCGCTGACGGAACAGGACGAGCGATGGGGACGAGCGATGCCTGAGGAGCACCCGGACGCAGAAGCGTCGTCCGCGGCCGGCGCACCCGCGCCGGCCGCGTTCGGTGCGCCCGGGTGTCCCCTCGCCACCACCGCTGCCGGAAGTTTCGGCTCCGGCTCGCCCAAGCCGGGGCACTTCCTGCCGGGCGGTGCCGGCGACATCCTGACCGAGGGCGACCGGGCCCGCGCTGCCGCGCGCCGGCGTTCGCTCGACCTGGGCAAGGCCCGCGCTCTCACCGCGCCGATCGACCAGACGCTGCGGAAGAAGGCCCGTCCGCTCCCGACCGACGCCGGCATGGAGCCCGGCCTCGGAGCGCCACCACCGGCGCCGTCGCCGGGCGCCCCGGTGACTCCACTGGCCGGCACCCGTCGTCGCGTCGGCAGTTTCCAGCGCACCGGCTGGCACCAGCCGTACGCGCGCACCGGAGCCCAGTTCTCCACCGAAGCGCCACCGAGCACCCCACCACGCCAGTACTCGAAACCCGTGATCGCCGGCCTGTCCGCCTTCGCCCTCCTCCTGGTCACCGGCGGCACCTTCGCGGGCTTCCAGTTGATCGACACCTACGACAACCTCGACAGCCCGATGGCCCGTCCCACGGTCAGGAAGTCCGACCCGCCGCTGCCAGTCCCACCCGACCCGACGGTGACGGTGACTGTTCAGCCGGTCCCCGACGTGGTCCGCCTCCAGAAGAACAAGCTGTACACGGCCGGCAAGGTCCCTTCGGTCAGCTGCAAGGAACCGGCGATCAGGCCGAACTCCCAGTCGGCGATCCTGAACTACTACAAGGCTCTCCTGCCTTGCCTGAACAAGGCCTGGGAGCCGGTGGTGAAGAAGGCCGGGTACGAGTTCCGCCCGCCGAAGATCGCGCTGCAGAGCACGCAGGCGCCGGCATCGACGTGCACCGGTGAGGCCGAGTCGGCGTACTACTGTCCGGCCGACGAGGTCATCGCGATCGACTGGCAGGACGACCTCAAGGACTACAAGGCGGATCCGCTCGCCGCCCGGGTTCGGATGCTGGACACGATGGTGCACGAGTACGGACATCACGTGCAGGAGCTGACGCACATCCTCGCCGCTGCCTGGTCGCGCGAAGGGTGGGCGAAGACCGAGCCGGAGAAGCTCGAGTGGAGCCGCCGGACCGAGCTTCAGGCAACCTGCCTCGGTGCGCTGTTCCTCGGTGCGAACAAGAAGTCGATGGGCCTCAGCGGCGACAAGCTGAGGATCTGGGAATGGCAGACCCAGCACAGCGGCGACGAGTACCACCCGAAGAAGATCCGTGATCACGGCTCCCGGCACAACCAGTGGCTGTGGGCCGGACCGGCCTTCAAGTCGACCAGCCTCTTGGCCTGCAACACCTTCACCGCCCCGGCGAAAAAGGTGAGCTGATGGCCGGTGCGGCGAAGGGGGCCGGGTTGGCGGCTGTCGCCGTACTGGCTGCTGTGGTTGCCGGGGTCGCGACGCATCCGGCTGTGCCTGCTGTGGCCGAGCCGGTGGTCGTGGCGACGCCTGCACCGGCCTCGTCGGCCACGCCCAAGGCTGCGCCGCGGCCGGCGCCGCGGGTTTCGACCGATCCGACGCTGGTGCCGATCAGGAACGGGCTGTACACGGCCGGCCGGGTGCCGACCGTGAACTGCAAGGTGCCCTCGAAGCTCACGCTGACGCGGGCAGGTCTGCTCACGTACGCGCGGGCGATGGTCGCGTGCATGCAGCAGTCGTGGGAGCCGTTGGTGCTTCGCGGCACCGGCTACCTCCTGACGACACCGCGGGTCGACGCGTACGTCGACGCCAAGACGTCCGGCAGCCGGCTGTGCGGGAACCCGCCGAAGGACACGAACGCCTTCTACCGCAGCTCGGGCAGCGTGATCTGTTTCGAGTGGCGGGAGTTCGCGGACGCTGAGGACGACCCGGTCTGGAACCAGATCGACTTCCAGGAGATGCTCGCGCACGAGTACGGCCACCATCTGCAGGACACCGTCGACATCCTGCGGACGTACGTGTTCGCGCACCCCGGCGGGTCCACGGCGGTGCTGCTGGAGGACGAGCGCCGGCTCGAGCTCCAGGCGAGCTGCCTCGGAGCGGCGTTCCTGGGAGCGAACAAGCGCGCGCTGCGCCTGACCGGCCGCCGCCTGGAGGTGTGGGAAGACATGGTCAGGCACACCGGCGACGAGTACGCACCGGACAAGATCCGCGACCACGGCTCCCGCAAGAATCACGGCTACTGGAGCCTGCGCGCCTTCGGCTCCAGGAACCCGTCCTCCTGCAACACCTTTGCAGCCCCGGCGCAACGGGTCAGCTGATGGCGAATACGGCGAAGGCGGTTGTGTTCGGGGTGGTCGCCGTACTGGCCGTTGTGGTCGGTTGGGACGTCGTTCGGCCGACGGATCGACCGGCCGGGGAGGCGTCGCCGGTGTCGGCGCCTTCGGTGACGCCGGCGGCGACAGCGCGGTCTGGATCGGTTTCGCCGAGTGCCATCGACCTGTCGGCGCAGGTAACGAAGAACATGCTGTACACGGTCGGCAAGGTGCCGGCGGTGCGCTGCCGACCGCCTGGCACCGCGTTGACGACGAAGGCGGCCTTGCTGGGCCACGGACGGGTCGTCGTGGACTGCATGCACCGGGCGTGGGCGCCGTTGGTTGCCCGTGGCGACTTCTTCTTCGAGATGCCGAAGCTGGGCGCTTACGAGCCCGGCGAGAACTCGACGACCTGCGGGCCGGCGCCGGAGGACAGCGTTGCCTTCTACTGCCTTGCCGATGGGACCATCCACTTCGAGTGGGAGCTGTTCGTGGAGGATCCGGACGACCCGGAGTGGAGTCTCGTCGACTTCCAGTACATGCTGGCCCACGAGTACGGACATCACCTGCAGTCGGCGGTCGGCATCATGGCGGCCTACGACGTGAACCACGAGTCGGCGTCCGAGGCCGCGGTACTGCAGGACGAGAGACGCCTGGAACTACAGGCCGGCTGCTTCGGGGCCGCCTTTCTCGGCGCGAACCGGCAGTCCCTGCGATGGACCGACGAACGGCGCGAGATCTTCGAGTACCAGGTCCGGGACAGCGGCGACGAGGATTCCCCGGGCTCACCCCCGGACCACGGATCCCGGAAGAGCCACGCCTACTGGACCCTGCGGGCGTTCGAGTCCGGCGATCGGGCGTCGTGCAACACGTTCACGGCGTCGGCGAAGCGGGTCAGCTGAGTCCGAGTTTGAAGCCCTCGTGGGAGTTCGTGAAACCGAGGCGTTCGTAGAAGCGGTGGGCGTCGGTGCGGGTCTTGTCCGAGGTGAGCTGGACCAGCGCGCAGCCGCGGGCCCGGGACTCCTCGATCGCCCACTCGATCAGCGTCGTACCGAGGCCCGAGCCGCGGGCGGAGGCGGCGACCCGGACGGCTTCGATCAGGCCGCGGGTCGAACCGCGGCGGGACAGGCCGGGGATGATGGTGAGCTGGAGGGTGCCGATCACCTTGTCGTTGCGTTCGGCAACGACAAGGGCCTGGTTCGGGTCGGTGTCGATGGACTCGAAGGCGCGCAGGTACGGCGTGAGGTCGTCGAGGGACTCGCGGTTCGCGCCGAGCTGGTCGTCGGCGATCATCGCGACGATGCCGGCGACGTCGGCGGCGGTGGCCCGCCGGATCACGGCGGTGAGCTGATCGGTCATGGCCCCAGTTTCCCAACCGGGTGGACCGGTTGAGCCGCCGGGGTAACCAGCGAACGGGTCCGACGGTCATTGCCTTAAGCAAAGACCTTTCGTTGCAATCGTGCCTTTACATGCCTGAGACAACTGTTTGGGGTGCGCGGCGCGGGGCACGGGGAATACTAGACACCACTGCATCCGCCCGTGCCGGGGTCGTGTGCGGAGCTGCGCGACAGCGGATGCGGGCCTAGTCCGGAAGGAAGTTTCGATGTCCGCGTTAGCGATCGACTTCACGCAGCCTTTTGAAGATGCCTTCGGCAAACTCCTCGGGTTCGTCCCGAACCTGCTCGGCGGGCTCGTCATCCTGGTGGTCGGCTACTTCGTCGCCAAGGTGCTCGGGAAGCTCGTCGGCAAGCTGCTCGGCAAGGTCGGGTTCGACCAGTGGATGGAGCGGGCCGGAGTGTCCGGCGTCCTGCAGCGGTCCGGCACGGGGCTGACCGCTTCGGAGATGCTCGGCAAGGTCGTGTTCTGGTTCGTGTTCCTGATCAGCTTCACGATGTTCGCGTCGGCCCTCGGCGTACCCGAGATCTCGGCGTTCATGAGCGACATGCTGGGCTACATCCCGCGGATCTTCGCCGCGATCGTGATCGTCTGCCTGGCCGCGCTGTTCGCGAACTTCCTGGCCGCGATCATCCGGGGCGCCACCGGCAACGAGACGCTGGCCAAGGTGGGCAAGTACGCGATCCTGGTGTACGCCGCCTTCGCCGCGCTGACGCAACTCGGAATCGCCGTCCAGCTGACCGGGAACACGCTGTTGATCGTGCTCGCCGGTGCCGCGCTGGCGCTGGGGCTCGCGTTCGGGCTCGGCGGTCGCGAGATGGCGGGGCGGGCGCTGGCCAACCTGTTCGACCGCGACACGATGATGAAGTCGCAGCCCAGCGGCACGGCGCCGGCGAACGGCGTCTACGACCAGAGCCAGGCGGGCGGCTACGAGCAGAGCCGCCAGGGCGGCTACGACCAGGGCTACCAGCACCAGGGTGCGTACCAGCAGTCCGGTCGGGACCAGGGTGCGTACCAGCAGGGCGACTACCCGTCGCAGGAGCAGCACCATGCAACCCACGGTGCTCCGCAGTCCCGCGGCTACTCCAACGGAACCACCTCCGACGGCGACTGGCAGGGCGGCCAGCGCTAGAACACACCACCGATCAGCACGCCTCCGCGCTCCGGCGCGGAGGCGTGCGCTGTGTGCGGGAGCAGGCGCCGCCGATCGTCCCGCTCGCAGATCCAGCCGCCAGCAGCCGGGGGAGTGAACACTAGGTGGTGGGATGACACAGGTAATTGCTTGTGCGACCCCACCGGATCCTGTTCGGCGGCTCGACGACCAGCCGGTTCAAAGGTCCTGCTGCGTTCGTGCACGTCCCGAGACAACCCATCGCCGCAGCTCAGGAAGTCGCGGGTCTCCAACTGAGGATCAACAACGTGTTCGCCACGCACCAGGCCGAGCTGCGTGCAGGGCGTGCGTCAGCTCTTGGTGGCGTCCGGGCCGGCTCGGCGGACGTCCTCCACCTTGGTCATGGCTTCGCGCAGGTCGGCGAGCCAGGTTTCGCTGTGCTGGGCCACGAGTTTCACGCACCAGCCGAGGGCGTCGCTGCGGGAGCGGGCCACGCCCGCGTCGACCAGGGTGTCGAGGACCTGGCGCTCGGGCTGGCGCAGGCGCGTCATCACCGGGGCGGACAGCGACGTGAAGATCGTCCGGGTGTCGCCGCAGTCGACGCCCCAGGCCACCTTGCGCCGGGTCGCGTGCTCGAGCTCCCGGGCGATCTCGATCCGCCGGTCCCGGGTGTCCTCCCGGTACTGCTTGATCCGGCCCTCCTCGGCGGCGGAGCGCTCGGCTGCGCTGACGTCACCCTTCTGCTCCGGGGCCGCGATCCGCCCGACGATCAGGATCTCGTCGCGGTCGATCGTCAGCTCCGGCTCGCCCTCGAACCAGCCGTCCGGCAACCGCCCGGTCAACCAGCCACGCACCCGCTCGGATTCAGTCTTCGTACTCATGTAATCATGATTACACCACTACAACCGCCGTTCAAGCCGCCGGCGGTGCCAGAAGGTGATGGTGGCGTCGTCACCGGCCTGCGGGGCGGTCGACGTACCGGTGGAGGCGGTCGCGAGCAGTGCGACGGCTGCGGCGGCCAGTGAAACGCGGGGGAAGCGTTGCATCCGGATTCCTAGGTGATGGGTGCGCCAGCGGTGTCGAAGACTTCGTCTCGGGTGGTGGTCAGGGCGGACTGCAGGGCGCCGGCGAGCACCGGGTCCTGGTGGATCGCGGCCATCAGCAGCCGCGGTCGCGGTACGGCGAGCTCGGCCAGCTCGTCCTGGACGAGTCCGCGCAGGCGCTCGCCGCCGGCGGTGATCACGCCGCCCGCGAGCACGATCAGCTCGGGGTCGACGACCGCGACGATCGCGGCCAGACCGACGGCCAGCCGGTGGGCGAACTCGGTCAGGACGGCGTCGCCGGCCCCCTCGTGCTGCAGGGCGGCCGCGATCGCGGCCTCCGGCGTCCGGGCCTTCAGGCCGTGCTCGCGGGCGAGCTTCAGGACCGGTTCGCCACCGGCGAGCTCCTGGAAGCCGCCGGCGTTGTTCCGGCTGACGTTGCGGACGAGCGGCGTACCGGGGAGCGGCAGGAAGGCGACCTCGCCGGCACCGCCGGTGGCGCCGCGGTGCAGGCGGCCGTTGATGACGACCGCGGCACCGACGCCTTCCTCGCCCCACAGCAGCACGAAGTTGTCGCTGTCCTTGGCGTGGCCGACGCGCTGCTCGGCGATGGCCGCCAGGTTGACGTCGTTCTCGACCTCCAGCGGTACGGCGATCGCCGCGGCCAGGTCGTCGAGCAGGTGCGGGGAGTGCCAGCCGGGCAGGTGCGTCGCGTACCGCAGCCGGCCGGTCGTCGGGTCGAAACCGCCCGGCGTGCCGATCGAGACACGGTGCAGCCCGGCGCGGTTCAGCCCGGCCTCGCCCAGCGCGCCGTCGATCGCCTTGAGCACCCGCTCGACCGTGCCCTTGGCACTGCGGCCCGGGGTGGCCAGCTCGTAGCTGCCGACGACCCGGCCGGTCAGGTCCGCCACGGCCGAGCGGATCCGGGTCGGGGTGACATCGAGACCGGCGACGAACGCGATGCTGCCGTTGATCTCGTAGAGCTGGGCGTTCGGGCCCGGCCGGCCCGCGGTCGTGCCGCTGGCGTGGACCAGGCCGGCTGCCTCCAGCCGCGCGAGCAGCTGGGACGCGGTCGGCTTGGACAGGCCGGTCAGGGTGCCGAGGGCGGTGCGGGACAGCGGGCCGTGGGCGAGCAGCAGGTCCAGGGCGGCGCGATCGTTCATCGCGCGGAGCAGGCGGGGAGTTCCAGGTGTCGTGGCCATGGGACAACCCTGCCTCCCTTCCTGGTTTCCGGCGGTGCCGCCGCTCGGGGTCGCTCAACTGTTAGGAAAGTTTCCTATTGATGCGAGACCGTACGGCGGACTCGCGGCGCTGTCAATCGCTCCAGCTGGGTCAGCGACCTCACTAGGTCAGTGAGGGAGTGTTGTGGCGGGCCGTCCGGCGGCACCGCGGCCGGGTGATTGTCAGCGTGCTGCTGCTGTCGCTCCACCAGGCGACCGAGGCCGCTACACCCCTATGGCACAGCTGGACCGGCACCACGCAGCCCGCGGGCACCTGAACACCACCGACGGACACCGCCTTGGGCGGCGGCTGTCTGTCGGTTCAGACAGATGGCCGTGCCGAGAGGCCTAAGGAAGGCGCCAGTCGACGGGAGCTGCGCCTTGTTCTGCGAGGATCGCGTTGACTCGGCTGAACGGGCGGGAGCCGAAGAAGCCCCGGTCGGCGGACATCGGGCTGGGGTGGGCGCTCTCGACGTACGGGGTGCTGCCCAGCATCGGCTTGAGGGTTTGGGCGTCGCGGCCCCAGAGGATCGCCACCAGGGGGCCGCCGCGCTTGACCAGGGCGTGGATCGCCTGCTCGGTGACGATCTCCCAGCCTTTGCCGCGGTGGGCGCCGGACTTGCCGGGCTGGACGGTCAGGACTCTGTTGAGCATCAGCACGCCCTGGTCGGCCCACGGGGTCAGGTCGCCGTTCGACGGGGCCGGTACGCCGACGTCCGCCATCAACTCGCGGTAGATGTTGGCCAGGCTGCGGGGGATCGGGCGGACGTCCGGTGCGACCGAGAAGCTCAGGCCGACCGGATGCCCGGGTGTCGGGTACGGGTCCTGGCCGACGATCAGCACCTTCACGTGCTCCAGCGGTCGCTGGAAGGCGCGCAGTACGTTCTCACCCGCCGGCAGGTACGGGCGTCCGGCGGCGATCTCCGCCCGCAGGAACTCGCCCATCTTCGCGACCGTGTCCTCGACCGGGGCGAGCGCCTCGGCCCAGCCGGTAGCCACCAGATCCGTCAACGTCTTAGGACTCACCCGCCACAGTTTCGCAGCCCGGCGGCCGACCCGCATCCCCGGGTCGGGGCCGCTCAGTCGAGACAGAACTCGTTGCCCTCGACGTCCTGCATCGCCAGGCACGACTCGTTCTGCTCGTCGGCGACCAGCAGTTGCACGCGGGTCGCGCCGAGAGCGACCAGCCGCGCAGCTTCGGCCTCGAGCACGGCCACGCGCTCGTCACCCACCAGCCCGGTACCGACCCGGACGTCGAGATGCACCCGGTTCTTCACGACCTTGCCTTCGGGAACGCGCTGGAAGAACAGCCGCGGTCCCACACCGGTGGGATCGACGCACGCGAACGCCGCCCCCTGCTCCTCCGGCGGCTGCGCCCGGTCGAAATCCGTCCAGCTGTCGAACCCCTTCGGAGGCGGCGGTACGACGTACCCGAGCACCTCGCACCAGAACCGCGCGACCCGCTCAGGCTCCGCGCAGTCGAAAGTGACCTGGAACTTCTTGACCGACGACATCAGCCCACTCTAGAACCCGCGCACTCCGACCGCACGCCGGTTGTTGCTCTTGGTTTGTTGGTGTGTTGCTCACCTGGATGGATGGCGGGCGCTGGTACAAAGGTGGCGGCCTCGCAAGGTATGAGCTTGGCCGTCCGTGGTGTGCCCTGGTTCACCGACGTTTGAAGAGTCCTTGTTTTGCAGGACACTGGACTCCTGTGGATCGGGTCGAACTTCGCCGAACTGCAACCGGAACTGCAACCGAGGAGACTCGGTCCGAGGCCAGTCCATCCGGTACTCAAAGCACTGGCCTCAGTTCACTGCTTGCCGTGTCTCCCGCGGCCGCCACGCAGGTACAGTCGCCACAGAACCCATGCGGGGACAACGACGCTGATCAGCATGCCGGCTACCGCGAGCCACCGGGCCCAGCCTGGTCGAGAGCTGTCACCCACGATTGCGATCAGGCCGCCAAGCGCGATCCCAACGCCACCCACCACGAAATACCAGGGGCTATCGCGCCAATCCCCAGTCCGCCACATACGAGCGATGATGCCATGGCCCGTGTGCAGATCCCGTGGAATGCATTCGAACCAGGCACAAGGAAACCTGTGGCCCTGATTGTGTTGGGCATGCGCGGTACTGTCCGGAGCGCAGCGGCGGTGAATGGGAGTTCAAGAAGCCCAAAGGACGAAAGACTCAACCCGTGCCGATTCCGGAGCCGCTGATTCCGCTGCTCAGGGCACACAAAGCTGCTCAGGCGGCTGAACGGCTGGCAGCAGGCAGCGCCTGGAACGATCGGGATCTTGTCTTCCGTCGCCCGGATGGCCGGCCGATTGACCCGACTGACGACCGGAAGGAATGGCGTGCGTTGCTCGATGAGGTTGGCGTACCGCCTGCTCGTTTCCACGATGCTCGCCATACCGCCGCGACTCTGCTCCTGGAGCAGGGCGTGGACATCAGGGTCGTGCAAGAGATCCTAGGCCACTCGTCGCTAGCGGTGACCAAGCGCGATACCCACGTCACATCGCGGCTCGCCCGCGATGCCGCCGACCGGATGGGGAAGGCGCTGTGGGGATGAACCCAACTGCAACCGCGACTGCAACCATCGCGCTGATCGTGATTGGCGTGGCATCACGTTCAGGCCGGGTGAAGCTCTTGATTTGTTGGCGTGTTGGTCACCTGTGGGGCTTGCTTCGCCTGGTAGGAATGAGCCTGGCCTCGCAAGGTATGAGCTTGCGAGGCCTTTGCTGTGGGGTCAGGGGGTGGCGAGGCGGCGGAGGGATCTGGTGTAGCGGCGAGCGGCCTGTTGCTGGGCTCGGCGGGTGAGCGGGCCGCCGAGGCGGGTGTACCAGGTGGCGGGGCGGCTGTAGGCGCGGACGGTGAAGTGGATGCCGTCGGGTTCGCTGGTGACGACGAAGGACTCCTCGCCGGAGGCCGGGTGGCCTTCGAGGGTGCCGTAGGCGAAGCCGACGCGGTCGGGTTCGTCGACCGTCCAGACGACGCGGCAGGGGACCGGGAAACCGACGAGGCCGATGGGTATCGCGGTACGCAGGCGGCCGACCAGCATGCCCACGCCCAGGCGGCCGAGGGAGTTCGTGCCGATCGTCGCGGGGGTGTCGGTCGCGGTCATCGGCAGGCCCGCGGTGCGGTGCATCCGCCAGTTCAGCAATGCCTCGCCCGCGCGGTGGAACACCTCGTCGCCCTCGCCGAGCCGGGCCCTGTACTCCATCCGGTGGTAGCCGGGCGGGGTCTCGCCGTACCGGGTGGAACCGACCGCGTGGTAGGTGAACCGCAGATCGTCCAGGTCCTCGAGCTTCATCCGGCCCCCTTCGCGAGTCGTCGCCAGGCCAGTACCCCGCAGAGTGCGAAGCCGACCGCGTTCGCCAAGCCGTGCGTGGCGACCATCCACTCCAACGGTAGGTACGGCGTGGGGGCAACGTGACCCAACGCCCAGCTCAACGCCAGCAGCATGGTGACGACGAGCGTTGCGGCGGACGTCGTGAGCAGTACGCCGGTGGTCCGGTCGGTGGCCCGTGATCGGCGCCAGAGGTTCCAGCCGACGAGCCACATGCCGGCGGTGAGTACGGCGGCGCCCGAGAGCTCGACCGGGTCGCCGAGGAAGAAGCCGAGCAGGACGATCCCGGTGCCGAGCGGGACGCTGACCGCGGCCGCGTCGCCGGTTGTCGTCCGCGGACCGGCTACCAGGAAGGCGATCAGCGCGGCCGCGAACCCGGCGAAGTGGAAGTGCGCGACGGTCAGCGAGAGGACGGTCAGGGTGAAGCCGAACAACTCGTACGACGATCGCTCGGCCACCAGGGCCAGTGCCGCGATCGAGGGGGTGGCGAGGGCGGTGTACAGCGCGATCTCACGGGGGTGCAGGCGTTTGTTGCGGAGGAAGTCGTGGGCGGCGAGTGCGATGAGGAGAAGGGTGCCGGCGAGATAGACCGAGGCCAGGGCGATCGACACCGGACCGCGCGGGAGCCAGAGGGAAAGAACGCCGGGCACCGCGAAGAAGAAGCACCACCGAGGGCTGGGCGTGACGGACTCAGGCCGCGATCGGAGGGTCCGCGGAAGCAGGCTGGCGGGGTGTGGCGACGTGGTGAGCGTGCGGCGGAGCAGACTCGCGGGGTGAGTGAGCGGGTGGGGCAGCAGGGTGAGCCCGAGAGGGATTATGACCAGCATGCCCAGGCTCACCACTGCGTGGACGAGAGCGGTCAACTGCTCTTCAGACTGCTGGTGTTGTCCTCCTTGAGCGCGTTGAACAGGGCCAGCGCCTTCGGGCGGTCCCAGCGGACGCCGACACCGTCCTGCCGCGTCTGGTAGCTGTCGTCACCGATCGGGACGGTCAGGTTGACGCCGCCGGTGCCGGAGATCGCCCGCATCCCGAGGGCGAACCGGCCGAAGTCGACCAGCCCCATGTCCCGGTCCACGGTCAGTGCGTCGACGCCCTTGGTCGCGACGTTGTAGAACCGCACCGGGTTCAGGAACGTCGACGGCGAGGCGACCTCCTGCGCGACCGCGCCGACCATCTCGCGCTGCCGCTGCACCCGGCCGAAGTCGTTCTGTCCGTCCGCCTTCCGGGACCGGACGTAGCCGAGGGCGTTCACCCCGTCGAGCTCCTGGCATCCGGCCGGCAGGTCGATGTGCGCGTCAGCGTCCTTCATTGCCTTTGGCAAGCACATTTCGATCCCGCCGACACTGTCGATGACCGAGGCGAAGCCGCCGAAGCCGATCTCGACGTAGTGGTCGATCCGCAGTCCGGTCGCCTCCTCGATGGTCTGGATCAGCAGCGCGGGGTTGCCGTTGCCGATCGCGTACGCGGCGTTGATCTTGCGCTTGTTCCGCTGCCCCGGGACATCGACCACGCTGTCGCGCGGAATGCTGACCAGCGCGGTCGGGCCGGACTCCGGGACGTGCATGAGCATGATCGAGTCGGTCCGGGCACCGGCCTCGCCGCCGGTGTGCAGCCTGGCCCGCTCGGCCCGGCTGAGGTCGTCGCGGCTGTCCGAGCCGACCATCAGGTACGTCGTACCGGGCGTGTCGGCGGGCCGGTCGCCGGTCGGCATCGCGTCGATCTTGTCGATCCGGCTCCACGCGTACAGCGGGACCGCGACCAGCATGAGGACGAACAGCAAGACGATCAGTCCGACGGTCCGGAGAAACCAGTTGCGCCGCTTCTTCGGCTTGGCCGGCGGCCGGTTCACGTAGCGCGGGTCGATGGGCTGCGGTTGACTCATACCCACGACCGTAGCGGGGCCGGCCGGTCAGGACGTCACCCCGGTGGACGGTTCTACCGGTCTGAAAGTCGATCGCGCCTCCTTCAGAAGGAGGAAAACGGGGTCGGAATCGAACCGGACCGCCGGAACGCGCGGGGTGACAGACCGACCCGTGCGGTGAACAACCGGGTGAAATACGCCGGATCGTCGTACCCGACCCGCCGTGCGACCGCTCCCACGGACAGTTCCTCCTCCGCGAGCAGAGCCTTGGCAGTGTTGAGTCTTGTGGTCAGGACCAGTTCCTGCGGCGTGGAACCCGTCGTTCGCCGGACAGCGTCGCGGAGCTCCTTCACGTTGAGGCCGAGCTCGGCGGCATAGTCCTGGATGCTCAGCGCCTTGCAGGCGAGTCCGGCGAGTTGAGCAGCTATGTCGTCGTCCGGTGGCGGTGCTGCCTGGGCGACGAGGTCATAAAGCGCCGCAACAGTCTGTACGGCGTTTCGCGTCGCGCTGACGCGGAGCAGTCGAGTGAACGCGCGGTCGACGGTTCGCGGATCGGCATAGCGCCGTACTGGCTCAGTGGGGTCGAGGTGGCCCAGCGTGGTGAGTGCTGTGGTCGCGGGGCCACTGAAGAGCGCCCAGGCCTGGCGCCAGCGAGTGGCAGGGCGGTAGCCGTGCAACACGCCTGGGTGTAGCCAGAGCATTGCGGGTGCCTGCACGTCGAACAATTGGCGGTCAGGCCCGTGCAGCAGGTGCCCGTGGCCTTCTTTGATCCATACGAGGGCATGGCACCCCAGCGCGCGTTCCGGTGTCGGCCCGGGGCGGTTCTCCTGCTCACCGGCCCCGAGGCAGAAGAGTCCAAGTTGACGCTCGGAGTGACCTGGAGTCAGGTAGATCGACCAGTTCCGCACGTCACAAGGGTCCAAGAACAGGTCGTCCGTGTCCATTCCGGCTGGCCGCCAACCGCAGGTGGAATGGTGCTGTGCTCACTTCCAACGGTTATGTGCTCGACCAGTCCCCACAGCGGCTGGGTGAATTGGCCGTCGTGCCGGATCGCGAACGTACGGAGCTGCCGCGGCTGCGCGACCGGCTGCGGCGGGACGGGTACCTGTTCCTGACCGGATTGCTGGATCCCGTTGTGGTGCAGGACTTCCGCCGGTACTACTTCGGACTGACGGGGGCTGCGCCGGACAGGGCGTCGTACCGGAAGGTGCTGTTCGACCAGGTCGTGCCGGGGCCGGAGTACGCCGCCTTCTGCGCGCAGCCGGCCATCAAGGGATGGTTCCAGTGGTTCCTGGGCGGAGAACCCTTTCTGCACAAGCGGAAGATCATCCGGCAGACCGCACCGGGCGAGAACGGGATCGGTACGGCGACACAGGCGCACTACGACCTGGTGTACCTCAGAGGGGGCAGTGACCAGGTGCTGTCCGCGTGGATCCCGCTCGGCGACTGTGCGGTCGCCCGCGGCGGTCTGACGTATCTGGAGGGCAGTCATCAGCGCGTGCTCGAGGAGGAGGCCGCAGGACGGCTCAAGCGCCCGGCCGCGTCAATGACCGCGGACCTGCCCGGGCTGGCCGACGAGTACGACGCCCGCTGGCTGGTGACCGACTACGCGGCCGGTGACCTGGTCATTCACACCGCGCACACGATCCACGCCGCCCTGGACAACGTCTCCGACGGCATCCGGCTGTCCACCGACATCCGGTACCAGCGGTCCGACGACGCGATCGACGGGCGGTGGCAGAACCACTGGCACGACCAGGACGGGCTGTGACCGGACGACGCCGCCCGGCCGCGAAGTTCCCGCGGGACCGCGGTTGACCGGAATGCGGTCGCTTCTCGCTAACGACAATCATTTCGGTTAAGGTGCTGGCGATCGACCGCGCGGCGTCCGAAGTGCCGCCCGGCGGCACGAGTCTGAGGAGAGCCGTGAATCGCAGCGAGCTGATCGCCGGCGTGGCGCAGAAGGCGGGCATTCCGCGGAACCAGGCCGAGAAGGTCCTCGACGCGCTGGGCGACGTCGTCACCGAGGCCGTGCACAAGGGCGACAAGGTGTCGCTGACCGGTCTGCTGAGCATCGAGCGGGTGATGCGGGCCCCGCGCACCGGCCGCAACCCGCAGACCGGCGAGCCGCTGTCCATCCCGGCCGGCTACTCCGTCCGGCTGTCCTGCGGCAGCCGGCTGAAGGCCGCTGCCCGGGGAGACCTCCGCACCCTCTCCTGACGCCGTGCAGCCGGGCGGCACGCGGCCACCCGGCTGCTCTGGCGCTAGCGCCGTACGGCTGTCACCCAGTACGGCGTGGTCGGAAGCGGCGGCTGGACGTTGAAGCGCGCGTTCGGCAGGTAGAGCCGCTTGCCGAACGTGGCCACCGTCGTCGGTACGTCGAAGTCCGGACTGGTGATCTCACGTACCAGTGAGCCCGAGGTGCCGGCCCGGTTCAGCTTGACGACCGCGATCTTGTTCAACTGATTCTGGACCACGTACAGCCTCCGGCCGATCGTCAGCAGCCCGTCTCCGTTGGTCATCGGGACGGCCAGGTCGACCCGCCGGGTGACGCCGGTCCACGGGTTCACCCGGAACAGCAGACCGGTCGACGACTGCACGATGATCAGCGCGCGCCGGTCCGGAGTCAGGGTGATGCCGTTGACGTTGAAGCCGGTCTGGTGCTCGTAGTCACCGGTCAACGGGATCGTGCGGACGGCGGACTGACCGAGCAGCTTGCCGTGACGTCCGAACGGCACCTTGTAGATGACAGGCCGCTGGGAGTCCGTGAAGTAGGCGGCGTGCCTGCCGAGCACGACGTCGTTGACGAACGTCGGTGCGCCCGGTGCGAGCTGGTAGTTCGCCAGAATCCTGCCCGTGCGGCTGTCGACCACGCGAGCCGTCCCCGCCGGTCCGCCGGCCACGAACAGCCGGCCGCGGCGGTCGATCTTCAGCCCGACCGACGGTGTACCGGGGCCTTGGCTGATCACCTTGCCCTTGCCGGTCCGCAGGCTGACGGCGTAGATGTCGCCGTCGGCCAGCGAGCCGAGGTACGCCGTACCGCCCTTGATCGCGATGCCCTCCGGGCGGAACCCGTCCGGCAGCGCGATCCTGGTCGGGAAGGCGTGCTTCCCGGTGCTGCCGGAACTGGTCGCCGCTGTGGCGGGTGCGGTGGTCAGCCCGAGGATCAGTGCGGCGAGACCGAGCAGGGCAGTGACACTACGGATGAACATGAGTACTTCCTCCCCTAAGAGATTCCACCGTAGGACGACCCGTCGTACGGGTGAACGGTTCAGCGCTTGACCGCTGTGACCCAGTACGGCGTGGTCGGAAGGGGCGGCTGGACGTTGAAGCGGGCGTTCGGGAGGTACAGGCGGTTACCGAACGCCGCCGCGGTCGTGGGTACGTCGAAGTCCGGACTGGTGATCCTGTCGACCAGGTGACCCCGTGTGCCCGACGGGTCGAGCTTGAGCACCGCGATCTGGTTGAGCCGGTTCTGCACGACGTACAGGGTGGTGCCGATGACCAGCAGGCCGTCGCCGTTCGTCATCAGCTCGTCGCCGATGTCGATCCGGCGCGTGCTGCCGGTGCCGGGGTCGACGCGGAACAGGAACCCGGTGGACGACTGCACGATGATCAGGGCGCGCCGGTCCGGGGTCAGGGCGATGCCGTTGGCGTTGTTGACGTCCGGTACGTGCTGGTACTCGCCGCTGTAGGCGATGGTCTTCACAGCAGACTGCGCCGGCAGCGTGCCGTGGCGGCCGAGCGGAACCTTGTAGAAGACCGGCCTGCGCGAGTCGGTGAAGTAGGCGGCGTCTTTGCCCACGATCACGTCGTTCACGAACGTCGGGGCGGTGGCGAAGGTGTAGCTCGCCAGCACCTCGCCGGTGCGGGTGTCGACGACCCGGCCGTTACCACCGGCCGCGCCGGCCACGAACAGCCGGCCCCGGTGGTCCACCTTCATCCCGAGCGAGCCGGTGCCCGGGCCCTCACTGATGACCTCGCCCCGGCTGGTCTTCAGGTCGGCGGCGTAGATGTCACCGTCGAGCCGCGAGCCGAAGAACGCCGTCCCGCGGTCGATCGCGATCCCTTCCGGCTGGAAGCCGTCCGGCAGCTCGATCCGGGTGGGGAACTTCGTCGGGTGTGCGGAGGCCGAGGTGCTGACGAGGCCGAGCATCAGCGCGGGCACGCTGAGTACGGCGGTGAGGCGGCGGACGAGGCGTGGCATTGGCGGGTCCCTCCTGATCCGGATGTTCTTCTACCGGTTGAACGGCACGGACCTGTGGATAGTTCAAAGCCCCGATCGCCGCCAGCGGGTACTGTCGCTGGCAGCAAGCTCACGCGCTGAAGGAGTAGGGCAGGGATGACAGCAGGGATCGATACTTCGGGTCTGTCCGGCGACGTGCGACCGCAGGACGACCTGTACCGACACGCGAACGGGCCGTGGCTGGAGCAGCACGAGATCCCGGCGGACAAGGCCATCTACGGCGCCTTCCACGTGTTGTCGGACACGGCCGAGCAGGACGTCCGCGCCATCGTCGAGAAGACGGTCGCCGCCGGTCACCCGGAGGGCAGCGAGGCGCGCAAGGTCGCCGACCTCTACAGCAGCTTCATGGACGAGGAGACGATCGAGGCGCGCGGCGCCGAGCCGATCGCCGACCAGCTCGCGCTGGTCCGCGACATCGCCGACGTCGGCGACCTGGTGGCCGCCCTCGGCACGCTCGAGCTGCAGGGCGTGTCCGGGGTGTTCCACATCTGGATCGACGCCGACGCGAAGAAGTCCGACGAGTACATCGTGTACTTCATGCAGGGCGGCATCAGCCTGCCGGACGAGTCCTACTACCGCGAAACCTCCTTCGCCGAGATCCGGACGGCGTACGTCGCACACGTCACCCGGATGCTCGAGCTTGCCGGGCTGCCCGATCCGGCCGGTGCCGCGGCCCGGATCATGGAACTGGAGACGCGGATCGCGACCGGCCACTGGGACCGGGTCAAGGACCGCGACGTCACGCTCACCTACAACAAGCTGGACCGGTCCGGGCTCGACGAGCTCACTCCGGGGTTCGACTGGTCACGCTGGCTGGCCGGCGCCGGCGTACCGGCGAGTGCGATCGAGCAGGTCGTCGTCCGGGAGCCCGACTTCTTCACCGCGGCCGCCGCGGCGCTGCGCGAGGTCGAGCTCGAGCGCTGGAAGGAATGGCTGAGCTGGCGGGTCGTGCACGACGCGGCGCCGCTGCTGAGCAAGGCCTTCGTGGACGAGAACTTCGCCTTCTACGGCAAGACACTGACCGGTGCGCCGGAGCTGCGCGAGCGGTGGAAGCGCGGTGTCGGCGTGGTCGAGTCGGCCCTCGGCGAGGCGCTCGGCAAGCTGTACGTCGCCGAGCACTTCCCGCCGGCGGCGAAGGCCCGGATGGTCGAGTTGGTGGCCAACCTGGTCGAGGCCTACCGCCAGCGGATCGACACGCTCGACTGGATGGGGGCGGACACCCGCCGGCGCGCGCTCGACAAGCTGGGCACCTTCCTGCCGAAGATCGGCTACCCGGACAAGTGGAAGGACTACGGCGCGCTCGAGGTCGACCCGGCCGACCTGGTCGGCAACGTCCGCCGGTCGGTCGCGGTGGAGACCGCCCGCGAGCTGGCCAAGCTCGGGCAGCCGGTCGACCGGACCGAGTGGAAGATGACGCCGCAGACGGTCAACGCGTACTACAACCCGCGGATGAACGAGATCGTCTTCCCGGCCGGCATCCTGCAGCCGCCGTTCTTCGACCTGGACGCCGACGACGCGGTCAACTACGGCGCGATCGGCGCGGTGATCGGGCACGAGATCGGCCACGGGTTCGACGACCAGGGCTCGCGGTACGACGGCGACGGCAACATCAACGACTGGTGGACCGACGACGACCGGGCCGCCTTCGAGCAGCGCACCGACAAGCTGGTCGCGCAGTACGAGGTGCTCTCGCCGGCCGAGACCCCGGGGCAGCACGTGAACGGCAAGCTCACCCTCGGCGAGAACATCGGCGACCTGGGCGGCCTGTCGATCGCCTACGTCGCCCACCAGCTCTCGCTGGACGGCGCCGAGCCGCCGGTCATCGACGGTCTGTCCGGGAGCCAGCGCTTCTTCCTTTCCTGGGCGACCGCGTGGTCCACCAAGACCCGCCCGGAGGAGGCAGCCCGCCGGCTCGCGATCGACCCGCACTCCCCGCCGGAGTTCCGCTGCAACGCGGTGGTGAAGAACATCGACGAGTTCCACCAGACCTTCGCCACCAGCGAGTCCGACGGCATGTGGCTGGCGCCCGAGGACCGCGTCCGCATCTGGTGAACCGGACGACGGAGGCGCACGACTGGTGCGCCCCGTCGTCCCCGGGTGCTCAGGAACTCCGCATGCTCACGAAGACATCCAGTCCTGCAACGCCTCGACGGTGCGGGGCATGGCCTCGGAGAGGTTCTCGGCGCCGTTCTCGGTGATCAGGATGTCGTCCTCGATCCGGATGCCGATGCCGCGGAGGTCCTCGGGGACGGTCAGGTCGTCGGCCTGGAAGTACAGGCCGGGCTCGACCGTGAGCACGTAGCCGGTCTGCAGGTCGCCCTTGCGGTACTTCTCCTCGCGCGCCGCCGAGCAGTCGTGCACGTCGAGGCCGAGCATGTGGCTGACACCGTGGAGCGTGTAGCGCTGGTAGAGCATGCTCTCCGGGTCGAGCGCCTCCTCGGCCGACACCGGCAGCAGGTCCATCGCGTCGAGGCCGTGCACGATCACCTGCATCGCGGCCTCGTGGGCGGTCCGGAAGGTGACGCCCGGCTTGAGCGCGTCGATCCCGGCGTTCTGCGCGTCCAGCACCAGTTGGTACAGGTCGCGCTGGCGTGGGGTGAACTCGCCGCTCACCGGCAGTGTGCGGGTGATGTCCGCGGTGTAGAGCTGACGGTTCTCCACGCCCATGTCGAGCAGCATCAGCGTGCCGTCGACCACCGGGCCGTCGTTCTCGATCCAGTGCAGCGTGGTCGCGTGCGGTCCGGCCGCCGCGATCGACGTGTAGCCGACGTCGTTGCCCTCGGCCCGGGCCCGGCGCCAGAACGTGCCCTCGATCCAGCGTTCGCCGTACTCGCGGACCTTGTCCATCTCGGCCAGGACGTCGGAGAAGCCGCGGTGCGTGATCGCGACCGCGTTGCGCAGCTGCTCGATCTCGAACGGGTCCTTGACCAGCCGGAGCTCCGACAGCGTCGCGGCCAGCTCCCGGTCCCGGTCGGTGTCGGTCTTCGCGCCGCTCAGCAGCGAGGCGATCGAGTCGTGCTCACCGCGCCGTACCCGGGTCGGCACGTCGCCCTTCAGCGCGTCCGCGAGCCGGTCGACGTGCCGGGTCTCGATGCCGAACTCCTTGGCCGTCTCGGTCAGCGACGGACGGCGGCCGGCCCACAGCTCGCCGTACATCCGGTCGCGCCAGAACTCCTCGCCCTCGCTGCGGTCGGACCGCGGGCGGAAGTACAGGACCGAGTCGTGGCCGGTGGTGCCGTTCGGCTCCAGCACCAGGACCGCGTCCGAGGTCTGGTCGCCGGCCAGCCAGACGTAGTCGGTGTGCGGGCGGAAGACGAAGTCGGTGTCGTTCGACCGGACCTTGTACGTGCCGGCGGGGATCACCAGCCGCTCACCGGGGAAGGCCTGCGACAGCGCGTCCCGCCGCTTGGCCGCCCACCCGCCGACGTCACTGAGTGTCACGTCCTGTCGCTCAGAGTCGGCCCAGCCGGAGTTCATGAACGCCCGGAGCTTCGGGTTCGGCTCGTTGTCGTGCGACGCGGTCTTCGGCGTGGCGGCAGCGGTCTCGTTGGCCGCGGTCGCGGTCTCCGCGGTGGTGTTCTCGGCTGCGGTCACATCGGCGGTGGTCTCGGTCGTGTCGGTCATCGTCGACCAGTCCTCATCTCGGCGCGGGTGTGTGCGGTCAGGCCCCCGTCGGTCGGTGCGACGGCGGGACCTACGTGTACTTCGTCGCCGCGGAGCGTGCCGCTGTCGGGCAGCGCCTCGGCGGGGTCGGAGCCGATGCGGGTGATCGCATTGTGCTCGTCCACGAAGACTACGCTCGGCTCGAACACCTTCGCCTCCGCGGTGTCGAACGTCCCGTACGCGATCAGGATGACCAGGTCACCCGGGTGGATCAGGTGCGCCGCCGCCCCGTTGATCCCGACCACGCCGGAGCCGCGCGGCCCTTCGATCAGGTACGTCGACAGCCGGTTGCCGTTGGTGATGTCGACGATGTCCACCTTCTCGCCGGGCAGCAGGTCGGCCGCGTCCATCAACGCGGCGTCCAGCGTGCAGGACCCCACGTAGTCCAGATCCGCCTGCGTCACCGTCGCCCGGTGCACCTTGGACTTCATCATCGCGCGCCACATGCGCGCCATCCTCCGGTCCCACCCCGGCGCTGTCAGTAACCGCCATCACCCAACCGGTTCAGCGGTCCGCCCTGCGCGAGAAGGCGGGGGCTTGAACAGGTACTGGTGGACCGGAACAGGTAATTCCCGGTGGTCACCCCCGGGATGGTGTTCAAGCCCCCCGCTCGAGGTCGGGCGGCGGGTCAAATGGTTGAGGCCTGGGCGGCCAGTTCGCGCAGGGCGGCGTAGCGGGGGCGGAGATCGGCCACCCGGGCGACCTCCGCGTCGACCGGCTCGAGGTGTTCGCCGCCCGGCGCCGGGCAGAGGCCGAGGGCTACGGCGGCGGCGCCGCGGGCGCCGACTTCGGCCTCGGCACAGACGGTGGTGGGACGGGCGAAGGTCGCGGTCAGGCAGCGCCGCCACCAGGCGGAGGCGTCGATGCCGCCACCACCCAGGACGACCGAGAGCTCGCGACCGAAGAGTGTGTCCAGCATGCGCAGGCCGAGGTCGATCTCGAGGGACGCGCCCTGCAGGGACGCGGCCAGAAGGTCTTCGCCGGTGTCGTCGAAGGACAGGCCGAAGTAGACCCCGGAGCCGCTCGGCACGGTCGCCGGCGGCCGCGTACCGGCCTGGAACGGGATCGCGATCACCCGCGACGACCCGATCTCGACCGTGGTCGGCTCCTCGGAAGCCAGCTGGAGCACCCCGGTCAGCCACGCATGCAGGTTCCCCGCCGCAGAGAACGCCATCCCGGTCACCGCGCGCTCGTCGTCGACGCGGTACCGCCACAACTCCCACGGCAGCTCCGGCGCGTCGCCGATCGGGTGCACCACCCGGACGGCGGCCGACGTCCCCACGGTCACCGCGGCCGTCGTCTCGTCGTACCCACCGGTCCCGACGTTCGACGCGGCACCGTCACCGGTCGGCGGATGCACTGGTACGCCGACCAGCCCCGGCCAGCGGCGTCCGAACTCCGCCGACAACGAACCGGTCCATCCTGACGGCACGATCGCCGGCAGCAGCTCGGTCTTCGCACCGGCGATCTCCAGCGCCTCCTCGTCGTACACCCCGCGGGCGAGGTCGAGCGTCCCGGTGCCGGACGCGATCGACACCGAGGTCACCCGCTCGCCGGTGAGCCGCTCGAGCACCAGGTCCGGCAGACCGGCGAACCCGGCCGGCGACCCTTCGGACAGCAACCAGGGAATGCGGCGCGTCCAGTACAGCCGGTGCAGCCAGGAACCCGTCCGCGCGTGGAACGCGTGCTCGTCGAACGACGAGCCGAGGTCCAGGTCCACCGAGCGGGTGTCCGCCCAGGTGATCACCGGCGTCTGCGGTGCACCCCTGCTGTCGAGGGCAACGATCGAGTGCCACTGCGAGGAGACCACGATCGCGCCGATGTCGTCGAGGTGCCCGTTCTGCTGGAGCTCGTCCAGGCAGCCGAGCAGGCCCTCGACGTACTCGTGCAGGTCGAGCGTGGCCGAGCCGCCGGTGGCGTACGTCGGGGAGATCTTGTACCGCGCCAGCGCTCCCGGGACCGGGGCGGCGTCCTCGGCGGACAGCACCAGCGCGCGAGCGGACGACGTACCGAGGTCGAGTGCGAGAACACGGGGTCCTGGCTGCGCCACGCCACCGCCCCGGTCGTCGTCAGTCGTCGTCATGCAGCGCCTTCAGGAAGCTCGCGGCCCACACGTTCACGTCGTGCTGCGCGAGGTGCTTGCGCATCGCCTTCATCCGGCGGCCGAGCTGGCGGTCGTCGGTGTTCATCGCGTCGACGACGGTGTCCTTCATCCCGTTGATGTCGTGCGGGTTCACCAGGAACGCCTGCCGGAACTCGTCGGCCGCCCCGGCGAACTCGCTCAGCACCAGCGCGCCGGTGTCGTCGTACCGGCAGGCGACGTACTCCTTGGCGACCAGGTTCATGCCGTCGCGCAGCGGCGTCACCACGGCGACGTCCGCGGCCCGGAACAGCGCGGCCATCTCGGTCCGGGAGTACGACGTGTGCAGGTAGTTGATCGCCGGCGTGCCGATCCGGCCGTGCTCGCCGTTGATCCGGCCGACCAGCAGCTCGATCTCGTCGCGCAGCACGCGGTACTGCTCGACCCGCTCACGCGACGGTGTCGCCACCTGGACGAAGACCGCGTCGTCGACCGAGACGCGCTTCTCGTCCAGCAGTTCGCCGAACGCACGCAGCCGTTGCCGGATGCCCTTGGTGTAGTCGAGCCGGTCGACACCCAGCAGCACGTGCGCGGGGTTGCCGACCTCCTCGCGGATCTCCGCCGCCCGGGCCTCGGTCTCAGGCTGGCGGGCGGTGTTCTCCAGCTCGCCGACGTCGATGGAGATCGGGAACGCCTTGGCCCGGACGATCCGGTCGTCCGGCAGGTGGATCCGGTCGCCGCGGGTGCGCAGGCCCATCCGGTTGCGGGCCAGGCGGGCGAAGTTCGAGGCGGCCCCGGGACGCTGGAAACCGACCAGGTCCGCACCCATCAGGCCGTCCAGGATCTGCCGCCGCCACGGCATCTGTGCGAACAGCTCGGTCGGCGGGAACGGGATGTGCAGGAAGAACCCGATCCGGACGTCGGGCCGCAGCCGCCGCAGCATCGCCGGCACCAGTTGCAGCTGGTAGTCGTGCACCCACACGTCGGCATTGTCGTCGGCGGCGTCCGCGGCGGCCTCGGCGAACCGCCGGTTCACCGCGACGTACGACTCCCACCACTCCCGGTGGAACTCCGGCGCGACGATGACGTCGTGGTACAGCGGCCAGAGGGTCGCGTTCGAGAACCCCTCGTAGTACAGCTGCACGTCCTCGGCGGACAGCATCACCGGGACCAGGTGCATCCCGTCGTTGTCGAAGGGGTCGACCTTCTCGTCCGCGCCGCCGGTCCAGCCGATCCAGGCCCCGTGGTGACGCTGCATCACCGGGGCGAGCGCGGTCACCAGCCCGCCGGGGCTGCGCCGCCACGAAGTACTGCCGTCGGGCATCTCGATCCGGTCGACGGGAAGGCGATTGGCCACCACTACGAAGGAACTACGTCCGTTCGGCATCTGCTGTTATCCACCCAGGTCTTCGTCGTCACCGGGGTACCTGACCCCGATCTGTCTACGGGTCTCGTCGAGCAGTTCGAGGACCTCGATCGTCCCGGCGTGCGGCAGTGACGGCACCTCGACGAGGCCGTCGCGCAACGCGCGCATGACGTCCCCCGCCTCATAGTGGTACCCAAGCCCATGCACCGGTACGTCGATCCGCTCCTGGCCGGCCGCCGTGCTGCGCACGTAGTACTCCGGGTGGTGGAAGCGGTGCGGCAGCAACAGACTGCCCTCCGGACCACTCACCGAGGCCGTCCACGGGTTCTGCGAGCGCAGGCCACAGGTCAGCGCGGCGACCGCGCCGGAGTCGTACCGCCAGGCCATCGCCACGTTCAGGTCGACGCCGTCCTCGTTGAGGGCGCCGACCGCCTTCACCTCGGCCGGGCGGCCGAGCGCCATGAAGGTGAAGGTCATCGGGTAGATGCCGCCGTCCATCAGCGATCCGCCGCCGAGCGCCGGGTCGAGCAGCCGGGCAGGCAGCGCCGGCTTGTGGAAGGCGAAGTCGGCGACGACCTGCTGCGGCTCGCCGATCACGCCGCTCGCCAGGTCGGCGAAGAACGCCTGGACGACGGGATTGGTCCGCATCCACATCGCCTCGGCGAACAGGGTCCGGTGCTCGGCGGCGACCGCGACCAGGTCCCGGGCCTGCTTGGCCGTCAGCGTGACCGGCTTCTCGCAGAGGACCGCGATCCCGGCCTGCAGAGCGGCCCGGGCGACCGCGTAGTGCTGGGGGTGCGGCGTGCCGATGTAGATCACGTCGACCGTGCCGGAGTCGAGCAGCCGCCGGTAGTCGTCGTACGCGTGCTCGATGCCGAACTCGGCGGCGAACCGGTCGGCGTTGTCCTGCGACCGGGACGCGACAGCGGTGACCACGGCGTCGTCGGGGAGCAGCTTCAGATCCCTCGTGAACGACGTGGAGATGTTGCCAGTAGCAACGATGCCCCACCTGACGCGATCTACACCCACTGTGTGAACTCCGGGGTCGGGAACGGTCCGTCTGCAGCGATTCTCGCCGTTTCGAAGGCGTGAGCCAAGCGAATGAGCGTGGCATCACTCCGGGCGGTGCCACTGAACGTGATCCCGACCGGCAGGCCGGCGACCAGTCCGGACGGCACCGAGAGCAGCGGATACCCGGCCAGCGCGGCGTGCGATGAGGAGCTGCCGAGCACGTGGTCGCCGTTGATCAGGTCGATGGTCCAGGCCGGCGAGTACGACGGGGTGACGAGGGCGTCGAGCTGGTTGTCCCGGAGCAGGTCGTCGATACCGTCCCGGCCGGCCCGCAGCGCGGTCAGCCGGGAGGCGACGTAGATCGGGGAGTCCAGGCCCTCGGTGGCGGCCGCCCGCTCGAACAGCTCCTGGCCGAACCACTGGAGCTCGACGTCGGCGTGCTCCTTGTTGAAGGCGATCAGGTCGTCCAGCGTCCGCGGACCGCCCGGTGCACGAGTCGCCAGGTACGCCGTCAGGTCCACCTTGAGCTCATGGGCGAGGACCTGCAGCTGGTCCTCCTCGCCGCCCGGGGTCGGGAGTGACAGGTGGTCGACCAGCGTGGCCCCGCAGCGGCTGAGGATGCCGAGAGCGTGCTCGGTGACCTCGTCGAGCCCGGTCGAGTAGCCCCAGAGCGGACCCCGGGGGACGCCGATCCGGACGTCGCCGAGGTCCGTCCCTCGACAGCTCTCGCTGTAGTCGGTGCCTCCGCCGGTGAGCACGGTCAGGAGCGCCGCCGCCTGGGAAACCGTCCTGGTCATCGGTCCGGCGGTGTCCTGCGAGTGAGAGATCGGCACGATGCCCTGCTGTGGGACGAGGCCGACAGTGGGTTTCAGGCCGACGATGCCGTTCACTGCGGCCGGGCAGACGATCGATCCGTTGGTCTCCGTGCCGACGGCGTAGTCCGCCAGCCCCGCGGCGACCGCGGCGCCCGATCCGCTCGAGGAGCCGCCGGCGGAGCGGTTGAGTGCGTACGGGTTGCGGGTGAGGCCGCCGTAAGCGCTCCAGCCGGACGAGGACGCCGAGCCGCGGAAGTTGGCCCACTCGCTCAGGTTGGTCTTGCCGAGGACGACACACCCGGCGTCACGCAGTCGCCGTACCAGGGCAGCGTCCTGCAGGGGCGGCGGCTGGTCGGCCAGCGCCAGCGAGCCGGCTGTGGTCGGCAGGTCGGCGGTGTCGACGTTGTCCTTGACCAGAACCGGTACGCCGTGCAGCGGACCACGGACGCGTCCTTCGTCACGCTCTGTGTCCAGCTGGGCGGCATGCGTGAGTGCGGCGGGAGAGGGCGTGCAGACGGCGTTGACCAGCGAATCCACCTCACGGCTTCGTTGCTGCAGCTCTTCCACCAGCGCCACCGCACGAAATTCCTTCCCCACCCCACCATTCCGGTCGGACAGAGTTGAGCTCACCCCGTCGATCCTGCCAGAGTTGGCCGCGCCGGGAGTCCGCCTGGCGACACGCTCCGTGTCGTCCGACCGGTGAATGACATCGCTGTTGTTCAACACGTACAGTGGAGCGCGGACGGACGATCACCGACCGCACAGGAGTCAGCAGCAGATGGACAGCGCCAACGCCAGCTCTCCCGGCCCCGCCGAAGCTGCGTCGCCGGCCTTGAACGGGCTCTCCGAGCGTGACGGTGCAATCCTCGCCTTCGAGCGCCACTGGTGGAAGTACGCCGGGGCCAAGGAGCAGGCGATCCGGGACCAGTTCCAGATGTCCGCGACCCGGTACTACCAGGTGCTCAACGCCCTGATCGACCGGCCCGAGGCGCTGGCCCACGACCCGCTGCTGGTGAAACGGCTGCGTCGCTTGCGCGCCGCCCGGCAGCGCGCCCGCTCCGCACGCCGGCTGGGTATCGAGGTCTGACCATGACCCGCCCGAAGGACGACAGGGGCCAGGTCCTCTCGTCCCTCGTCGCCGTGGTCGCCGTCGTCGCGATCGTCGCCGGCCTGCTGGTGCTGTTCGGCACCCGCGGCAACGACAGCACGGCGGACGAGCCGTCCGGCACGAGTACGCCGTCGCCGAAGCCGGCGGACGGTCCGTCGACGGTAGGCGCGAGCGTGCCGCGGCCGGCCTCGACGCCGACCGCGGAGCCGACCCCGGCACCCACCACCGAGCCCTCCACCGAGCCGTCGACCGAGCCGTCCGGCGAGCCCACCACGGCGCCGCCCCCCACGCAGCCACCGGCGACGCAGCCGACCACCATCCCGGCCGACCGGCGCCCGGCGGTCGAGATCTACAACAACACGTCCCGCAAGGGCCTGGCCGACTCGGTCTCCGGCCGGGCGCGGCAGGCCGGCTGGACCGTCGCCGGAGCCGACAACTGGCACGGCAAGGTCGCCGCCAGCACCGTGTACTACCCGCCGGGCATGCTCGACGCCGCCAACCAGCTCGCCCGGGACCTCGGTGTCGGCCGGACCAAGGGCGCGCTGGACAACATGAAGAAGGACCGCCTGACCGTGATCCTGACCTCGGACTACACCGGATGAGTACTCCGACCATCCAGACCGACGCGGGACGCGAGGGTTGGGAGGCGATCGTCGCCGATCCGGCCACGGCGGTGATCTCGACGGACTTCGACGGCGTGCTGGCTCCGCTGGTCGAGGACCCGGCGCAGTCCCGGCCGGTGGACGGCGCTCTGGACGCCCTCGCCCGGCTGGCCCGCTCGGTGAACCAGGTCGCCATCGTCACCGGCCGTCCGGCTCTGGTCGCCACCGAGCTGAGCGGCGTCACGGGTCACGCCGGCCTCGGGCAGCTCGTCGTCCTGGGCCACTACGGGCTGGAGCGCTGGGAGGCGGCGTCCGGGAGGGTGACCAGCGACCCGGTGCCCGCAGGCGTAGCCGAAGCGCGCTCCCGGCTTCCAGGGCTGCTGCGGGAGCTCGGCGTACCGGATGCCTTCGTGGAGGACAAGGAGAGCTCGCTCGCGGTCCACACCCGCCGCCTGGCCGATCCGGTCGGTGCGCTCGAGACGCTGCGTACGCCGCTGACCGAGCTGGCGGAGTCGACAGAGCTCCGCCTGGAGCCGGGCAACCTGGTGCTGGAGTTGCGGCCGCCGGGAATCGACAAGGGAGTCGCTGTGCGGCGCCTGCTCGAGTCCACGGGTGCTCGGTCGATCCTGTACGCCGGCGACGACCTCGGCGACCTGGCGGCGTACCGGGCGGTCGAGGAGCAGCGCAAGGCCGGTCTGCGTGCCGTGCTGCTGGCCACGCGGTCGTCGAACGCGACCGAGCTGATCGAGGCCGCCGACATCGTCGTGGACGACCCGACCGGGGTGGTGACCGTGCTCACGGCTCTTTCGGACGCGATCGCAGCACGCTGAACGTCTGGCTGAGCGTCCGGCCGAAGGACTGGATCGGCCGCTCGACGTACCCCCCGTCCTCGAGGTTCGCCATCCGCTCGAACGGGTTCCGCGACGCCGGGTCACCGGTGAGCACCCACGAGACGACGACGCCGACGGCGTACAACGGCCACAGCGGCAGCCCGATCAGGCAGAAGTACTGCCAGGAGTGCCGCTCCTCGTGCCGCACCAGGGCGTCGTCGTCGAAGTACGTGCGGTCGTGCTTGCTGAGGACGACGTTCCCGATCGTGAACGCCCCTGCCACCGGGAACCTCACCCGGTA
>NZ_SMKR01000346.1 GCF_004348725.1 Kribbella turkmenica
CGAGGCGCTCCTCGGTGGAGGAGGAGAACAGGTGCAGCTTGTCCGGGTCCGGGGCGAGGTGGACGAGCTGCCCCTTGTCGTTGTGCAGGCGGGTGCCGATGCGGGCGATGATCTGCTGGTTCGTCGAGGTGTGCTCGGCGGTGCCGTACAGGAACGCGTCCGAGCCGAGTTCCTCGATCACTGCGACCTTCACCGGCAGGCCTTCGTCGGCGAGGTGGAACGCCTCCGGCCGGATGCCCAGCGTCAGCGTCGTGTCGTCGCCGGCCTTGGCCAGCAGGGTCCGGTCGATCGGGACCACGTAGTCGCCGATCTTCGCGCCGCCGTCGGTGATCTCGGCCTCGATCAGGTTCATCGCCGGCGACCCGATGAAGCCGGCCACGAACTTGTTCTTCGGCCGGTCGTACAGGTTCAGCGGGGTGTCGACCTGCTGCAGTACGCCGTCCTTCAGTACGGCGACCCGGTCGCCCATCGTCATGGCCTCGACCTGGTCGTGGGTGACGTAGACGGTGGTGACACCGAGCCGGTGCTGCAGCTCGGCGATCTGGGTGCGGGTCTGGACGCGCAGCTTGGCGTCGAGGTTCGACAGCGGCTCGTCCATCAGGAAGACCTGCGGGTCACGGACGATCGCGCGGCCCATGGCGACCCGCTGACGCTGACCACCGGACAGCGCCTTCGGCTTGCGGTCGAGGTACTCCTCCAGGCCGAGTAGCTTGGCGGCTTCTTGCACGCGCTGGGCCCGCTCGTCCTTGTGGATGCCCTGCATCTTGAGCGCGAAGCCCATGTTGTCGGCGACCGTCATGTGCGGGTAGAGCGCGTAGTTCTGGAACACCATCGCGATGTCGCGCTCCTTCGGCGGGCGGTGCGTGACGTCCCGGTCGCCGATGTAGATGGAACCCTCGTTGACCTCTTCGAGGCCGGCCAGCATCCGCAGAGCGGTCGACTTGCCCGAGCCCGACGGCCCGACCAGGACCATGAACTCGCCGTCCTGGATGTCCAGGTCGAGCTGGTCCACAGCGGGGGTGTCGGTGCCCGGGTAGACCCGGCTGGCTCCCTTGAACGAGACAGTTGCCATGTCGCGCTTCCTTCCTTCGCCGGCAGGAACGTGCCGGACGGTCCGTAGCAAAGGCCCC
>NZ_SMKR01000347.1 GCF_004348725.1 Kribbella turkmenica
TGTGATGTCCAGGGACGTTGGTCAGTCGGGTGATGGGTGGCTGGGCGCCGATTGAGCTGTGGGGTCGGTGATGATTGTAGAAGTGGAGCCAGTGGGGTAGGGCCGCGTTGCGATGGTGGGTTGATTCGTAGAAGCGGGTGTAGGCCCAGCCGTCGGCGAGGGTGCGGTGGAATCTTTCGATTTTGCCGTTGGTCTGGGGGCGGTAGGGCCGGGTGTGTTTGGGTTTGATGCCGAGTTCTGTGCAGGCATCGCGCCAGGCGTACGAGCGGTAGCAGGACCCGTTGTCGGACAGGACGCGTTCGACGGTGACGCCGTGGTCGGAGAACCAGGCCACGGCGCGGTGGAGGACCTCGATGGCGGTCGCGGCTTTCTCGTCGGTGTGGATTTCGGCGTAGGCGAGGCGGGAGTGGTCGTCGAGCACGGTGTGCACGAACGCGGTGCCGATGTTGGGGTGGCCTTTGGCGGTGCGTCCGGTCCGTAGCGCGGTGGTGGCCTTGTTCTTGTCGCCTTGTTGTTTGCCGAGGTAGCGCCAGCCGCCGCCGTCGGGGATGTTGCCGAATTTGGTGACGTCGACGTGGATCAGCGAGCCGGGATGGGGGTGTTCGTAGCGGCGCAGGGGTTCGCCGGTGACCCGATCGATGCGGGACAGCCGGTTGATCCGGCAGCGGACCAGTACAGCGTGCACGGTCGAGGCCGGGACACCGAGCCGGCCGGCGATCTGGACCGGGCCGAGTCGGTGGCGCCACCGCAACCGCACGATCCGCCGCACCACGCCCGGCAGGGTCTTGGTGGGGCTGTGGTGGGGCCGGGAGCTGCGGTCGGCCATCCCCGCCGGACCCTCGGCCCGGTACCGATCGGCCCACTTGCGGGCCGTCTTGACCGCGACCATGAACATCTTCGCCGCCGCGGCATAGGTCCAGCCCTGATCGACGATCAGACGCGCCAGCCGCAACCGTGCGCGTGGGGTCAAAGCAGCGTTAGCGTGGGACACGAAGGCCTCCGGTTGGTGAAGCGGTGAACTAGACAGCTCCACTTCACAACCGGAGGCCTTCACCTGTCAGCCCGACTCACCGCCGCCAAGCGGGGCAACCTCCCTGGACATCACA
>NZ_SMKR01000348.1 GCF_004348725.1 Kribbella turkmenica
CCCCGGGGCCAGTACTGATCTGTACCACCTGGCGCCTCGAGGGGTCGAGAGCTCAGTCCACCGTCCGGACCGACCGACTCACATTCGTAACGACATCAAACACTTGTCCGACGCACCATTGCCTTCAGCATCAAGCTGCCCGCCGACCGGGCCGTCGCGTCCACGCGGTTCGAGCGCAGTCGGCCGGCTCAGGAATCGTTGCCGCAACGCCTCGAACACGTCTCGTTGTCCGTCTGCAGCAAATGCACTCCGGTTCCCACAAGAATCCGGCTCGAGCCCGATCGTCGTACGCGCCAGATCGGCACGCCGACATGGATCCGGAGGCCCGTCCCCGAGGAGCGGCACGCCAGTGAGCCAGCGTGACCACTCCGGCCTATCGTCCGCACCCACCGTAACCGCGATCCGGGATCACGCGGCCGTCCCGACGCCGGCGAGCGCGGCGACCACGAGCCCGATCGCGGCCCCGGCGACGCCCAGCACGACCAACGGCACGGCGCTGATCGGCGGCTCCGGCACCCGCTGCCCGAAGATCCCGAACAGGTGCTCCTCGGCCGCCCGGACCTCCTCCAGCAACACCGTCGACGGGTGCGTCGACAATTCCTCGACTGCCGCCCGAGCCGCCTCGACGGCGCCCCGCACGACCGCGACGACCACCACTCCCGACGCCGCCGTCAGCACGCCGACCAGTGCGGCAGTCGTCTGCGCCATCTCCGCCGTACTCGTGACCACCAAGAACGACCACAGCCCAAGGAACCCGAGCATCCCGGACGCGAGCCCGACCGCCAGGAACACCTTCGTCAGCGGATTCTGCACCCGCACCGCCACGGCGAACGCCCGTACGTCCCTGGCCAGGTCCTCCGCGTCCCTAGCCAGCCCCTCGTACACCGCCAACGCGTCGGCCTTGGCTCTCAGCTTCACCGCGATCACGATCCGATCGGCGAGGTCCAGGGCACTCGCCTGATCCATGATCTCCCGCCAGGCCCCCACCACCTCGCCGTGCGACGGCGCGATCGCCGCCCGCTCCACGACACTCATCGCAACCCCCTAACCACGCC
>NZ_SMKR01000038.1 GCF_004348725.1 Kribbella turkmenica
CGCTCGCGCCGGCGCTCCAGCAGTTCCAGCCGGCGGGCGCCGTACTCCCGGTGCAACCGCTCGATCAGCCCGAGCGCCCGCTCGGTCAGGATCTCGTCGTACCGGTCCTGCCGTGCACCGATGACCTCGACTGCCACGAACTCACTCCTTCGTCTTCACGACCACGACCTCGTGGTCGGTGATCCGGTCTACCCCGACCGTAATCCAGCCGTCCTGCTGGTTCACCTCCGCGTCCACCCCGGCCACCAGCAACCGCGCCCGGCTGCCGGTCCCCCGGACCCGGATCGTGAACGGACCGGCCGGCGTGAACTCCGCCAGCCGGCCGCGCCACGCACCGCCCTGGTCGAGGTTGACCAGGTGCAGGATCAGCGTCTCTTCCTGCCGGTACAGGTGACAGTCGAGTACGCCGGCACCCTCGACGCGCAGCGGGATGCCGTCGTGCCGGACCAGGTTGGCGAGCAGCCGGCCGTGGTCCGGATGGTGGTACTGCGCGTACAGCCGGTCGAGGTCCGCCGCCAGGTACGCCGTCCGCTCACCGAGCACGAGCACCGGCGTGTCGCTGCGCGGCTCGGCCATCCACGACAACTCGGGCGGATAGATCGGAAACGGCGGGACGTAGGTCAGGGCGGCCTTCCCGGTGGTCTCGACCAGCTCCAACCGCCCGCCGAACGGCAGTACGTCGGTGTCGTCGAAGCCGTCCGCGATCGACCGGTCCTCGATCCGCAGGTACGTGTGCGCGTCGTACGTCTCCCAGTCGACCTTCCCCGCCTCGAGCCGCTTGCCCTGGTGGTGGACGCCGAGCAGGCCGGCGAGCGCGAAGTCGTCGCGCCGATCGCCCCACTCGTCGTACAGGCTCGACTCGCCGGTCACGACGAGCCGTCCGCCGCCCTCGACGTACGCCGTCAACTCGTCGCACTGCGCGTCGGTGAGAACACCGACGTTCGGCACGACCAGTACGGCGAACCGGGAGTCGACCTCGTGGGTCGGCAGGTAGGGGATCCGCGCCCGGACCAGCGCGTCCACCCAGCCGCGGTACGGCAACTGGCTGGTCGTCTCCGGGGTGTCCCTGCCGTGGAAGTCCACACTGCGCTGGCTCCAGAGCAGTCCGACCGTCGCGACCGGCTCGCGGTTGATCAGGTAGTCCTGATGTTCGGCGTGCCAGCTGAACAGCGGCTCCGCCGTTGCGTACTGCCGCCGGTCCTCGTGCACCGAGCCGATGTGGTGCCACCACGGCTGGATGCCCCCGGCGAACCCCTCCGCCGCCCACATCCGCGCCTCCGGCCCGGGTTTGCTCCCGAGCCGGAAGGTCGGCGTCCCGGCGTCGTACATCGCGGTGCTCTCCGGGATTAGCGTGTCCCAGCCGAGCAGTCCGTGCAGCCGCTTGCCGCTGTCCGCGTTGGCCTGGAAACCGGAGTCGTCGTGCCGCCACTGCGAGTCGAGCAGGAAGATCGGCGCTCGCCGGCAGATCTCCACGTCGTCCCGCAACCGCTTGCTCTGCGCAACGACCTCACCACCGTTCATGCCGATCCACAGGCAGTCCGGACCGCCGGTCCGCCGGGTCACCTCGTTGTTCAGGTCCCAGACCGCGAGTCGCCGCTGGTAGCTCCACCGGATCCACTGCCGGTACGCCGGATCCTCCCAGTCGACCCGCACCGGCAGGTCGGCGCCGAACCCGTCCCGGCAGTTCAGGCAGTAGCAGATCTGGTCCCGGCCGAGCCCGCTCCAGCTGTTGTCGGTGATGCCGTCCGGCGCGGACCGCTCGACGATCTCCTCGAGCACTCCGGTGAGGAAGTCCCGGTAGTACGGGCCGGTGACGCAGGCGACGTAGAGCCGGCCGGCCCGGTACGGGTTGCCGTCGGCATCGATCGCGAACCAGTCCGGGTGCGCGTCGTACAGCGGCTGGTGGGCCCGGTTGGAGTCCATCCGGGCCAGCACCGTCAGACCGTCCGCCCGGGCCGCCTCGACGATCTCGCCGTACAGGTCGCGATCGCCGAGGAACTCGGCCCGGTGGTGCAACTCGAACATGCTCGGGTAGTACGCGACGATCCCGCCCGCGTTGACGATCACGCCCTGGACGCGGGTACGACGCCAGTGCTCGCGCCACCAGTCGGCGTCGTACCGGGCCGGGTCCTTCTCCGTCAGGTTCGTCTGCCCCCACCGGAGGGTGCGCCGGTACCAAGGTGTCACGGCAGACTCCGGACCGCGTCACCCGCGCCGGACAGGTTCTCCAGCAGCATCTCGGAGTACTTGCGGCTGAGTACGACACCCTCCGCACCGCCCTCGAATGCGGCCAGTGTCGCGTCCCGCACGGACTCGCGGGTGCACGCGGTGAGCTCGCCCTCGTTGTCGTCCCAGTTGATCTTCGTGCCGAGGTCGCGCGGCTTCTCCAGCCGTTCCTTCGGCACGCCGACCGGGATGTCGATGTCGATGCCCGGGTAGATCCTGCTCTGTCCACCGACGCCGGCGACGGCCCGTGCGGTCTCCCGGCGGACGTAGTCGGCGGTGAAGCCCGACTGCGGCAGCTTCGCGTAGTCGCCCTCGTCGAGCTGCAGCAGCTTCATCATCAACGGGTAGACGTCGTCCGGGTCCGCGTCGGCGAACAGCGCTCCGCAGATGCTCTTCACCCAGGTGAAGAACCGCGGTCCGGCACAGTTGTTGTAGATGACGACCTTGATGAAGTCGGAGAACTTCGCCATCTCGGTGTAGTCCTGGTCCGCCCGGTAGAACGGGCTGAACGAGATGTTGTGGTAGACGTGCCAGCCGACCTGCGCCTCGGACGAGATCGCCTTGGCGACACCGTAGATGTCGCGGTACAGCTGCCGCTGGCTCTCGGTCCACAGCGTCTGCCAGGCGAGCACCTCGGGGAAGGTCAGCAGGATCCGCCAGAAGGTGACGAACGCGCCGTCGACCGGGCGCTCGCCCGCACCGATCCGCTGATTCCACTCGACCAGCTCGCGATAGCCCTGCATCGCGCGCGCGACGTCGATCCCGCGATCGCGGCCCACCTGCCGGCAGTGCGGGCAGAAGCAGCCGATCTCGGCCACGTCGACCGTGCCCTGCATCAGCATGTTCAGCGGGCCCGGCCGCTCCGAGCACCAGGCGAGCCCGTCCAGCTCGTAGCTCTGCAGGTAGTCCTCGACGAAGCCGAGGTGCCAGTTGCGGTAGTCCGGGTTGTTGAAGCACGGCCGGCGACCCGGCCGGCCCCACGCGTCCACCTCGAGCACCTTGACGAAGTTCGGGTAGGTCCGCAGCTGCCGGGCACCGCCGCTCTCCTCCATCCAGGCGAACGACTTCATCCCGCGCTGCCGCGCCTTCGGCACCACCTCGGCGAGCAGGTCCAGTTCCGGGTGCTCTGGTGCCCGCCCGGCCGCGCCGAGCACGGTGTTCCCGTAGTACTGCGGGTGCGGCGTGGCGTAGTTGCCGCCGACCCAGCCGAGGTCGTACTCCGCGGCGCCGTGGTCCGGGATCGGGTACCCGGGGATCTGCCGCCCGCCGGTGCCCCGGGTCCAGGTCGGCGTGGCCAGGAACAGCGCGTTCACCGCGCCACGGTCGGCCAGGATGTCCAGTGTCTGGTCGACGCCCTCGTCGACGAACGAAACCGCTCCGATCTGCATGGCAACGAGCCTGTCCGGCACGGTGCTCACCCCTTCATTCCTGTCATCGTGATGCCCTGGATGAAATAGCGCTGTGCAAAGAGGAAGACGGCGATGACGGGGACCACCGAGACGGTCGCCCCGCACATCAGCAGACTGATCTGGGTGAAGTACTCGCCCTGGAACTGGGCCAGCGCCACCGGCAGCGTCTGCAGGTTCTCGGAGTTGATGTAGATCAGCGGACCGAACAGGTCGTTCCACGACTCGAGGAAGGTGAAGACACCGATCGCGGCCAGCGCCGGCTTGGTCTGGGGCAGCATGATCCGCCGGTAGATGCCGAACGTGGACGCCCCGTCGATCTTGCCCGCGTCCTCGAGCTCCTGCGGGATGGTCAGGAACGACTGCCGCATCAGGAACGTCGCGAACACCGGCGTGAGCACCTTCGGCACCCACAGCGGGTACTGCGTGTCCACCCAGCCCATCTGCCGGAACACGATGTACTGCGGGATCAGGTAGGCGATCCCCGGGATGATCGACGTCGCCAGCAGCACCATGAACGCGAGGTCCCGGCCGGCGAACCGCAGCCGCGCGAACGCGTACCCGGCCATCGACGCGACGGCCAGGACGCCGACCACGTTCAGCCCGGCCAGTTTCACGCTGTTCCAGAGGAACACCGGGATCAGCTCGAAGATCTGCCGGTAGTTGTCCCACTGCGCGTCCTTCGGCAGGAACTGCGGCGGCACCGACAGCACCTTCGCCTCCGGCCGCAACGACGCGCTGATCATCCAGACCAGCGGCGCCAGGAAGACCACCGCGAACAGCGACATCACCACGTACTGCGAGGTCCTGCTCATCAGTCTCACGAGTAGAACACCCACCTCTTCTGGAGCTTCCACTGCAGGAACGTGACGGCCGCGATCACCGCGAAGAGGATCCACGCCATCGCCGAGGCGTAGCCGACCTTCCCGAAGCTGAACGCGTTCTGGTAGATGTTGAAGATGTAGACGCTGGTGGCGTGACCGGGACCGCCCTTGGTCATCACGTAGATCAGGCCGAACACCTGGAACGACGTGATGAACTGTGTGATCAGCAGGAACAGGAAGTGCGGTGTGAGCAACGGCAGTGTGATGAACCGCAGCCGCTGGACCGCCCCGGCCCCGTCGAGCTTCGCGGACTCGAAGTACTCGGTGGGAAGGCCCTGGAGGCCCGCGAGCAGGATGATCATCGGGTAGCCGATGCCCTGCCAGACGCTGACCATGACGACTGCCGGCATCGCCCAGGCCGAGCTCGACAGCCACTGCGGCCCGGTGATGCCGACCTGGCTCAGCAGCCCGTTGACCACGCCGTTGTCCGGCTGGAAGAACCAGAACCAGACGAACCCGATCGCGACCACGTTCGTCACGTACGGCGCGAAGTACGCCGTCCGGAAGAACGCGACCCCGCGGATCGGCCGGGCGCACAGCAGTGCCAGCACCAGGCCGATCCCGATCGTCAGCGGGATGCTCGCCAGCGTGAAGTAGATGGTGTTCTTGAACGTCTGCAGGAACAGCGGGTCTTCGCCGAACAGGTCGGTGAAGTTCCTGATCCCGACGAACTTCGGCGCCGAGATGCCGTTCCAGTCGGTCAGCGAGGCGCCGATCGAGACCAGGATCGGGACGAACTGGAAGGCCACCACACCGACCACGATCGGACTGATGAACAGCCAGCCGACCAGGTTCTGCCGGCGCCGGGCCCGTCGTGCCTCGGCGGCGTGGTTCGGTACCGCGGCCTCCACCACCGGCGCCCTGGTTGGTGTTGTCGTTGCCATCGACATCACCCCTTCAAGGCGTTCTCCACCTGTGGCTTGATCTGGTTGAGGACGTCGCCGACCGGCTTCTCGCAGTTGTAGGCCTGGTCGAGCGCGGGCCGGTACAGCTCCCGGGCACCGAGGGTGTTCTTGGTCTGGTTGGTCGCGGTCAGGTGCTCCGCGGCCTCACCGAACAGCCCGATGTGCTCGGGCATCTGCCCGTTCGGTGCCAGCTGGGCGGCGACCTTCTTGTTGATCGGGGTGAACGCGCCGCCCTGCAGGAGGATCTTGCCGCCCTCCTCGCCGGCCAGGAACTTCAGCAACTCCCACGCCTGGTCCGGGTTCTTGGCCGCCTTCGGGATGCAGAACACGATCACGCTGGCCTCGGTCTTCTGCTGGAGGTCGGCCGGCGGCGGCGCGACGTCCCAGGTGAAGTCCTTGATCGTGGTGCGCAGGTACGGCACGGTGCCGAAGGTCGCGTACATCATCGCGATCTTGCCCTGCGCGAACATCTGGTTCTGCACGTTGTCCTGCTGCAGCGCCGACCACGGCGGCTGCACCTTGTCCTTGCAGGTCAGGTCGGTCGCCCACTGCAGGGCCTCGACCTCCTTGGCGCCGGACAGCGTGAACTGGTTGCCGTCGGTGGAGTAGATGCCGGTCTCGCTGCCGTGGTTGACCGTGAACGTCTGCTCGTACCCGGTGTCCAGGTAGACGAGGGCGCCGTACTGCTTCTTGGCCGGGTCGGTCAGCTTCTTCGCCCGCTCGGCGAAGTCCGCCCAGCTCCAGCCGTCCGGCGACCAGGTCGTCGGCGGCAGCGGGACGCCGGCCTGCTTGAACAGGTCGACGTTGTAGAAGATCAGCCGCGGTTCGTAACCGAGCACCCAGGCGGTGTGCGCACCGTCCGGCTGCTTCGGGAACTCGTACGCCTCCTTGGCGAACGCGGCCGTGTCCAGACCGTCCTTGTCGATGTAAGGCTTCAGGTCGAGCAACGCCTCCTGCTCGGAGAAGCCGCGGACGAAGTCGTCGTTGATCCGCATCACGTCCGGCGGGCTGCCGCCGGCGAGCAGTGTGCGCATCTTGGTGTCGTACTCCTGCGTGACCGCGGGCTGCACGGTGACCGACGTACCGGACGACTTCTCGTACGCCTGGATCGCCTGCTCGAGCGGAGTGCCCTTCACCTGCTGCCAGTTGAGGAAGGTCAGACCCTTCCCGTCGCCGCCACCGCCTGCGTTGCCGTTGCCGCCACAGCCGGCCAGCATGCCGCCGGCCGCGAGTCCCGTCAGTCCGGCGAGAAACCTGCGGCGGCTCAGGTTGGAGTGGTTTGTCTGCACCGGAATCTCCCATCCGCGAGGGATGAATACGTATACAGTGGATACGTATACACAGCTCCGTGGGCGTGGTCAACGGCGAACGGCGACACTCTTCAGTAGGGTTTCGGACTCGGAGCACGAGGGAGGGGGCGGATCATGACGCGACCACCGACGAGCCGTGATCTGGCACGCCTGGCGGGGGTCTCACAGGCCACGGTCTCGCGGGTGCTGACCAACAACCCGAAGGTGAACCCGGAGACCCGGGCCCGGGTCCTGCGGGTGCTCGAGGAAGCGAACTACATACCGAACGCGCTCGCCCGGGCGATGAAGACCGGCCGGACCGACACCATCGGGGTCTTCATGACCCGCGTCACCAGCCCGTTCCACGCCGAACTGCTGGACGAGATCGGCCGGGTGCTGAGCGCGCTCGGCCTGCACATGATCCTGTGGAACATCGAGCACGACCCGGAAGAGTCGGTCGGCAAGATGATCCAGCAGCGCCTGGTCGACGGGTTCGTGCTCACCTCGGCGACCTACGACTCGTCCCTGCACACCATCGCGGTCGCCTCCGGTACGCCGACCGTCCTGCTGCACCGCGGCATCGACGGTCTCGACTGCGACCAGGTCGTCGGCGACAACTGGCAGGGCGCGTACGACGCCGGCCGCTACCTCGCCGAGGCCGGGCACACCGATATCGGCCTGGTCACCCTCGAGCACACCGGGAACACCTCCCGGGACCGCGACCTCGGCTTCCGGGCCGCGCTCGCCGACGCGGGAATCAGGATCAAGCCCCGGAACGTGCTCACCGTCGGAGTCCCGCACGCCGACGGCCACGCCGCCGCGCAGAAACTCCTGTCGGCGAAGAAGCCGCCGACCGCGATCTACACCGTCACCGACCTGCTGGCCTTCGGCATCCTCGACGGCGCCCGGGCGCTGGGCGTCCGGGTCCCCGGCGACCTCTGGGTGATCGGCTTCGACAACACCGACCTGGCCGCCTGGGAGTCCTTCGACCTCACCTCGGTCGAGCAACCCGTCCACGCCATCGTCGAGACCGGCATCGACCTCCTCCGCCGACGCATCGAGAACCCCGACCGCCCGGCCGAGATCATCACCCTCCCCTGCCCGCTGAAGATCCGGAAGTCCACCGCGAACACCCCGTGGCGGAGCTAGCCGAGGCGCGGGAGGACGTCGCGGAGCACGGCGGCGTGGTCCTCGGGACGGTCGAGGCCCATCTTCATCGTGTTCACGGCCAGGTGGGTCGCACCGAGGTCGCGCCAGCCCTCCACGAACGCTTGCCATTCGGCTTCGGGTACGGCTCCGAGCGTGAGGCGAGGTTCGATGCCGATCGTCGCCGGGTCGCGGCCGGCCTCGGCGGCGTACCTGCGGAGCTGGTCCACGCGCGCCTTCGCCTCGGCGTCCGGCGCGGTCTGCGGCATCCAGCCGTCGCCGATCCGGCCGGTACGACGGAGTACGGCGTCCGCGCCACCGCCGAACCAGATCGGGATCCGCCGGCCCGGCAGCGGGTTGAGGCCCGCCTCCTCGATCTGGTGGAACTTGCCGTCGTACGAGATGACCGGCTCGGCCCACAACCGGCGCAGTACGTCGACCTGCTCCTCCAGCAACGCACCCCGCTGCCGGAAGGGGACGCCGAGCGCCTGGTACTCGACCTGGTTCCACCCGATGCCGACGCCCAGCCGCAACCGCCCACCACTCAGTACGTCGACCTCCGCGGCCTGCTTGGCGACCAACGCGGTCTGACGCTGTGGAAGCACCAGCACGCCGGTCACCAACTCGACCGACGCGGTGATCGCCGCGAGATACCCGAACAGCACGAAGACCTCGTGGAACAAGGACTTGTCGGTATATCCGCTCCAC
Organism: Kribbella turkmenica; assembly: GCF_004348725.1. Lineage (GTDB taxonomy): Bacteria > Actinomycetota > Actinomycetes > Propionibacteriales > Kribbellaceae > Kribbella > Kribbella turkmenica. The sequence goes on from NZ_SMKR01000038.1 coordinate 8,565, forward strand.
CCCGGCCGGTTCGCCGGGTCGGCGCCGAGTACGTGGTCGTACGCGTGGATGTGCGTGTACCCGGCGGCCTCGACGGTCGTCGCCCACTCCCGCACGGCGACCGGATCCGCACCGATCTCCAACTGCGGGAACACCGCGCCGATCCTCATTCGGCATCTCCCGGCAACAGATTGACCAGACCGCGCACCGCCAGCTCGAACGGCTCGGGCGAGTCCGCCGCCTGGGCCAGCACGTACCCACCCTGCAGGACGGCGGCGATCGTCGCCGCGGTCTGCTCCGGGTCGATCGTCGCCGGGTACTCACCCGCCCGCTTGCCTTCGGCAACGACCTCCGCGAGCCGGCCGCGCAGCCACCGGAATGTCTCGTCGACCGGCGATCGCAACTCCGGGTCCGCCATCACGTCCGGATCCGCGGTCAACCGCCCGATCCGGCACCCCCGCACCACGTCCCGGTCCCGCTCGAGGTAGCGCGTGATCCGCTCGGTCGCCGTACCCGGCCCGGCGAACTGCTCCTCCGCGGCGGCCCGCAGCTCCACCCCCGACCGCGCGATCGCCGCCTTGGCGAGCTGTGCCTTCCCGCTGAAGTGGTGATACATGCTCCCCTGCCCGGCGTCCGCGGCCCGCTGGATCGCCTTCGGCGAGGTCCCGACGTACCCCCGCTCCCACAACAACTCCTGCGTACTGCGGATCAACCGCTCCACCGTCTCCACCCCAGAACTGTACCTACCTCCAGGTACAACCTCCGGTCCGATCACCCATCGCGCGGTCCCCCGGCCGGCCTCGTCGCCATTCCGACGGTGTTTCCGGCGGGTGAATTCGCACCTGCCCGCAGGTGCTCCGATGGTTCTTGTTGGACTCGACCGATAGTCTCAGGCGCCATGAGCACCAGTGTCGCCATCGCGGTAATCACCTTCCGGCGACCTGTACTTTTGCGCCGTCTGCTGACCAGCCTGCAGGCTCAGGAACTCCCCGAGGACTGCGACTGCGCGATCCGTATCGTCGTGGTCGACAACGACGCCGCCGGATCGGCGGCCCCGGTGATCGAGGAGTTCGGGCCCGGTACGCCGTACCCGATCGAATCGGCGGTCGAGCCGGAGCCGGGGATTCCGTTCGCCCGGGAGAAGTCGGTCGAGCTGTGCCGGAACGACGACGCGCTGATCTTCGTCGACGACGACGAGGTCGCGCCGCCCAACTGGCTGGCGACCCTGCTGCACGCCTGGGAGACGTCCGGCGCCGACGTCGTCACCGGCCCGGTCAAAGGCAATCTGCCGCCCGGCGCTCCGCCCTGGAACCGCTACAGCGACGTGCACGACTCGACCGGCAAGCACACCACCGGCGAGGAACTGCCCAAGGCATACACCAACAACACGCTGGTCAGCCGGCGGGTCTACCACACGGTCAGGCCCGGCTTCCATCCCGCGTTCCGCTACACCGGCTCCAGCGACCTGCACTTCTTCCTCCGGGTGCACCGGGCGGGGTTCCGGATCGTATGGTGCGAGGAGGCGTGCATCACCGAGCACGTGCCGGTCGCTCGGACGAAGCTGCGCTGGCTGGTCAAGCGGGCGTTCCGGTCCGGCAGCGGCGACACGATCAGCCGGCTGCTGATCCGGCCGGGCGCGATCAGCTACCTGCTGGTCCTGGCCTATGCTTCGGGCCGGGTGATCTCGGCGATCGGGTTCGCCCTCGCCGGGCTCCTGCTCGGCCGGAGGACGTACCTGCTGAAGGCAGTCCGCCGGTTCTTCTCGGGCGTCGGCAGTGTCGCGGGGATGGTAGGGATCAACTATGACGAGTACCGGGAACGGCGCGGAGCCGACGGTGGCGGGACTGTGCCGGGCGGTCTGGCAGGTGGAGCGGGACCTGGGGCTGCTCCACTGGCGGATCGGCGACGCGAGCCCGTGGACCCTCGTCCGGATGCGGATCTTCCATGAGCTGAGCCGGCGCAGCGGAATCCACGGCGCCCCCCATCCGGTCCGACGTACGCCCTACGACAAAGCGCGGCTCGTCGCCAAGCACGTGACCGGCCTGGTCACCCGCACCCCGTTCCTCGGCTCGTACGACGCCCTGGTCGTCCCGCACCCGCGGAAACCGGGCGGTGTCGAGATCTACACCGACGAACTCCGCCGGGTGCTGGGCACCGAAGCGCTCATCCTCGATTCGGGCATCAACGGCACTCCACTCCCCGGCAGTCGCAATCTCGACTTCTTCACCTCAGCGGCCGGCGCCGTGCACAAGCGGACGGTGGACGACCGCGGCATCGGCGCTGCGTTGCGGGAGCTGACCGGGGTCTCGGTGCCGGTCGGTGCGTTGCTGGCGCGGGAGGTGCCGAAGCATCTGCGGCTGCGGGCGCTCTATCGCAGGCTGCTGCGGAAGCACCGGATCACGACGGTCTACGTCGTGGTCGCGTACTTCCACCAGCACATCGTCGGTGCGGCCCGCGACCTCGGCATCCGGGTGGTCGAGCTCCAGCACGGCGCCATCAGCCGGTTCCACCTCGGCTACAGCTACCCGGGTCGTCCGAACGTGGCCGACCAACCGGACGCTCTCTGGTGCTTCGGCCCGTACTGGACCGACGTCGCCGACCTCCCGGCCGGGACGAGTACGTCGGTGGTCGGCGCGTCGTACCTGCCGACTGTCGCCCAGAAGGACCCCCGGCTCGCAGTCTTCCTGTCCCAGGGGACCATCGGCACCGAGCTGCTGCACGTCGCGGAGGCGGTCGGCAAGGAAGACCCGTCACTGGACGTCGTCTTCCGGCTGCATCCGAGCGAGCGGGCGTCCGACTACACGATCCCGGCCGGAGTCCGGCTGTCCACCGAGGGCAGCACTCTCGATCTCCTGGCCTCGGCCACGTACCAGGTCGGCGTGTCCACGACCGCGCTCTTCGAGGGAATGGCGCTCGGGTGCCGTACGGCGGTGGCCAATCTCCCCGGCCATGAGTACCTGGAACGGCCGATCAGTAGCGGCCACGCCATCCTGATGACCGAACCGAACCAACTCACCAGCGCGCCGCTGTGCGAGGCACCCGAGACGTATTACGCGCCGAGCACCCTCCCGCTACGGCTGGCGGCCGATCAGGCCGAGTAGGCGGTCCTGGAGCGGCGCATCCGCAGGCACCTCGACCTCGGGGCCGTAGACCTCGATCCCTTCCCCGAAAGCTCCCGGCGTCCGGAACTTCTCCATCAGGTCCGCGGGGATCGCCGCCGTACCGGCCCAGAGGCGCTCGACGTCGTCCGGGTCCATCGTGTCGTCCTGGCCGGTCGCCCGGGCCAGGTCCCAGCCGTGCAGGACCATGTCGTCGGAGATCACCTGGTCGATGTGCTGTTCGGTGGTCAGCCGGCCGGTCGGGGTGTCGGTCTCGGTGAGGGCGAGCATCGGGTCGTCGAGCACCTCCTCGACCGCTGCCCGGGCCTCCTGGAAGGCCGTCAGCGGGTCGTCGGCGGCTGCCAGCGTCCGCGCCACCGGCATCAGCATCACACCATGCATCGTCACCACGTGGTCGACCACGTCCCTGGCCGTCCACTGCTCGCAGGGCGACTGGTTGTCCCATTGCTCCGGCCGGACCGCGGCGACCTTCCGCTCGAACGCCTCGGCCCGCCGCCGGTACCGCTCCGCGATCTCACCCATCCCCGCATAGTGCCGCGCCTCCCAGCGGCTTGGAAAGGGGGTGGATCGGCCCGGACGGGGTACCGGGCGAGCTCCCGACGAACCGAAAGGAAATGCTGATGAGCAACATCACCCAGTCCGTCGACGTCGACGTACCGGTGACGACCGCGTACAACCAGTGGACCCAGTTCGAGTCCTTCCCGCAGTTCATGGAAGGAGTCGAGGAGGTCCGCCAACTGGACGCCACGCACACCCACTGGGTGACGAAGATCGGCGGGGCGACGCGCGAGTTCGACGCGACCATCACCGAGCAGCACCCGGACGAGCGGGTCGCGTGGCGGTCGGACTCCGGTCCCAACCACGGCGGCGTGATCACCTTCCACCAGCTGAGCCCGGAGCGGACCCGGGTGACCGCGCAGATGGACCTCGATCCGGAGGGCCTCGTCGAGAAGGCCGGCGACATGCTCGGCGTGGTCGAGGGCCGCGTCAAGGGTGACCTGCAGCGGTTCAAGGAGTTCATCGAGGAGCGCCCAGGCGAGACCGGCGCCTGGCGGGGCGACGTACCCCGCTGACCCGGGAACTGTCGGCGGCGGCTTCTAGGGTCGCCGCATGCGCAGTGCTGAGCTGGGGCGGACAGGGTTACGGGTGAGCCGGCTCGGGCTCGGGCTAGCCTCGATCGGGGGAATGTTCGCCGCGGTGCCGGAGCCCCAGGCGGTCGCGACCATCGACCGCGCCTGGGAGCTCGGGATCCGGTTGTTCGACACCGCGCCGGTGTACGGGTACGGCCTGTCGGAGCGCCGAGCCGGCCTGGCGCTGCGCGGGCGCCCGCGGGACCGGTTCGTGCTCTGCAGCAAGGTCGGCCGGCTGATCGAGCCGGGCGGGCCGGACGTCCAGCCGATCTGGGCCGAACCACCGCCCGGGCTGGGTCCGCGGCTCGACTACTCGTACCGCGCGGTGATGCGCTCGTTCGAGGAGAGCCTGGAGCGGATCGGCATCGACCGGATCGACATCCTGCACATCCACGACCCGGATCTCGACTACCCGACGGCCTCCACCGAGGCCCTCAAGGCGCTGGCCGAGTTGCGTGGCCGCGGCACCATCCGGGCCGTCTCGCTCGGGGTGAACCACGCCGACGTCGCCGCCCGCTTCCTCCGCGACACCGGCCCGGCCGGTCCGGACTGCATCCTGCTCGCCGGGCGGTACACGGTGCTCGACCAGTCCGGAGCCGGTGAGCTCCTGCCGCTCTGCGAGGAGCTCGGAGTCGCGGTGCTCGCGGCCGGCGTGTTCCAGGGCGGCGTACTCGCCGAAGGCGCACCGCACGGGTACGAGCGCCTCCCGGTGGACCTCGTCCGGCGGATCGACCGGTTCCGCGAGCTGTGTCGCCGGTACGACGTGCCGTTGCTGGCCGCCGCGGTCCAGTTCCCGCTCGCCCATCCCGCCGTACCGGCCGTGGTGGTGGGGGCGCGGACCCCGCAGGAGATCACCGAGGTCGCCGGCTGGATGGACCACGAGATCCCGTCAGCGTTCTGGCACGCGCTGGACCGGGGCTAGGTCGACACCGGGCACTAAGGTCTGCTCTATGCGGTACATGCTGCTCCACAAGACCAACGACGACCTTGAGGCGGGCAACCCGCCCGACCCGGCCATGCTGGCCCGGGCGGACGCCGTCCTCGAGGAGATGCGGCAGGCCGGCGTGCTGCTGGCGGCCGAGGGGCTGATGCCGAGCTCACGCGGCGCCCGGATCACGTTCCCGGCGCCCGGTGAGCAGCCGCGCGTCGTCGATGGCCCGTTCGCCGAGACCAAGGAACTGATCGCCGGCGTCTCGATCATCCGGGTCGAGTCGAAGGAAGAGGCCGTCCACTGGGCCCTCCGCTTCGCCGAAGCCGACCCCAACACCCCCATCGACATTCTCGAACTAGCCGACTGATCGGCGGATGACGCGCGGGTGCCTCCTCGGCGGTAGTGATGTCCGGCGAAGAGCCGGCGGTGCCGGAGCTCTCAGGTGCTTCCCAAGAGATTCGTCGCCGCCCACCCGGCGATGTCCTCGCGCTTGATCGCCGCGGCCATCAGGTCCGGGAAGAGATCCGGCGTGCAGGCGAACGTCGGTACGCCGAGCTCGGCCAGGGCGGCCGCGTTCTCGGCGTCGTACGACGGCGTCCCCGAGTCGGCCAGCGCCAGCAGGGCGATCAACTGGACGCCGGACTCGACCAGCGACCGGGCCCGGCGGAGCATCTCCTCCCGGACACCGCCTTCGTAGAGGTCGGAGATCAGCACCATCACGGTCTCCGCGGGCTGGGTGACGAGCTCCTCGCAGTACGCCAGCGCCCGGTTGATGTCCGTCCCGCCGCCGAGCTGCGTCCCGAACAGTACGTCGACCGGATCCTCCAACTGGTCGGTCAGGTCGACGACCCCGGTGTCGAACACGACCAAGCTGGTCCGCAGCGTCCGGATCGACCCGAGCACCGCCCCGAACAGCGACGCGTACACCACCGATTCCGCCATCGAGCCGGACTGGTCGATCGCGAGCACGATGTCCCGCTGGACGCTGTGGTTCCGCCGGGCGTAGCCGATCAGCCGGTCCGGGACGATCGTGCCGAGCACCGGCGAGAAGTGCTTGAGGTTGGCCCGGATCGTCCGGTCCCAGTCGATGTCGGAGTGCCTGGGCCGGCCGGTGCGACCGGCCCGGTCGAGTGCGCCGGTGACCGCGGCCCGCGTGCGTTCGGCCAGGCGGGCCTCCAGCTCGGCGGCCACCCGGCCGACGACGTCCCGCGCGGTCTGCTTGGTCTCCTCCGGCATCACTTCGTTCAGGGCGAGCAAGGTGCTGACCAGGTGGACGTCGGGCTCGACCGCGCCCAGCAGTTCCGGCTCCATCAGCATCCGGGTGATGCCGAGCCGCTCGACCGCGTCCCGTTGCATCACCTGGACGACGGTGCTCGGGAAGTACTGCCGGATGTCACCCAGCCACCGCGCCACCCGTGGCGCCGACGACCCCAGCCCGGCCGCCCGCTGCGTGCCCGCCTCACCGGACGGTGCGTCGTACAGCGCGGCCAGCGCCGAGTCGACCGAGCGGTCCTCCGACGACAGCGTCGTACCGGTCTCCAGCTCGGCCTCGCCGCCGAGCACGAGTCGCCACCGGCGCATGCGTCCGTCGTCCATCACACCCCCAGCAGCCGGGCGACGACCGGCAGCACGGACGCGGCCAGCTCGGCGTCCAGGTCGTTGTCATCAGCCACCACCAGTGCGGCCGGGTCGCCGAGGGCGCGGGCCCGGGTGCCGATCGACCGCCGCTCCGGCGACGCGAACGTCCCGAAGGTACGCCGGAGCAGCGGGAGCACCTCGACGAACGCCTCGTCCGGGATCGCCGCCAGCCAGGCGTCCACCAAGGCCAGCAACCGCTCGTCGTGCACCAGCAGCAACCCACCGCCGGCCAGGAAGCCTTCGACGTACCCGGCGGCGTCCGCGGTCGGCGTCCCCGGCGACAACGCCCGTCCGAGCCGCAGAGCGACCTCGTGGTCGGGCAGCCGGGACGTGTCCAGCATCAGCCGCGTCAGCCGGCCGCGGATCATCGGCGGCACCGACGACCGGTCGCTCAAGCCCTCGAGCGTCGCCAGCCACTCGGCCCGGACGTCCTCGTCGAGGAGGGCGGTCGCGTCCTGCACGCCGTCGATCAGTTCCTGTACGGCGGCCGCGGCGTCCGGATCGAGTCCGTGCACGGTCCGGCCGAGACCGGCGCACACCCGGGACACCATCCGCCCCGCGACCGACGCCAGCCCGGCCGTGTCGGTCCCGCGGACGTCGCCGTACCGCGAGGATCGCGCCAGCGCGGGCAGCGCGGCCATCAGATGACCGACGTCGGCGTCCGCGGCCGCGCGGGTGTCGACACCTCGGAGAAGGGACGGCAAGGCGTCCGCGAGGTCCGCCAGCAGCGACTTCTCCAACGCCGCGGTGACGTCGGCCAGGGTCGACGACTCGTCGGCGACGTGCAGCATCACCGCGGTCGCCGCGCCGGCGACCGTCGTGCCGTGGGCGCCGGCGGCGACCAGTTCCACCTCGAGTCCCGGGTCCCAGGCCAGCCGCCACAACTCGCGGAACGTGCCCTGCGCCCGGCGTTCGTCGGCGGCCGGCACACCCCAGTGCACGCCGAGGATCCGCAGCCGGTGCAGCAGTCGCGACTTCTCCAGGTCGTTCGGTTTCCGCAGGTCGAGCTCGGTCACCCGCTCGGTCGGGTCCCGCCGCATCCGGAGCCGCCGCGCCTGCGCCGCCAGGTCCGCCGCGACCGGCGCCTGCGGCGTCTCACCCGGCACGGATCCGAGCAGCTCGCCGACCACCGCTTCCCGGGTGACCAGGTCGAGCAGTACGTCGTTCCCGCCGCACAGGACCGCCCGCGTCGCCTCGGTGACCTCGCTCAGCCCGGCCAGCGGACGCTCTCGCAGCGCCGCCAGCGTGTCGGCGAGCCGGACCGCTTCGATGACGTGCGCGCTCGAGACGGGCAGGTCCTCCTCGCGCAGAACCTGGGCGACCTTCGACAGCCACCGCGCGGTGATCCGGTCCGGCGCGCTGAAGAGGTGGTGGTACCAGCCGGGTGAAGTGATCCCGGCGCCGTACCCACTGGCCGCGGCGAGCCGGCCGTGCGTCCACGGCACCCACGTGCAGGCGACCTTCCGCTTCGGCAGGCCCTTCAGGATCCGCGCGTCGTGAGTTGCTGGGGGCAACGGTGCTTCCAGCGCGGGCACGTGCCAGGCACCGCAGATCACCGCGATCCGCTCGAAACCTTCCCGGACGGCTTTCCGCAGTACGGTCCGCATGTAGGCCTCGCGCTGCGCCTCGCGACCACGCGCTTCCTCGCCGTGCCGGAGTTCACGCATCGCGTCGGCGATCACGGTGAACGGCTCGGCACCCTCGCGCCGGGACTCGATCACGTCGTCCCACCAGCGCTCGGGATCGTCGTACCCGCCGGCGTTCGCCAACGTGGCCAGCGGATCGATCGACAGCCCCCGCCGGCCCTCACCACCCGAGGACGCGAACTGGTGGGCGGCCGGGAGGTCGCAGAACCGCACCGGTACGCCGGCCGTCAGCGCGTACTCGATCGCCTGCCACTCGGGACTGAACACCGCGAACGGCCAGAACGCGGCCCGGGTCGAGTCGTCCGCCGCGTACGCGAGCAGTGCGACCGGCGGCACCATCTCCTCCGCCCCGGCCAGCTCTACCACCTTGTCGGCCTCCGGCGGTCCCTCGATCAGCACCACGTCCGGAGCGAGCTCGGCCAGCGCGGTCGCCACCGCCCGCGCCGAGCCCGGTCCGTGATGCCGGATCCCGAACAGGTGAACAGTCATCCGCTGATCTCTCGGCAGGCCCGGTAGAACGGCGCCCAGTCGTCGCGCTCGCGGACCACGGTCTCCAGGTACTCCGACCAGACGACTCGGTCCGCGGACGGGTCCTTGATGACCGCCCCGAGGATGCCGCCGGCCACGTCGGTCGGCCGCAGCACGCCGTCGCCGAAGTGGGCCGCGAGCGCGAGTCCGCCGGTGACCACGCTGATCGCCTCGGCGGTCGACAGCGTCGCGGACGGCGACTTGACCGCCGTCCGGCCGTCCTCGGTCCGACCGGACCGCAGCTCCCGGAAGATCGTCACCACCCGGCGGATCTCGTCCAGCGCGTCGTCCGGCTGCGGCAGTTCGAGCGCCGACCCGAGCTGGGCGACCCGGCGGGAGACGATCTGCACCTCGTCGTCGGCGGAGTCGGGCAGCGGCAGGACCACGGTGTTGAACCGCCGGCGAAGCGCGCTGGACAGCTCGTTGACCCCCTTGTCGCGGTCGTTGGCGGTGGCGATGACGTTGAACCCCTTGCGGGCCTGCACCTCGGTGGCCAGCTCGGAGATCGGCAGCGTCTTCTCGGACAGGATCGTGATCAGCGCGTCCTGGACGTCGGACGGCATCCGGGTGAGCTCCTCGATCCGGGCGATCTTCGCGTCCGCCATCGCCCGCTGCACCGGGCTCGGCACCAGAGCCTGCTCGCTGGGGCCCTGGGCGATCAACTGGGCGTAGTTCCAGCCGTACCGGATCGACTCCTCGGCGGTCCCGGCGGTGCCTTGCACGAGCAGGGTCGAGTCCCCGCTGATCGCGGCCGCGAGGTGCTCGCTGACCCAGGTCTTCGCCGTTCCCGGTACGCCGAGGAGCAGCAGCGCGCGGTCCGTCGCGAGGGTGGCGACCGCGACCTCGATCAGCCGGCGCGGACCGACGTACTTGGGCGAGATCTCCTCCTCGCCGGCCCGGCCGCCGAGGAGGTACGTCACCACCGCGGCCGGCGAGAGCCGCCACGCCGGCGGACGCGGCCGGTCGTCCGCGGCCGTCAGTGCCGCGAGCTCACCGGCGTACTCGTCCTCGGCGTGCGGGCGCAATACCTCTGTGCTCATGACAGCTCCTCGTACAGCTCACGTCGGAAGATCAAGGTCTCCACCAGCCGGCGCCGCCAGGTGTCTTCCTCACCGGTCGGCTCCCGCGTGATCGGATGGTCCAGTACGTCGGCCGGCACCGCGCGGGCGGCGACACTCGCCAGCCGGGCCCAGCCCCGGGCAGTCCCGGCGGCGGCCAGCTGATCGAGAATCATCGAAGCGAGCGACGCCGGCCACGGCACCGGCAACCGACCGACCAGTTCGGTCAGGTCGATGGTCTCCTTCAGCGCGGTGACCGCCCGGACCCATTCGTCGGCCGGCAGGATCCGCAGCAACTCCGCCGCACTCCGGCCGCCGGTCGAGGCATTCGCCGTCAGCAACTCGCGCGCCCAGGTCCGCGAGCGCTCCCGGACGGCCGCCTCGGTCCAGGCCGCCTGCAGGATCTCGGGTGCGCACCCCTCGACGGGCATCGCCGGCCAGGCCGGGTCCATGACGGAGAGCGGGGTGTTCGCGACGATCTGGAGGAACCACCAGGCCCGCTTGCCGATGCCCTCCGGGTTCTGCGAATCGATGCCGTCGCGTTCCATCGACGCGCTGACGCGCTTCGGCAGGTCGACCGCGAGGACTCCCTGGCTGACGACCAGGTGCGACCACAGTCGCCCGGTCATCCGGTCGCCGTACCGCGATCCCGGGATGCGCGCGAGCAGCCGGGCGGCGCCCCGGCGGACATCCTTGGCGCGGTCGTCGAGCGCCGCCTCCAGGAACTCCTCGTCGGTCAACGACAGCCCCTCGGCCAGCAGGGCGAGGAACTCGGCGCGGGTGGCGGCCGACTCGGTCGGCCAGACCTCGCGCAGGGCTTCGAGTGCGGCGGCCGGATCCTGCGCGCGGGTCTTGCGCAACCAGGTGCGCCGCTGCAGCGCGTTGCCGTGCGACCAGAGCTTCGGGTCGTCGCTCTCGGCCGCGTGCAGGAACTTCCACTCGGGGTTCAGGTCGGCCAGCCAGGTGGCCCGCCGGCCGGCCGCGGCGATCACGAGCGGGCGGAACTCCGCTCTGTTCCGGGCATGGTCGGCCAGCGCGGGCAGATGCTCCGGCGGCACTCCCCAGCCGCGCTCGTCGGCGGCTCGCAACCACTCGCCGAGCGCCGCAGTCTGGAAGCCGCCGAGCATGGCGGCCAGCCGCCGGATCGCGACCGGCCGGGGCAACGGGCGATCCTCACCGGCAGCTGCAGGCATCGGTTCCAGGTCGCGCAGCGGCGTACGCCCGGCGCGTTTGTAGACGGTCGCCAGCGCGGCCGCGTCCAGCAGATCACCGTCTCCCAGGCGCTCCTGGATGTGCTCGGGCAACTCCTCGAAGTGCACCGGCCGCCGGTCGGTCCCCAGCAGCGCCGAACTGACCAGCCCGTCCCAGCCCTTCACAGGATCACCGGCCGGTCGACGTGCCAGCAGGTCATCGGCCGGAAGCCGGCCCGGTTCCACTCGCCCGCAACGGTGAGCGGCTCGCCGGCCGACACCGCGAGCAGCTTCAGCGGATCGAGGCCGGGCAGCAGCTCGAGCCCGTCACCGGACTCGTCCACCAGCGCCCAGCCGTCGCCGTACCGGGCCGGCCGGACGTCCTGCAGGACGAACGGCCAGCGTTCGTTCCACGGGTCCGCGGCGACGGATTCGACGTACGACGCCAGCGCCTGCCGGGCCGTGAATCCGGCCGGCCGGGGTGCGGGCCGGCGGGGTGCGGTCTGGGTGAGCAGCGCGCGCATCGGGAGGGCCCCGGGATAGTAGGACAGCGCACCGGGGACGTACTCGCCCGGGCGCGCCGGCAGCGGATCGAGCGGGCGACCGGCGGCGGCGAAGTTCAGGATCAGCCCCAGCCGGCCGGTCGTTGCCCCGCGCAACCAGACGCGGCGGACGGTCAGCCGGTCGTCGGGCTCGATCACCCGGCCGAGGACCAGCCAGTCGTCCGCCACTTTCTCCCCCTCGGCCTGGACCCGCGCGGTCTCGACGGTCCAGCCGATCCGGGACTGCACGGTATCGGCGAGTGACGGCGGGAGATCGGCGAGGCGGGCGTGGGCGGACACGATCAGGTGGATGAGCGAGAGCTCCTCGAGCAGTTCGCCGGGCCAGCCGTGCCCGCGGCCGACGACGCCCGCCGCCCGCCGTACTGCTCCGGCCACACCTGGCGCTTGTGCATCCACCATGCGGGCGGCCAGTCGGCTGAGCTCGCTGTAGGCGCGCTGGTCGAACCCACCGAGACCCTGCCGGACCTGGTCGTCGAGCCAGCTGGCCAGCTCGGCCATCCCCGCGGACACCCGGTCCGCTCGCCGGGACGCGCGCTGCTGCGCCGCCAACGGGTCGGCGACCTCACCCGGTTTCCGCTCGGGCCGCTCCGCCCGGGCGACCCGCTGGTCGACCCACGACTTCACCCACTCCGGCTCGTCGCCGGATCGGACCTCGCCCGCCGCCCACAGCAGCATCAACCCGAGTGCGTGCTTGCACGGGACCTTCCGGCTCGGACAGGAGCACTTGTACGCCGGACCGCTCGGATCGACCGCGGTCCGGTACGGCTGTGCTGAACCCCTTCCCCGCCCCACCGCCTCGGTCGTACCGCCTCCCAGGCACAGTCCCCACACCGCCCGCTCCGAGCTACCGGTCTCCGGCCACTTCGCCGGCCGCGCCTGAGCCTGGGCTGCCTTCGCGGACGCAGGATCCGGCGCCAACCCCAGCACCTGGTCCACGTCCCACGGCCCCACAGCACTCCTCGCCTCTAGCTTCTGCCCCAGAGCATGCCATGGGTGCCGAATCGGACACCGCCTGTCCTTCGGTTCCGCGAACGCGTACTATCCGGTGGCTGTTGAGAGATCAACAGTCACCCCGGCGGTGCTGTCAGGGCCCGCCGGGGTGACTCCAGCGCGAGTTCCGCGTTCTCCTGAACCCGTTTCCGCCAGTCGCCGGATCGGGCGTCGAGCGCGGTCAATTGCCGCCCGACCGCGTCGGCGGGGGTGAAGCAGTAGTCACTGCCGTACAGGACCCGATCGCCCAGCGCCGCGTCCGGCGTACCGGCGACGTCGTACCAGAGGTTCTCCAGCTGTGCCGTCACGCTGGGCCGGCTGTCCGGGGCGAACGTTCGGCGGAAGTGGTCGAGCCGGCCCCCGAGGAGCGGCAGTACTGCGCCGTGCGCGACGACGAACCGGATGTCCGGGTAGCGAGTCAAGATCCCGGTCAACGCCAGGTCGGTCACCGCCCGGGCGCTGTCGAACAGGAACTCGATCATCGGCCGCGGCCGGTCGAGCGCGACCTGCCGCCACTGCGGTGGGGACGTCGGATGCAGGAGGACGACGGCTGCCCACTCGTTCAGCGCACGCCACAACGGCTCCCACGACGGCTCACCCGGATACGACCCACCCGCGTTGCTCATGAGTACGACGCCGTCGGCGTGCAACACGTCGTACGCGTACTGCAGCTCGACCAGCGCACCGCCGACGTCCGGCAACGGCAGGCTGGCGAAGAACCCGAACCGCCCGTCGTGATCGCGGCCCAGCTCGGCCGCGCTCTCGTTGACCCGCCGGGCCAGCACCCGCGCGCGGAAGTCGTCGCCGAAGTGCACGCCGGGCGACGAGATCGACAGCAGCGCGGTGGCGATCCCGTTCCGGTCCATCAGGTCCAGCTGCTTCCGCACCGTCCACGTCGGCCAGCCGGGCATCCCGTCCGGACAGAGATGCCCGGCCCGTTCCGCCGCGGCGACGTACTCCGGCAGCAGGAAGTGCGCGTGGACGTCGGTCAGCCTGGTCATCGGGCCTCCCGGCCTGGACCGAGGAGCGGAGGGAGCGCAGCGACTGGAGCGACGAGGGAAGGCCGGGAGTCACAGCCCCATGACCTGCCGCGCGGAGCGTGGCGATGTGCACAGTTCATGCCGCCGGGTGGAGCAGGTCCTCGAGGCCGATCCGGCGGAGGAGCTCGGTGCGGACCCGGTCGGCGACCGCGTTGACCACGGCCGCGCCGTCGTCGGACGGGTCGATGTGCACCCGGAACGGGCGCCGGCCCTTCTCGGTGTTCACCACGGTGACGATCGCCTTCGCGACCTCGGCGACGTCGGCCCACTCCGGCTCCAGCTCGGCGAGCTTCTGGCTGACCTGTGCCATCAGGCCGGAGTACTTCGTCTCGTACGCCGCCACCACGTCGGCGTCGGCCGGCGAGCCGCTGTGCGCGAAGTGGTTGGTCCCGTGGGTGAACGCCCCCGGGACGACGATCGTGGACTCGATCCCGAACCGTGCCACCTCCAGCGCATAGCTCTGCGCCAGCGCGTCCATCCCCGCCTTCGCCGCGAAGTACGGCGCCAGGTACGGCGGGGTGCCGCCGCGCGTGCTCGAGCTGCCGACCCAGAGCAGCAGGCCGTCCTGCTGCTCACGGAGCTTCGGTAGCGCGGCCCGGTTCAGCCGCTGCGTGCCCAGGACGTTGGTGTCGTACAGCTCCGCGAGCTGCTCGGGGGAGAACGCCTCGGCCGGCCCGGTGACCATGTGCCCGGCGTTGTGGATCAGGACGTCGAGGCGTCCCTGCTCGCTGATCACGGTGTCGACGGCCTGCTGGGCGGAGGCGTCCGAGCTGATGTCCAGCTCGACCGGCCGCAGGTCGACCTGGTGCTCGGTCGCGTACTGCTTGGCGTCGGCCGCGGCGGTCGCGTTCCGGCCGCTCAGGTCGCGCATGCCGGCGTACACGACGTGGCCGGCGTCGGCGAGGGCGCGGGCGGTGAGGGCGCCGAAGCCGCTCGAGGCGCCGCTGATCAGGACTGTCTTGCTCATGGTCGGTTCCCTTTCGGAAGAGTGCGGTGGTCAGGCGGCCGAGCCGCCGTTGGCGTAGATGACCTGGCCGTTGATCCAGCGCGCCGGGCCGGCCAGGAAGGCGATGATCTCGGCGATGTCGGCCGGCTCGCCAAGGCGCTCGAGCGGCGGCTCGGTGGTGATCCGGTCGATCAGTTCCTGCGACTTGCCCTCGAAGAACAGCGGGGTCGCGGTCGGGCCGGGGGCGACGGTGTTGACGGTGACGTCGCGGCCGCGCAGCTCCCGGGCCAGGATCAGCGTGATCGCCTCGACCCCGCCTTTGGTGGCCGAGTACGCCGAGTAGCCCGGGCGGGCCAGCTTCGTCAGCGAGCTGGACACGTTGATCAGTGCGCCACCGGAACGCAGCCGGCGGACCGCCTGCTGGTCGACCACGATCGTGCCGCGCAGGTTCGTCCGGACGACCCGGTCGAACACGTCGAGGTCGAGCTCGGCCAGCGGCGACAGCGGCATGATCCCCGCCGCGTTCACGACCACGTCGACACCGCCGTACGCCTGCTCGGCCCGGTCGAACATGGCCGCCACCGCGGTCTCGTCGGCGACGTCGGCCTGGACCGCGATCGCCCGGCCGCCGGCCTGCTCGACCTCCTTGACGGCCTCGTCCGCGTTGGCCTGGTTGCCGGCGTACCCGATCACCACCGCGTAGCCCTCGCGGCCCAGCCGGGCCGCGGCCTCGCGGCCGATCCCGCTCGATCCACCGGTGACGATCGCGACTCGCTCGTTGCTCATTGCCCTGCTCCTTCAGATCTTCGGGGTCCTGCTGACACCGAAGATCTTGCTGCGGCCAATGCATCAAGTCCAACGACTCAAGTCGATACTTGAATCAATTCCATTGATCCAAGGACCGGCCGCGTTCGGTTCCCGGCGGGTGCTGGAGATGCGTGCTGACCAGGCCGAGCAGGGCCCGGAGAGCGGCCGACGGTTTCCGCTTCCGCAGGGTGGCGAGGTAGAGCGACCAACGGAACTCGTCGTCGGAGATCCGGACGACGCGGATCGAGTCGATCCCGCTGACGGCGTACTCGGGGAGGATTCCGAGCCCGACGCCGTGGGCGACGAACTGCACCCCGCCCTCGATGCCGAGCGCCTCGACCACCACCTGTCGTTCGAGCCCGGCCGCCTCGAACCTCTGGTCGATCAGGGTCCGGGTGCCGGAGCCCGGCGGGAAGTCGACGAACGCCTCGTCGGCGAGGTCGGCCAGGGTGACCGACCGCCGCCGGGCCAGCCGGTGCCCGACCGGTACCGCCAGCACCTGCGGGACGCGGAGCAGCTCCCAGGTGGTCAGGTCGCGCGGCGCGCTGCCGGCCGCGATCCCGAGGAACCCGCAGTCGACGTCGCCGTTGCGCAGCCCGGCGATCACTCCGGCCGAGCCCTCGGCCTCGGCCCGCAGCTGCAGCTCGACGTTCGGGTACCGCCGGCGGAACTCACCGGCCGCCGCGGGCAGGTTCACCAGCCCGAGTCCGGGCAGCAACCCGACCCGGACGGAGCCACGCATCCCGGCGCCGAACTCGTCGACCACGTCCCGGGCACCCTGGACGGCATCCATGACGGCGAGCGCCTCCGGGAGCAGCGCCGCGCCGGCCTCGGTCAGGACGACCCGTTGCGCGCTGCGTTCGAACAGGGTGACCTTCAGGTCTCGCTCCAGTACGGCGATCGCGGCGCTGACCGCACTCTGGACGACGTGCAGCCGCCGGGCGGCCAGGGTGAAGCTGCGCTCATGCGCCACCGCCACGAAGTACTCCAGCTGCCGCAACTCCACGGGTGCAGTGTGTCAAACCTGCGGGCCGGGTCCGACCTGTCGGTGAGGACACTCCCAGAAACAGGATGAACACCGTGACGAATCTCCAGGACCGGGTGCAGCGGCGGCTCGACGAGCTTGCCGAGACCGAGCTCGGCCTGCAGGTGGCCGTCTACCACGCGTGGGCGGTCGAGATCGGCAATCTGGTTGCGAAAACTCTTTGCTGAAAAGCCTTGCGGACAAGGGGTTACGAGCTGCGGACGGCCTGCGCGTCGACCCAGACCAGGTGGCCGTGGTGGCTGACGAGCACCTCGTCAGCACCGGCCGCGCCGGTCCGGCGGCCGACTTCCTGACCCGCGATCCAGCGGCCGCCGATGCGGACCTGGACGGCGACGGGCCGGGCCGGAGAGGTGGCTACGGGCATGGCACCTGACTTCTGGACAGGGGCGGTCACGCGATGGCGGCGTACCGCGCCGGGATGGTGCTGGAGTTCGGTCATCGTCGCCCTCGCAGGGACACGGCGGCCAACATCAGGGGGCTGGCTGCTCAACCACAAGCCACCCTACAGCCGCCGGATGACCCGGCGTTAGCGATAACCGGAATTCACATCCAACCCCCTGGGTACCGGAAGGATCTCACCAAGGAGGTTCAGCCATGAGCACGAACCCGATTCCACCGATGCCGGTCGGTCCAGGCGACTCCCGGAACCCGGACAACCCGGACCCGGACATGCCGGACCTGGTCGACCCGGCCACCGACGAGGAGCCGGCCGCCGGCACCCGGCCGGACGACGACTCCCCGCTCGAACAGCCGGCCCCCAACCCGGACGCACCGGACGAGGATCCGGACGACCAGCTCCCGCGGTTCGACCGCTAGTCGCGCGCAGGCAGCTGCTGCAAGGCCCAGGTGTTCCCGTCGGGGTCGCTGAAGAAGGCGAAGGTCCCCCACGGGAACTCCTGCAGGTCCGACACCTCCACCCCACGGCCCGCGAGCTCCTCGCGGGCCGCCGCCACGTCCGCCACGACGATCTGCAGCCCACGGACCGACCCCGGCTCGGCCTGCGGCATCCCGCTGCCGATGGCGATCGAGCACGCCGACCCCGACGGCGTGAGCTGAACGAACCTCAGTTCCTCGGTGACCCGGTGGTCGTGATCGGCGTGGAAGCCGATCTTCTCGGTGTAGAACGTCTTCGCCCGGTCCACGTCCGACACAGGCACCGACACCAGCTCGAGCTTCCAGTCCATGGGCAGAACCTATGCCGGGTCACAGGTCAGTGAGCGCCGTGTTGCGGTCGATGGTCGGTCCAGGTACAAATGCATAACTCCGCGAATCGTGGGGTAGGAATGTCAGCAGACAGCTCTGACCGCGGTCCAGACATGTGCCGCGCCGTGACTCAACGTCGCGAGGTCAGCAAAAAATGGTCACCGTACTTACCCGCAGTACCGTCGACGAGCAGCGCAGCACCGATCCGAAGCAGCGCCGAGACACGACGACCCGCACCCTTCTCAGCCGGCGGGCCGCCAGCACCGACGAGAATCTCCGGCAGTCTCTTCTGGACGAGGCGATCGAGCTCAATCTGAGCATCGCTCACAGCATTGCCACCCGCTTCCGCGGCCGGGGCGTCGAGCCCGAGGACCTGGACCAGGTCGCCTACCTGGGCCTGGTCAAGGCCGCCCGGAACTACGATCCGGACACCGACACCCCCTTCCTGGCGTATGCCGTACCGACGATCCGGGGTGAGGTGAAACGGTACTTCCGCGACTGCTCGTGGACCGTCCGGATCCCCCGCCGCCTGCAGGAACTCCAGGGCTCGATCGCGTCGGTCCGTCCGCAGTTGACGCAGGACCTGCACCGCGAGCCGACCGTGCAGGAGATCGCCGACGAGATCGGGGCCGACGTCAACGAGGTCGAGGCCGCGATGGCCGCCGACGGCTGCTTCTCGGTGCTGTCGCTGGACCGCCCGGTCGACGACGACTCGTCCGCCAACCTGGCCGACACGATCGCCGACACCGAGGACACCGCGTTCGAGCGCACCGAGGCGGTCGCCGTCCTCGAGCCGGTGCTCAGCCAGCTGGCACCGCGCGAGCGCCGGATCCTGGAGCTGCGCTTCATCGAGGGACACACCCAGGCCGACATCGGCGCCGAGATCGGCGTCAGCCAGATGCAGGTCTCCCGGTTGCTCCGCGGCATCCTCGACCGGTTGCGGGAACGCCTCGAGTCACCCACGGCAGCTGCCGCTTGACGTCCGATCCGATCTTCGTGGTGCAGCTGCACGATGCCCGGCGGCTGCACTACGACGTTCGGTTGGAGGTCGACGGCGTGCTCAAGTCCTGGGCGGTCCCGCGTGGGCCGTCGCTGGACCCGACGGTGAAGCGGCTCGCCGTCTTCACGACCGATCACGACCTGGAGTACGCCTCCTACGAAGGCGTGATCGCGGACGGCCAGTACGGCAGCGGTGCGGTCATCGTCTGGGACGCCGGCATCTGGACGAACCTGACCCGCGACGATCGCCGCCGGCCAGTGGACCCGGCGGTGGCGATCGAGCGCGGGCACCTGAAGTTCCATCTGCACGGCGTGAAACTGAACGGCGCGTGGGCGTTCACCAGGACCGGTGAGGACTGGTTGCTGGTGAAGGTCCGCGACGCCGCCGCGGATCCGGCCCTCGACCTCACCGTCGCCGAGCCGAAGTCGGTGCTCAGCGGCCTGACGATCGAGGACATGGCTACCAGGCGTTGAGGTGCACGACCTCGTCGAGCGGCTGCCGCGGTGCGGGCTTGAAGTCCGTGCCGATCGAGTACGCCGTCGGGATCAGCACGGACTGCCGGATCTCCTCCGGCAACCCGAGCACGTCGGCGACTTCCCGCTCGTGGTTCAGGTGCAGCGTGGTCCACGCCGTTCCCAGTCCGCGGGCGCGCGCGGCCAGCATGTAGCTCCATGCCGACGGCAGGATCGAGCCCCAGAGGCCGGCCTGGTTGCCGGCCGGCAGTGACTTCGCCTCGAGACACGGGATGACCAGCACGGGCACCTGCCCCATCCGCTCACCCAGGTAGGCGACGCTGTTCCCGATCCGCCGCTGCACCGGTCCGCGCACCGGGTCGTCCGCGAACAACTTCCCGGCCGCGCCGGCACCTCGGAGGTATCGCTCCACCGCAAGCCGGTAGTACTCGCCGATCGCGGCCCGCTTCCCGGCGTCCGTCACCACCATCCAGTGCCACGTCTGCCGATTGCTCCCCGACGGACCCTGCAACGCGATCGCGATGCACTCCCGCACCAACTCGATCGGAACCTCCCGCTGCAGGTCGAGCCGCTTGCGGACCGTGCGGGTCGTGGTGAGCAGTTCGTCGGGCGAGAGGTCGAGTATGGTCACCGCTCCACTATCTCAGCAGGTGCACAGGCTGCTTCCCGACCGCAAGAGCTCACTGGAACGGCGACGGATCCCCGGCGCCGACGCGGACGACCTCGGCGACGTCGTCGGAGAAGTCGATCACGGTCGTCGGCTCGGTGCCGGTCTCGCCCTCGATCACGGCGTCGACCTGGTTGTCGAGCTCCTCCTTGATCTCCCACGCCTGCGTCATCGGCACCTCGTGCTCGGGCAGCAGGAGGGTGCTGGACACCAACGGCTCACCGAGTTCCGCCACCAGGGCCTGCGCCACCACGTGGTCGGGGATGCGGACACCGACGGTCTTCTTCTTCGGGTGCAGCAGGCGGCGCGGGACCTCCTTCGTCGCCGGCAGGATGAACGTGTAGCTCCCCGGCGTGGCCGCCTTGATCGAGCGGAACACCGTGTTGCTGATGTGCACGAACTGGCCCAGCTGGGCGAAGTCCTGGCAGACCAGCGTGAAGTGGTGCCGGTCGTCCAGCTGCCGGATGGCGCGGATCCGCTCGATTCCCTCCCGATTGCCCAGCTGACAGCCGAGCGCGAAGCCGGAATCGGTCGGATACGCGATCAGCCCGCCCTCGCGCAACAGGTCCACCACCTGGCCGACGGCCCGCCGCTGCGGATTCTCCGGATGTACGTCGAAATACCTCGCCATGGAGGCCGAGCCTAGGGCACCTCGCCCAATCCCTGCAGTCGCGAGCAGGTACTCGGTGGCGTGCAGCACGCGGGGAACTGGAACACGCCCCAGTGGGTCAGCGTGCGAGGCCGACCGCGGTGGCGGTCACCACCAGGTTGTCCTCGTAGCCGCCGCGGGCCGCGTCGTACGGGCCGGTGCAGGTGATCAGCACGAGCCGGTGGGCGACCGTCTGGTCGAACGCGCCGCTGCGGGTGGCGAGGGCGTACTTCGGTACCGACACGATCGAGCTGACCCGGTACGCCTGGGTGTGCCCGGAGCCGTGAAGTACGACGAGCTCGCCGGACTTGATCCGGAGCAGCCGGGCGAAGTACCCGATGCCGTCGGTCTTGGTGTCGACATGGCCGACCAGCACCACCGACCCGAACGGGTCGCCGGCCTGGGCACCGCCGTCCCACCACCCGACGCGATCGCCTTGCTCGGGCACCTCGAGCTCGCCGCCGACCGTGCTCGCGGGAACCACTGGAGCCTTCGCGCCACCGGGCAGCACGACCTGGGTCGGCACGAACCAGATCCGCTGGCTCGGCGCCGGCGTACCGATCCGGGCGGGCGGCGCGGCGGCCCGGCCGTCCTCGGCCGTGGACGGCCCGGCTGTGGGCGTGATCTCGGGAGCGAATCCGGGGACGCCACGGGTGGCCGGGACGGACGACGGCGTTGGGGTACCGCCGTCCGCCCCGGGGTCCAGCCCGGAATCTGCTGCCTGCGCAGCGCACCCCTCCAGGCCCGCGCAGCACAGCACCAGTGCGAGCAGGAGCTTCCTCAGCGACGGGCCACCTTCCGGACCGCCACCGCCCGGATGGTCGCCACCGCGGCCAGCGTGCTCGCCAGCACGAACAGCACCCAGAGGCCGGAGGTGGAGCTCTGCGCCTGGTCCAGCTCCGCCGCCTGACCACCGGTCCCGGTCTCCACCAGCCCGGGTGTCCCCGAGCCCGTCGCCGGCAACTTGATCGTCCCGAGAGCGACATTCATTGTTCTCGCGTTCGGATTACCGACCGCGAAAACCCGGGTCAGGTATCCGGCCCGGAGCGGCAGGTCCAAGGGACCGAGAACAACAGGTGAAGTGGCGCCGGCCGGCACGATGTCGACCTTGTAGGTGGCCGCCGGGACGACCGCCTCCAGCGATTCCCCGTTCGCCACGTTCGCGAACGCGACCTGGCCGTTCACCCGGATGTCGGCCGGGCCGACGGCCGCGTCGTGCGCGACCCGCAGGGCGGCCTTGTCCTTCGGGACCGAGGTCAGCTTGTTCACGTACGACGTCAGCACGGGTGCGCCCGTGGGCGACACCGGCAGGTGGATCACGGCGTCGACGCTGGACCCCGATCCCAGCGTCAACTCCCGCTGGATCACCACTTTCCCGCCCTCCCGGGCCGTCACCATGCGCTTGCCCGCGGCAACCCGGAACGGCCCGGCGATCTTCGTCGTCGCCAGCCCGCTGGTCACCGTACGGCCGTCGATGCTGACGTCGAGGGACCGCCCGGGCAGCCCCTGGACGATGTACAGATGCGCGCCCACGGCCGCCTCGGCCGCCTCGGCCGGCGCGACCAGCACCGCGGGTGCCGCCGCGACGGTCACCGCCAGCGTCAGTGGAATCACCCTTCGAATCACCGGACCAGGAATTCTCGAAATTCCTGCCAATACAGTTCGGAATGGCCCGGACACGCTGCGTCTCACCATTTCGTGCCCCCCTCGAAGTCCCCCTGAAATTCCGGCAAGAATTGCCGGACCCCACCAATTGCGGCGTATCGTATGCGCAAGTCCGATCCGACCGCCAGAGGAAGTGGTCGAATCCGTTGGGGGGCGAAGACACGTGTCTGTACGCGGTTCCCCGGACGACGCGTCGACGGCGGCCCAGGAGTTCCTCCCGGACGTTCCATCGGGGGTGGAGGACCTCCGGTGGCGGGCTTCGGGGGCACGGTGGCTGGCAACGGCCGCGCTGACTCTGGGGCTCAGCGCGGCCGCGGCCTGTTCACCCGATGTCGCCGGCCCAGCAGCTCCGAGCCCGGGGCTGCCCGACCCCAGACGGCCGACAGCGACCATCAGTACCCCGGCCCGGTCCCCGTCCACCAGTCCCGGACCCGGCGCGACCCGGCCGGGCATCCGGCTCGTCGCCGTGCCGCGGCCGGACGGGTCGTTCGACATCACCGAGGAAGTGATGTTGCCGAAGGCGACGAACATCCTGCAGGTCCAGTTGCCGTCGTCCGGTGAGCAACTGCCCGGGATGATGACCAGGACCTCGCCGACGGCAGGCAATCTCCGGGTCCAGGCCGACGGCATGAACGTCCCGCTGGCCAGCACCGAGATCACCACGACGACGGACGTGCCCCTGACCACCGCGGCCACGACCCTGCGGCTGACCTATCGCCTGTCCGGCTCGACCGTCCGGCGGACGGAGTCGCGGCCCGAGCGGGCCGCGTCGGCCATCAGGCCGCTGACCACGATCGCCGAGGGCGGCCTGCCGACGAACCTGACGGTGCGCGGCGGCAGACTGCTGAACGCCGTCTGCCCGCTGCTGACCGAGACCCGCTGCGCGGTCGGCAACCCACCGGAGCTGTCGGTCCTCCAGGGCATCCCGGCCGACAAGGCCCTGGTCGTTCTCCAGCTGGACCTGCCGCAGCCGCAATAACCGTCAGCTACCGCCTAATGTGAGTCCATGACGGACGAGCGGATCGTGTTCGGCACCAGCCGGGCCAGGTGGGTCCTCGCGGCCACTGCCCTCGGGTCGGGGATGGCGTTCCTCGACGGCACGGTGGTGAACGTCGCGTTGCCGGCGATGGGCGAGGAGCTCGACGCCGATGTGGCCGGCCTGCAGTGGATCGTCAACGGCTACATGCTGCCGCTGTCGGCGCTGATCCTGCTCAGCGGTTCGCTCGGCGACCGCCTCGGCCGCCGGCGGGTGTACGTCGCCGGCGTGGTCTGGTTCGCGGTCGCCTCGGTGATCTGCACGGTGGCGCCGACCCTCGAGGTGATGATCGCCGGCCGCGTGCTGCAGGGCGTCGGCGGCGCCCTGCTGACCCCGGGCAGCCTGGCCATCCTGCAGACGTCGTTCGCGCCGTCGGACCGCGGCAAGGCGGTCGGTGCCTGGTCCGGGCTGACCTCGGTCGCCGCGGCGGTCGGACCGTTCGTCGGCGGCGGCCTGGTCGACAGTGGGTCCTGGCGGCTGATCTTCCTGCTGAACATCCCGATCGCGCTGATGACCGTCCTGGTCACCGTGCGGCATGTGCCGGAGACCCGGGACGAGACCGCGGCCGGCAAGCTCGACATCACCGGAGCGGTCGTCGCGACCCTCGGGCTCGCCGGCCTCACCTTCGGCCTGATCAGCGCCGGCGACCGGGGCTGGGGCGACACCCTCGTGCTGGTGTCACTGATGGTCGGCGCGGTCGCGCTGGCGGTGTTCGTCGAGGTCGAGCGCCGCAGTTCGCACCCGATGCTGCCACCAGGCATCTTCGCCAACATCCGCTTCACCGGCGCCAACCTGGTCACGGTCGTCGTCTACGGCGGCCTCGGGACGGCGACCTTCCTGCTGGTCGTCTACCTCCAGACCGTGCTCGGGTACTCCGCTGTGTCGGCCGGAGCCGCCCTGCTGCCGATGACCGCGCTGATGCTCGCCCTGTCCGGGTACGCCGGCGGCCTCGCGGACCGGATCGGCGCCCGGATCCCGATGACCGTCGGACCGCTGCTGATGGCCGCGGGCTTCCTGCTGATGCTGCGGATCGAGGCCGGCGCGGGCTACGTCAGCGCGGTCCTGCCGGCGGTCGCCGTCCTCGGCCTCGGGCTGGTCGCGACGGTCGCACCGCTGACCGCGACAGTGCTGTCGTCGGTCGAGGACCACCATGCCGGCATCGCGTCCGGCGTGAACAACGCGGTCGCCCGGTCCGCGCAACTGATGGCGGTCGCGGCGATCCCGATCGCCTCCGGCATCACCGGGGACTCGTACCGCGAACCGGACGCCTTCAGCAACGGGTTCGCCAACGCACTGTGGATCTCGGCCGCGCTGACCGCGGCCGGCGGAGTGCTGGCCTGGATCACGCTGGCCGATCGCGCAGCGCGGCCGGTGGACGTGCACCACCACCCGCACTGCGCGCTCGCAGCCCCGCCGTACGCGGACAGCCGGAAGGCCTGACCACGGCGATTTGTCGACAATCAGCAGTTCGGCAGGTCCCGGCCGTTGTTGTCCTTCGCCTCGTCGTTGCCCCAGCGGGACAGGTAGTACGCCGACACCCACTGGTTCGCCGGGCCGACGTCGAGGTCCGTCTTCATCCACCAGTGGTTGTACGCGGAACCGACCCGGACCTCTGGTCCCCAGACCTTGCAGAACACGTAGTTCGTGCCCTTGTAGAGGGTGCCGGTCTGCGTTCCGCCCGGCGTGCTGTGGCCCGGTGCGTCGGCGAAGGTGTCGACCCAGAACTTCCCGTCACCGGCACCGCAGTTGGCGCTGGTCTCGAAGTGCTGGTTGTACGACCAGGTGAGCGGCACCGCGTGTCCGTTGAACCACGACTGCTGGACGGTGCCGTTCAGCTTCTGCTCGTAGTGCAGGTGCGGCCCGGTGCTGTCACCGGTGTTGCCGACGGTGCCGATCTGCCGGCCCTGGGCCACCACGTTGCCGACCGCAACGTCTCGGCGATCCATGTGCAGGTACCGCGTCTGCCAGCCGCCACCGTGGTCGATGACGACCATGTGACCGCCGCTGGACGACAGCAGCGACGCGCTGACGGTCCCGCCGGCCGATGCGAGCACCGGCGTACCGCGGGTGGCTCCGCTCGGCGAGACCATGTCGAGCATCCATTGGCTGGCATGGCCGCTGTGGGTGGCGGTGGTCCAGCGGAGACCGCACGGGATCGGCATCTGGAAGCCGGGTGCGGCCATGGCGGAGGTCGGTACGCCGACCAGTCCGGCGGCGACGAGTGTTGCGAGCAGCAACAGCTGGACGATGCGCTTCAGGTTCATGGGGCGGCTCCCTAGCACGCGATCTTTGCGGCTCAGGCTAGCGCCGCCGCACCGCTGCGGCAGGCCTTTCGACGTCGGCCGAAAAGTCAGCGCAAGGACAGGTAGTACTTGCGGACGTCGGGCGCGAAGTGCTCGATCGCGTACCGGAGCATCGTCCGCGGCATCACCGCCGCGTGCCGGTCGAGGAACGCCCGCAACTCGTCCGCCGACACCCGCTTGCCGGCCTCGCGCAGCATCCACCCGGCCGCCTTGTGGATCAGGTCGTCGCGGTCGTCGAGCACGAGCGCGGCCAGTGCGTAGGTGTCCGCGCTCTCACCCTGCCTGATCAACAGGTGGGTGGCGACGAGCGCGATCCGCCGCTCCCACAGCGATTCCGAGCGCACCAGCGAGGTGAGAACGTCGCGAGACTTGTCGAGCAGGTACCCGCCGACGATCTCCGAGGCGCTGCAGTCGACCAGGTCCCAGTTGTTGATGTACGCCGTACTGCGCAGGTAGAGGTCGTAGATCGCCGCGAGCTCGTCCGGGTTCGCGGTCTGGGGTCGGCGGCTGCGATCGGCGCGAGCCGCGAGCACGCAGAGCACGGCCAGCCGGTGCTCGTGGATGGGGCTCCTCAGCGCCTGTTCGAGTTCCGCCAGCGGAAGGTCCGCACGCAGGTAGGGCTTGATCAGGCCGCGGATCGTGGACAGCTTCACCCCGATCATCCGGTCGCCGTGACCGTAGCCGCCGGGACCGAGCTTGAAATAGCCCGCCAGGATCATCGCCGCCGCGGGATCCGCGGCGGCGTCGATGTCGGCGATCAGATCGGCGGTACTCAGCTCAGCAGCCCTCCGGTAGCGCGCGACCCTCCGGTGACGAGATCGGCCTTGCCGTCGAGGACGCCCATCAGAGCTCCTTCTGCAGTTGCCGCATCGTCGCGATCTCCTTCGTCTGGGTGACGCCGACGTCCTGGGCCAGCTCGCCCACCTGCGGGTCCGTTCCCTTGTCTATCACCGTGCGGCTCATCGTCACCGCACCCTGGTGGTGCTTGATCATCAGGCTCAGGAACAGCTGGTCGAACGCCGTGCCGCGCGCCCTCGCCAGCGTGGCCAACTCGTCGTGCGTGGCCATCCCCGGCATCCCGCTGTGGTCCATGTGGTCGACGTGGGTCAGGTCGGGCGGGGTCTGGCCGCGGGCGACCAGCATCTGCCGCATCGCCTCGATCTCAGGCTTCTGACCGACCCGGATCCGCTCGGCGAGGCCCTTGACCTTCGGGTTCTCCGCCGCGGCCGGCGCGTGGCCGGCCATCAGCAGCGCCTGGGTGTGGTGGACCATCATGTCGGCCAGGAAGGTGACGTCGTCGGCGTCGGGTGCGGCGGCCTGGGAGGGCAGCGCCGGCACCGTCCGGTTCGGGCCGCCGGGCGTCCCGGGGACGATCACCGGCGGCTGCGACGGCGCCGGTTTCGCGTCCGGCTCCGTCGTACTGCAGCCTGCCAGAACGACGACGAGCGCAACGGCAACGGCTGAGCGGCGGATCCCCACGGCCTCACTCCTTGTGTCAGATCGCTTCCATAACGTGTCTATCACGCCTAGGCTTGGGTTCGAAGCAGAACCGAAGAAGGGACCCAGGCATGCGCCGCCCCCGCAGGCTCGTCCGTCTCGCCCTCGCTGTTGCCCTCGTCACCGGTCTGGCCGGCACGGCCGCGGCCGCTCCGCCGGACACCGGCGCCTCGAAGAGCGACAACATCACCCACCTGGCCAGCGTGCCGATGACCGGTCCGCTGACCGGCGGGGTGAACACCGACATCGCGTTCGCCGGCACGAAGGCGTACGTCGGCAACTACGCCGGCTTCGCCGTCTACGACGTCGCCGACCCGGCCGAGCCGCGGATGATAAGCCAGGTGTCCTGCCCGGGGAGCCAGAACGACATCAGCGTGTACGGCGGCCTGTTGTTCCTGAGCACCGACCAGTCCCGCAGCGACAGCTCGTGCCAGAGCGTGCCGCAGTCGCCGACGATCAAGGGGTCCTGGGAGGGCATCAAGATCTTCGACGTCCGCGACCCCGCCAACCCCCGGTACGTCGCCGCCGTCGAGACCAAGTGCGGCTCGCACACGCACACCCTGGTCCCCGAGCCGTCGAAACGCTCGGTCTACATCTACAACTCGTCGTACTTCCCGCACGCGACCTACCCGGACTGCCAGCCGCCGAACGACCGGATCGACATCGTCAAGGTGCCGCTGCGAAACCCGGCCGGGGCCGCTGTGGTGGCGTCGCCGGTACTGTTCCCGGACGGCGGGTTCCCGGGCAGCGAGACCGGTTACGAGACCAGCGGCTGCCACGACATCACCGCCTTCCCGGCCCGCCGGATCGCGGCCGCGGCATGCATGGGCGACGGCGTCCTGCTGGACATCTCCCGGCCGGCCGCGCCGCGGGTGATCGACCGGGTCCAGGACGCGGAGAACTTCTCCTTCTGGCACGGCGCGACGTTCAACGGCGACGGTACCAAGGTCGTCTTCATGGACGAGCTCGGCGGCGGTGGCGGTGCCGAGTGCAACGAGGCGGTCGGGCCGGACAAGGGTGCGACCGCGATCTTCGACATCAAGCACCGCAAGCTGACCTTCCGCAGCTACTACAAGATCCCGCGGCACCAGGCCGAGCAGGAGAACTGCGTCTCGCACAACGGTTCGCTGATCCCGGTCCGCGGCCGCGACATCATGGTCCAAGCGTGGTATCAGGGCGGTTTCTCGGTCTGGGACTTCACCGACTCCGCCCACCCGAAGGAGATCGGGTACTTCGACCGCCCGCCGCGCCGGCCGGCCTCGTTCGGCGGGTACTGGTCGGTCTACTACTACAACGGGACGATTTACGGCACCGAGTCGGTGACGGCGTTCGACACCTTCAAGATCTCCGACCGGCGGACCGACCCGGCCGAGAAGGTGAAGCTGTCCGAGCTCAACGTCCAGACCCAGCCGGCCTTCTGGGGATGAGGTCATTCGTTTGAACCGAAGACCTGGCAGCGCTTACTCCCTGGCCGGATCACGCTCCGAGGTCATCCCGGCCGGACCCGTTGTGACGCCTGCGCGTTGGGGCATACGGTGAGGGCAGGGAGTTCCCCCGCCAGGACCGACCGGCGTTTCGCGGAACCACCCGGGGGAGAGACCGGCGTGACCAGCCAGCCTGAGCCGCGGGACGGCGAGATGATCAGAACCACCTTCGACGCACTGGCCGAGGAACTGGAACCTGGCGTCCTGCTGGTCCGCCTGTCCGGAGAGATCGACATCGCGACGACCGACTTCGCCGCCGAGTCGATCCGCGCCGCGGTGGCCCCGCCGGCCCGGCTGGTGCTGATCGACGTGTCCGCCGTCACCTTCTGCAGCTCGGCCGGCCTCGGCAATCTGGTCGAGGCGCGCAACCTGGCCGGTCGGCACAACATCACCCTGGCCCTGGTCGGCGTCGGCCGGCCGGTCGACCGGCCACTGGCGGTCACCGGGCTGGGCGGTCAGTTCCGGATCTACTCCACGGTCGCGGAGGCGCTCGCATCGCTGTAGGCGTGTCCGGCCGTCCAGCCCGCGGGCCGAAGTGGAATCGATTCCAGCACTCCCCTTAGGGTGCTGGATGTGCTGCACGCCATCGAGGACACCTGCGTCGTGTATCTGCTCGTCGACGAGCAGACGCGGTCAGCGGTCGCCATCGACGCCGGAAGCGGGCGATGGATGGACCGGCTGGCCTCGTACGGCGTGAACCGGGTGACCGACGTACTTGTCACACATCACCACCGCGACCAGGTCGAGGGGCTGCCGCGGCTGGCCGCGAGTGGCACGCGGATCTGGGTGCCGGAGGGTGAGTACGGGCTGATAGCAGAGGTCAGTCATCACTGGCAGCAACGACGCGTGGCGAACAACTACGATCTGCACACGGACCGGTTCTCGTTGCTGGAGTCGGTGCCGGTCGCGGGCGTGATGAAGGATTACAGCGTCACTCGCGTCGGCCATCTGGATGTGCGGACGCTGCCGACACCGGGTCATACGCCTGGCAGTGTCAGCTACCTGATCGACGGCTACGCCTTCACCGGCGATCTCCTGCACAGCCCTGGCAAGGTGTGGTCGGCCGCCGCCCTGCAGTGGTCGTACGTCGGCCTCGAAGGTGCCGCGACGACCATGGCGTCGCTGGTACAACTGCTGGACCACCAGCCGCGTGTACTGATGCCCAGTCACGGCTCACCGATGACGGACCCGGCGCTCGCCGTCCGGAAGACCTGCGACGCCCTGGACTCGCTCATCCAGACTCGACTCGGCAGTCCGAGCGGACTGCTCGACAAGCTCGAGCATCCGTACGTCGAGCTCAGCCCGCACCTGCTGATGAACCGGACCAGCGAGTCCCGCAGCTACGTGCTGCTCAGCGACTCGGGCACGGCACTGCTCATCGACTACGGGTACGACCTGACGAGCGGCGTCGCCTTCGGCAGCGGGCGGCACAACCTGCGGCCGTGGTTGCCGAGCCTGCGCGCACTGCAGCGCGACTACGGGATCGAGCGGATCGAGGTCGCCGTCCCGACGCACTACCACGACGATCATGTTGCCGCGTTCAACCTCATGCGTGACGTTCACGGAACCGAGGTGTGGGCCTCCAGCCCGGTGGCCCACGTGCTGGAGAACCCGACCCGCTACGACCTGCCGTGCCTCTGGTTCGAGCCGATTCCGTGCGCACAGCACGTGCCCAACGGGTCCAGCATCCGGTGGCGCGAGTACGAACTCGACCTGCACGCACTTCCCGGCCACACGCTGTACGCGTCGGCCATCGGTTTCGAGGCCGACGGCCGGCGAGTGCTCGCGACCGGGGATCAGCAGACCGGGACCTGGGTCCCTGGCGAGTCCCCGGAGATCCCCAACTTCCAGTACGCGAACGCGTTCGCCGCCGGCGACTACGCTGCCTCGGCGGCGCTCTACCAGCGCCTGCAGCCATCGCTGATGATCTCCGGGCACTGGGAGCCACGCGTGGTCACGCCGGCCTACCTGGAGGAGCTCTCCCGGCTCGGCGACGAGGTCGCGCGCGTCCATCGCGAGCTGTTCCTGCCGGACGACCCGGTGTTCACGGGTGCGGTGCGCATCACGCCGTACCGGATCGATGCCGTTGACGGGCAGCCGTTCCCGGTGCGGGTGAGCTGCACGGGGGTCGAGCTGGTGGTGCCCGCCGGCTGGGAGTGTCAGCAGGTCTCGGGCTCGGAGTTCCTGGTCGTGCCGCACGTCACCGCGCCTGTCCGGCAGGCGCGGATCGCCGCCGGGATCACCCGGGACGGCCGGTACCTGGGTCAGTTGGCCGAGGCCCTCGTCGATGTAAGGACTACTCGTTGAAGTACACAGTCGATATTCACGCTGCCAAGGCGTTCGCCACCGTTGCGGTCGACGACCGGCCGCTGTTCAGGCTCCGGCTCTTCGCCTCCCTGGACACAGTCGGCGGGTTCGACGAGAGCTACGGCGACATCGCGGTGGACGTCGCGGAGTCTGCTGAGGGGCTCGTCGTCACCGCGACCGCTCGCAGCACGGTATGGGACTCGCGGGTGACGACCACGCGCTTCCTGCCGGACCGCATCGAGACGTCGACGACGGTGACCGGGCAGGGACGGCTCACCGACGTACATCTGCTCGGCGGACGTCGTACGCCGCGTGGGTTCCTGCCCAGCGGGTCCGGTCTGCAGCAGGTGTACTCGCCCAACCCGGATCATCCGACCCGAGTCATGCGGGACGCACTCGAGACGGCGACGATCAGCGTGTGCGGAGAGGGCAGTGAGCCGGGGATCGAGCGGTGGCTGTTCACACCCTCGCCCTGGTGCTTCGCCGCGGCCGTGGACGAGCAGTGGCTCGGGATGAGCGTGGTCGCACCTGTCGCCGACCAGACCTTCACCAGCTACCACTACCTACCGGTGACCGGGGGCTTCAGTCTTCGGCTGGACTATGAGGGCCAGACAGTGGTCGACGAGCCGTTCAGTACGCCGCTGCTCGTCGTACACCTCGGTGGCGAGTCCGCTGAGGACGTCCTGGTCCGGCATCGCTCGTTGCTCGACACACACGGCGTCGTGCCCCAACGGAACGTCGCCGACGCGGACTGGTGGCACGGGACGATCTTCTGCGGGTGGGGTGCACAGTGCGCAGTCGGTGCACGGACAGCGCAGGCACCGCAGCCGCTGGCTACCGAGGCGAACTACGACCGGTTCCTGGAAACACTTGCCGGCCAGGGGATCGTGCCGGAGACGATCGTGATCGACGACAAGTGGCAGGCGTCGTACGCCACCTGCCGGCCGGATCCGGCGAAGTGGGACGACCTCAAGGGGTGGATCGCCCGGCGGCACGCGGCCGGACAGCGGGTGCTGCTGTGGTGGAAGGCGTGGGACGAGGAGGGTGCAACGGCCGACGCCTGCGTGACTGACGCCGGCGGCAACCCGGTCGGCCTCGACCCGGACTCCCCTGCGTGTGTCGCCCTCATCACCGAGGCTGTGGAGTACATGCTCGGTGACCTCGATGCCGACGGCTTCAAGATCGACTTCACCGCGCGGACGCCGTCAGGCTCGTCGCTGCGGCACAGCGGACCCCGCTGGGGTGCTGCTCTGCTCCATGAGCAACTGCGACTCGTCTACGCCACCGCGAAGCGAGTCAAGCCAGATGCTCTGGTCGTCACGCACACCCCCAACCCTGCTTTCCTCGACGTGACCGACGTGATCCGGCTGAACGACGTATTGCGGGATGACACCGCGGTGCCCGGCTATGTCGCTCGCCACATGGTCTACCGGGCCGGTGTGGTGAAGGCGGTGTGCCCCGAGCTGGGGATCGACACCGACGGCTGGATGATGCCGAGCCATGCGGAGTGGCTCGAGTACGTCAGAATGCAGGGCGGTCTGGGGGTTCCGGCGCTGTACTACGTGGACGGTACCGACACGGACCGACATGACTTCGGTCCGGAGGATTTCGACGCCATCAGGGACAGCTGGGACCGCTACAGGGCGGCTCTGAGCCTTTAGACTGCGGGCCATGAGTCCACGGGGGCAGCAGGCGGCGAGGGCGGTCTCACAGCCGGCACAGCAGTCTGTACGACGTCCGACGGTGCAGGACGTGGCCCGTGAGGCCGGTGTCTCACCGTCGACGGTGTCCCGCGCCCTGCACACCCGTGGCTACGCGTCTCCCGACGTACGTGCCCGCGTGCGCGCGGCCGCGGAGCGGATCGGGTACGTCCTCGACCACAACGCCCGCAACCTCCGCAGCCGGACGTCGACGTCGATCGGCGTGCTCATCTCCGATCTGCGCAACCCGTTCTACGCCGACCTGGCCGCGGGGATCGAGGAGGAGTTGCGGGCGGCGGAGTACCAGATGGTGCTCGTGAACGACAACGGCGACCCGGCCGAGGAGATGCGGGCCGCGGAGACGCTGCTGGCGATGCGGGTGCCTGGCGTGATCGTCACCCCGGTAACGGCCAAGTGCCCGCGGGTGCTGCAGGAGAACGGGGTGCACGTGGTCTGCGCGGACCGTGAGCTCGGCCGGTCCAACGGCGACGTCGTGATGAGTGACAACAAGGCCGGCGCCCGTGAGCTGACCGATCACCTGATCGCACTCGGCCACACCCGGATCGGCCTGCTGATCGACGAGACCAAGTGGTCGACCGGCGCCGGCCGGCTGGCCGGGTTCCGGGCCGCGCACCTGGACAACTTCGTCGACCTCGACGAGGACCTGATCGCGTACACCAGCTTCGACGCCGACGCCGCCCGGGAGACCACCCGCAAGCTGCTGAACGAGCACGAGGTGACCGCGATCATCTCGGCCAACAACGTGCTGGCCCAGGGCGCGCTGGCCGAGCTGAAGGACCGGCGGCTGCGGATCCCGCGGCAGATCAGCCTCGCCGCGTACGACGACGTGCCGTGGATGTCCCTGGTGCAGCCGGCCCTCACGACGGTCGACCAGCACACGGTCGAGCTGGGCCGCAGCTGCGCCCGGCTGCTGCTGGCCCGGATCCGCGGGGACCTCCCCGCCAGGCGCCGGATCGTCCGGGTCCCGGCGCGGCTGATCGTCCGCGGCTCCACCGGGCCGGCACCGCGCGGCTGAGCCTGTTCACCGGGGTTTCCCGAGGGGCACCGGGCGAGGTGCAACCGGATCGTTGTCCACAACCTTCCACGCACGTCTTGACGACGGCAGAAAATCACACATACCGTGCCTGCAACCGAATGTGGCATCGATGCCACATTTCGGCCGCTCGTCCCCTGTCGAGTTAGGAGCAAGCAATGAAGCACCTGCGCCTTCCCGTGGTGCTGGCCGCCGGCACACTGGTACTCACGGCCTGCGCCGGCGTCGGGAACAACGAAGACTCCGGCGGAAGCGACCAGAGCTCCGCCGACTCGACCCCGTCGGGCACCCTGAACGTGATGGGTTTCAGCGGCGAGGACGAGGTGGCCCAGTCCCGGATCGCCGCATTCAAGGCGGCGTACCCGACCGTCACGGTGAAGAACAACAAGGGCGACTTCGACGCCCAGCAGTTCCTCACCGCGGTGTCCAGCGGCAACCCGCCGGACGTCGTCTACATGGCTCGTAACCTGATCGGCACCTACGCCGCCAAGGGCGCGATTCAGCCGCTGGACGACTGCATCAAGAACAACGAGATCGACACCGGCCAGTACCGCGAAGCGGCGATGAACGAGGTCAAGCTCAAGGACAAGACCTACGGCATCCCGGAGTTCTACACGGTGACGGCCAACCTGATCAGCGGCAAGGCGCTGAAGTCGGCCGGCGTGGCGGTGGAGGACATCCAGACCACCGACTGGGACAAGCTCGAGCAGACGGCCAAACAGCTGTACAAGGCGAAGGCCGGCCGCCCGGCCCGGATCGGGTACGACCCGCGGATGCCCGACTTCTTCCCGATCTGGGCGATGGCCAACGGCGCCGAACTGGTCAAGCCCGGCGGCGAGCCGAACCTGAACGACCCGAAGGCGGTCGAGGCGCTGCAGTACACGATCAAGCTGATCAACGACCAGGGCGGCTGGTCGAACTTCAAGACCTTCCGCGACACCTTCGACATCTTCGGCGAGCAGAACCAGTTCACCAAGGACCAGTTGGCCGTGATGCCGATCGAGAACTGGTACGTGAACGTGCTGCGGGACGCCCGCAAGCACGGGCTCGAGCTCGCGTCGACGCCGTTCACGAACCGGCAGGGCGAGCAGATCAGCACGCTCGGTGGCTCGGCCTGGGTGGTGCCGAAGGGCGCCAAGAACATGGACGCCGCCTGCAAGTGGGCCAAGACCATGACCTCGCTGGAGACCTGGCACAAGGCGGCCGAGGCGCGGATGCAGACCGTCACGAAGGACAAGAGCTTCTTCACCGGCTTGTTCACCGGGAACAAGTCGGCCGACGAGGAGATCAAGGCGAAGTACCTCAAGCCCACCGGTGACGCCGGCTTCGACCAGGCGATCGAGAACTACTACAGCGCGCTGGACAAGGCGAAGTCGCTGAACCCGTCACCGGCCGGTGCGGAGATCGAGGCCGCGTGGAAGAACGCGGTCGGCAAGGCGCTGGCGGGCTCGGTGACGCCGCAGGCCGCTCTCGACCAGGCCCAGTCCGAGGCAAAGACCGCCTTCGACAAGGTCAGCCAGGGCTGATTCCATGACGACGACCGTCGAGCGTCCGGTGACCGGCGGGCAGGCCGAGCCTGCCCGCCGGCGCCGGCTCCACCGGAGTCCACTGGCGAAGCAGGAGGACCGGGCCGGCTGGCTGTTCGTCTCGCCATGGGTGATCGGGTTCCTGATCTTCACCGCGGGGCCGATGATCGCCAGCCTGGTGCTGTCGTTCACCGACTACCAGATGATCCAGGCACCGCGCGCGGTCGGACTGGAGAACTACCGCGAGCTGTTCGACGACCCGCGGGTGCTCAAGTCGCTCAGCAACACATTCGTCTACGCGGCCATGTTCGTCCCGCTCGGCACCATCTTCGCGCTGGTCCTGGCGATGATGCTGCAGCGGGTCGGCCGGGCCGGCGGCTTCTTCCGGACCGCGTTCTACCTGCCGGAGATGACGCCGGCCGTGGCCGCGGCGGCGATGTTCCTGCTGCTGCTGAACGGTCAGCAGGGCCTGGTGAACAAGGTGCTCGGCTGGGTCGGGATCAACGGGCCGAACTGGACCACCGACCCCAACTGGCTCAAACCCTCGCTGGCGGTCGTCAGCCTCTGGACGCTCGGCGGGACGGTGGTGATCTACCTCGCCGCGCTGAACGGCGTACCGAAGCAGCTGTACGAGGCGGCCGAGCTGGACGGTGCCGGGCCGGTGACGAAGCTCTTCCGGATCACCGTCCCGATGATCTCCGGTGCGCTGTTCTTCACGGTGATCACCAACACGATCGCGGCGATGCAGATGTTCGACCAGGCGTACACGATGTTCTACGGCCCGCAGCAGAAGGCGGCGGCGTCGGAGGAGTCGCTGGTCTACATGGTCTACCTGTTCCAGAACGCCTTCCAGTTCTTCAAGATGGGCTTCGCCTCGGCGATGGCCTGGCTGCTGTTCGTGATCATCCTGCTGATCACCTTCATCCAGTTCCGGGTCGGCAACCGGTACGTCTACTACCACGGGGAGCGGTGACATGGCGACCGCATCGACCACGGTGACCTCCTCGGCCAAACCGTCCGGCTTCACCATCCGCCGGCTGCCCTTCCTGTTCTTCCTGACGCTGGCGACCTTCGCCTTCTGCTATCCGCTGGTGTGGCTGGTGTCCGCATCGCTGAAGCCGCGGTCGCAGGTGTTCGACAACCGGCTCATCCCGGAGGTCTTCCAGCCGGAGAACTACGTCCGGATCTGGGAGACCGCGCCGGTGCTGCGCTGGCTGACGAACTCGCTGACCGTCGGGTTCATGGCCGCCACGGCGGTGACGCTGTCGAGCGCGCTGGTCGCGTTCGGGTTCGCCTACTTCCGCTTCCGCGGGCGCGGCCTGCTGTTCGGCGTCCTGCTGTCGACGATGATGCTGCCGGGCGCGGTGACGATGATCCCGGTGTACCTGATCTGGAACCGGCTCGGCATGATCGACACCCAGATCCCGCTCTGGGCGCAGAACCTGTTCGGCTCGGCCTTCTACGTGTTCCTGCTGCGGCAGTTCTTCCTCGGCATCCCCCGTGAGCTGTTCGAGGCGGCCCGGGTGGACGGCTGCGGGTACTTCGGCATGTTCCGGCGGGTCGCGTTCCCGCTCTGCAAGCCGGCGCTGGTGATCGTGTTCGTCTTCGAGTTCAAGGCGAGCTGGTCGGACCTGATGAAACCCCTGATTTACCTGCAGACCCCGGAGTACTTCACGATGCCGCGCGGCCTGAAGCAGATCATCGACGCCTTCGCGCTCTCGGGGCACTACGAGTGGGAGCTCGCGGTGGCCGCCAGCGTGATCGCCGTGGTGCCGATGATCATCCTGTTCGCCTTCGGCCAGCGGTACATCCTCGACGGCGTGGCGACGACCGCGCAGAAAGGCTGAGCGTGCCTTCCCCTGATCTGCCGCCCGTGCTCGCGTTGGACGTCGGCGGCACCAAGCTCGCTGCCGGCATCGTCGCCGCGGACGGCACCGTCCAGTCGTTCTGCCAGATCGAGACCGCCGTGGACGAAGGTCCGGCGGCGGTGGTCAAACGTCTCCTCGAGCTCGGCGAGCAGGCGCTCACCGAGGCCGGCTCGGCGCCGGTGGCGGTGGGCGTCGGGTGCGGCGGGCCACTCGATCCACGGACCGGTGTGATTCTGGGCCCACCCGGTCTGCCCGGCTGGGACAACGTTCCGCTCGGCCGGCTGGTGTCCGAGAGGTTCGGCCTGCCGACCTCGGTGGAGAACGACGCGACCGCGGCCGCGCTCGGCGAGTACCGCTGGGGTGGCTGGGACGTGCGTGGGTGCCGTCCTCGACGATCAGCGCGTAGGCGCTGACATGGTCCGGATCGGCCGACAGCGCGGACTCCAGCGACGCCCGCCAGTCGTCGAGCGACTCCCCCGGCGTCCCGTAGATCAGATCCAGGT
>NZ_SMKR01000039.1 GCF_004348725.1 Kribbella turkmenica
GACCCCAATCGACCAATCCGAACTCACGACTCCACGCCTCCGCGCGGTCACCGCCCAACCTCCCCACACCATCCCCGCCACAGTCCGCCACGCCGGCACCATGACCCCCACAATCCTCTCCCTCCGCCACCAAGCGCTCCACCGCCTCGGCGTGACCCCGGACCCCGAAGCACCCAAAGCCGCACCCCCAGCTCTGACCCTCGACCCACCAGACGCTCTCGCATCAACCCCCACGTCGGAGAACGGTGCAGCCCGGTCGGCGGCTGCGTCGATGAGCGGTGCGGGAGCGTCGGCGGGCAGTGTGGCTTCCTCAGCGGATGGTGTTGCCGGGGCGCCGGATCGTGTTGCCGTGTCGGCGGCGGTGTCGGGCGCGGCGGGCTCACGGCGCGGGCTTGCTGTGGTGCCCGAGCCGGCTGAGCGGCCGGCGGGTGGTGACGAGTCAACGGATGGGGTAGCTCGGAGGGCGGCTGTCGGGCCTGGGTTGCCGGATGCTCGGGCTTGGGGACGGCGGTTGGCGCAGGCGTTGACGGAGGTGCTGGCTGGTGATCGGCCGATCTCGCAGTTGGTGCGGTTCACGGACGAGGCGGT
The DNA here is from genome assembly GCF_004348725.1 of Kribbella turkmenica. GTDB lineage: Bacteria > Actinomycetota > Actinomycetes > Propionibacteriales > Kribbellaceae > Kribbella > Kribbella turkmenica. The sequence goes on from NZ_SMKR01000039.1 coordinate 589, forward strand.
GTTCGCCGATCTCAACCGGCGCGTCAGGGTGCTCGGGATGAGCACCACCGCCACCACCCGCGGCGCCAAGGAACGCAGCGCCGTCCGGTCGATCCGCATCTGCACCTCGGCGCAGGAGGTCGTCGAGGTGGCCGCTCACGTCCGCCACGGCGACCGCTCCCGCGCGATCGCGTTCCGCCTCGAAGTCCGCCGCAACCGCTGGGTCTGCACCGCCCTCGAACTCGGCTGACACCGGACGACACCCACGCGATTCTGCGCGCGGAGTTCGAGGCCGCGGCGCGCTTGAGGCCCGCTGATGGCGGGCGGCGCCGGTGCCGCGGATCCTGTGTGGTGTGGGTGTTCGGGAGTAGGTTCGGTTGATGGAGTTCGACCGGTACACGGTGATCTTGTTGACGTTGCGGGGGGATGCGCCGCAGTTGGGGGAGGCTGAGGCGGCAGCGCTTCAGGATCGGCATCTGGCGCATGGGGCGGAGATGCAGGAGCGGGGGCTGGTGCTGGCTCGGGGGCCGCTGGTGGATCAGGACGACGAGCGGTACCGGGGGTTCTCTGTCTGGTCGGTGGATGCGGAGACGGCACGGGGGTACGCCGAGGCCGATCCGGCGGTGCGGATCGGGCGGTTGGCGGTCAACGTGATGACGTGGATGATGCCGGCGGGCAACGTCCAGTTCAACAAGGTGCGGGCGCCGCGGTCCGTCGCGGAGGCGATCGGCGACTGACGCTCGCTCACGCGGGACGGAGGCGCGCTGGCCGGGCGGAGGCTCGGTGGCGGCGCGTTGGGCTGTTGCCTGGGGGCGGCTGAGCCGGCGGCACCCCAGTGGACGCCGGCCAGCCGGGGGCGTGGGTTCTGAAGCCTTCGGTCCCCGAACGACGAACCCGATCCATCGACCGATTCCGCTCACGCTACGCCGCGCCGTCCACCGGCCAGATGACGAGAAACCCACGATCAGGTTGCAGCCAGAGCCGGCCGAGCCAGCGCGAGGTCAGCGCCAGGTCAGGTCAGCTCAGGAGCTGCCGGGGAGGGAGGCCGGTCAGGGCTTTGATGTCGCGGGTCAGGTGGGCCTGGTCGGCGTAGCCGGTCAGGGCGGCTACGTCGGCGAGAGCCAGGCCGGTGCGGGCGTGGTCGAGCGCGGTGTTCATCGTCAGGACTCGGTCGAGCATCTTCGGGCCGTAGCCGAAGGCGTTCAGGCACCGCCGGTGCAGCTGCCGTTCGCTCAACCCGACACTGGTCGCCAGCGACATGACGCCGGCCCCGCCGCGAAGCATCCCGCTCCGCACCGCGCGGAGCACCTGCGTGATCAAACGGTCGGGCTCCTCGGTCAGTGTCGTGACCACCTGCTCGAGGGCAAGCGCGGGGTTGGCCGCCGAGCGGATCTGGTCGGCCAGTCGCCGGCTGCGAGCGGGCGACCAGAGGTCGCTCAGCGGGACGCGCTCATTGAGAAGCTCGTGCGCCGGTACGCCGAGGAAGCGCGGCGCGGTCCCGGGGCCGAACCGGATCCCGGCGTACCTGGTCCCGGCGGGGGCGGTGCCGATCCACGCGCGGTTGTCCGGGCCGGCGATGACCAGCTCGTCGCCCACCAGCAGCAGATCCATGCACCCGTCCGGGAGCACCCGGTAGTCGCCGCCCTGCGCGGTCCGCGTCCACAGCACGGCGCCCGGCACTCGCGCCGGCCGCTCACGATACGGTTCGAACTCGCTCACCCCACCAGTCTCCAACCCACCACCGACAGTCCGCCGCCCAGGCGGCCGGCCGCCGTACCTGCCACTATGGCTGTTTGTGAGTGGCGAGATCGGTACGGCGACCCTGCGGCACAACCCGCTCAACGCGGTGACGGCGACCGTCGAGCGGGTGACGTACGCCGACGGCCGCACGCTGGTCCGGAAGGTACTGCAGAAGCCCGTGAGCTCGACCGGTCCGTGGGCCGCGTCCGAGGAGCCGAGGCACTGGAACTACTGGCGCCGCGAGGTCGAGGTCTACCGGGACGACGAACTGCGCAAACAACTCGCGGACGCCGGACTGGTGCTGCCGGCCGCCGGCGTGGTCGAGCACGCGGACGGCGCCACGATCACGATGGAGGACATCCACGGAGCTCCCGGGACCGAGTTCTCCCTGGCCGAGCACGCGGCGCTGGCGCGGGCGTGTGGACGGTGGCAGGCGCGGCCGGCGGGTGACCGTTCGTGGACCTCGACCGGGTTCCTGCGTGACTACTCGACAACCCGGGACGTGCCGTGGGACCTGGTGGACGACGACACGGCCTGGCGGCAGCCGCTGGTGGTGGAGACCTGGCCGCCGGGGCTGCGCGCGGCCTGGACGACGCTGGTTGCCCATCGCAATGACCTGCTCGACCTGATGGCCCGGCTGCCGCGGGCGAGGTGCCATCTCGACTTCTGGGTGTCGAACGTGATCCAGCGGCCGACCGGCGAGCTCGCGCTGCTCGACTGGGCGTTCACCGGTGACGGCGCGCTCGGCGAGGACATCGGCAACCACGTCCCCGACGCCGTGTTCGACCTGTTCTGGCCGGCCGAGCGGCTGCCTGAACTGGCCGAGACGTGCATCGACAACTACCTCGACGGCCTGCGTGAGGCCGGGTGGCGAGGCGAACCCGACGACATCCGCCTCGCCGTGATGGCGTCCGGCGTCAAGTACGCCTGGCTGCTCCCCGGCCTCCTCGCCCGCGCGTCCGACTCCTCCCACAACGCCTACCACCAGCAGGCCGACAGCCGCTTCCTCTTCCACCAGCGCGGGCAGGCGCTGATGTTCGTCGCCGATTGGTGTGCACAGGCGCTCAGAGCACGATCGTGAATCCCCCGGGCTGGACCAGGACGTGCGAGGTCCCGCCCGTCAGCCGGCGCCGCGAGTGCAGTACGCCGTTCGCGGTGTAGCTGTAGGCAACAGTCCCGGTGCGAACCGGGTAGGTCCTCGCACGGGCATCGACGCTCGACAGCAGAACGGCGTTGCCGGCCGACAGCGTGCTGATGCTCGGGATCAGCAGCAGTGCGTCGATCTGTGCCGTCCCTGCGGTCGCCTCGGCCTTGATCCTCGTCGCGTACGGCGGAAGCGGCGTTCCGAGCGTGATCGGCTGGAGCACGCCGGGTGCTGCCGAGATCCCCTGAGGCCCAGGAGCCGCGTGGTCGATCGTGCCGAGCGTGCGGCCGCCGCCGGACCAGGTCGTCCGCCCCGGACCGAGAAGGTTGACGACCGGAAGGACGAGCCGGGGCTGGGCGGACGCAGGCACAGTCCACTCAGCGGTGGACCCGGCGGACAAGGCGACGTAGGCGCCGCTGCTCCACTGGGACTCACCCGTCCAGGCGGATGGCGGGGTCACCACCTGGCCGCCGGTCGCGGACTCGCCCTCGACCACCTGAAGCCCCGCAGGGGTCACCGCGCCGGCCAGTTCCTGCGCCAGCCGCGCAAGCCGCGGCCGAGCGTCGAGGGCGAGCATGGAAAGCAGGCCGTGGATCGTCGACTCGGCGCCGGAGTTGCGGTTGATCACACCGTCGCCGGAGATGCCGTCGTACGTGCGGCCGGACGTGGCGTCGTACATGGCTTGCCCGGCCCGGTTGGCGCCGAAGTACCAGGCGGCCACGAAGGCGGCCAGCTGCTTCAGCCCGGGCAGTCCGACCGCCAGTAGGCCCTGAAGACGTGCGTCGACGCCGTACGCGATCTGGGTACGGTCGATCGGCGCCGGGAGCCAGCCGTTGTCCGGGCCACCCGCAGTCATCAGAAGTGGGGTGAATCCGGCCGTGTCTTCGATGGCCGGGCCGATCGACGTGCGTAGTACGGACGAGGCTGCGGCGAGAGCGGAGGGCATCTGCGCACCCCACGCATGCCACACCGCGATCGACTCCGCCCACGGCAGCAGCGCCCGGAACGGCCACGACCTGCTCGTCCCCGCGCTCATCGCAGCGATGCCCTCGGCGAACTGCGCGAGCGCCCGCCGAGCCCTCGCTGACCCGCCGGCCCCGACGTACGCCGCCAGCCCGAGAACCGCCTCGGAGGTGGCGTCGGCGCCGTTCACGATCAGCCAGGCGGGCACTCGCCTGCCGTCGACGACGTTCCACTGCCCGTAGCGGACCAGGACCTGCCGTTCGAGTGCGGCCAGCGCCAACTCGAGCCGATCCCGCAGGAACTCGGCGAACCGGCGGTCGACCTGCCGGAAGGCGGCGTACCCCTCCCCCAGGGCCCACACGGTACGGGCGAGCCAGTACGACGGCCCGGAGTCGGACGGATCGGGCAGCTCGACCGGCTCGGCGCTCGGGTTCAGCGTCCCGTCCGGCTGCATCCAGAGAACGACGTTCCCGTTCGGCGACTGCAGGTAGGTGAGTCCGCGCAGCAGGTCCCGCGCGACCGACAGCCGGCCGGCCCGAAGGTAGACGACCGCGGCACGCGAGATGTCGTCCGCGTTGAAGGCGCCTTGGCCGTAGGTGTCGGTGACCGGGTCGTAGGTGCCGCCGCCGATCCGCTTGTACGAGCCGTCGGGCTGACGGTCGGCGTACGTCCAGAGCACGCCCAGCGGCCCGGGGCCGTAGGTGCTGTGCCCCACTTGAGCGGGCGGCGTGACCGTCGTCCGCAGGTAGTCGAGGTGGTCGAGGTTGGTCAGCCGCCGCGACGAGGCAGCGGCAGGCAGAGGCACTGTGGACGCGGCGCCCGCGGCGAGTGCTCCGCCAAGGACGGTACGGCGGGCGACCCTCATGACAGCCTGTCCAACCGGGCGACGCCGATGGCCGCGTCGGCCATGCCGTAGAAGACGTAGCGGACGCCGTCGACTTCCTCGATCGCGGTCGGGAAGACGACGTTGCCGACCGTTCCGACGCGCTCTTCCTCGGTCTCGGGTACGAGTAGTGGTTCGGTGGTCCGGGCGATCACCTTGGTGACGTCGCTCGCGTCCAGCAGCAGCGCGCCGGCGGCGTAGCTGACCTTCTGGGTGGTCGGGTCGAAGCCCTTGGGTTGTTCGCCGGTGACGCCGTGGTGGATCACCAGCCAGCCCTCGGGCACGCGCAGCGGCGCGGGTCCGGCGCCGATCTTCAGCTCCTCGAACGGGTACTGCGACATCGCCACCAGCCGGTGGTGGCGCAGGTGGACCAGGTTCCGCAGGTCGCGCTCGACGTCGGCGACCGGGACGAACGACACCCAGATCCCCGGCCGGTCGTCGGTGACCCCGGCCGGCAGATGCACGCCCTCGCCTTCGCGGAACCAGCCCAGGTCCCACATCGGCCGGTGCAGCATCGCGTACGCCGGCCGACCGTCGGGGCCGGTGACCGGTTCGGGGAAGAACACGGTGTCCTTGTTCGGGAACAGGTTCAGGTCGGTGTCCAGGCCGGGCTGGTACTCGAAGTGCAGCGGACCGAGCCGTTGCCAGTCCCGCAGGTCCCGCGACACCGCGAGCGCGGGTTTGGGGCCCAGCGGGCCGTAGGCGACGTAGGTCATCACGTGGGTGTTCAGCGCCGGGATCCAGGTGACCCGGGGATCTTCGACGCCGGCGTTGTTCAGCCCGCGTTCCCAGCCCTCGTCCGGGGCGAGCACGACGCCTTCGCGGCGGACGCCGACCGGTACGCCGTCTTTCAGTTCGACCTCGGCCAGGCCGACCCGGGACACGTTGCCCGCGGCCACCAGCCGCGGCAGCAGGTAGAGCGTGCCGTCCGGGGTGTGGCCGGTGGCCGGGTTCAGCACGCCCTCGGCCTCGAGGTCGTCGCCCGGCTCGGGCGTCATCAGCACGCCGACACGCGTCAGGGTGTAAGGAACAGTCACAGCAAACAGCCTTTCCAGAATGGACGAGTCAGCCCTTGACCCCGGATTCGAGGTTCGTGGCGATGAAGCGGCGCTGGAAGATCAGGAACAGCGTCACCGCGGGCGCGGCCAGCACACACGCCCCGGCGAGCACGGCGCCGAACGGGTTCGCCGCCCGGGCCGCCACCGTGGTCAGGTAGTTCGACAGCGAGACCGCCAGCGGCTGGAGGTCCTGCTGCTTGGTGATCAGGAACGGCCAGAGGAACTCGTTCCACGGCCCGATGAAGGTCACCAGGACACCGGTCAGCAGAGCCGGCTTCACCAACGGCACCGCGATCCGCCACAGGATGCTCAGCTCACCGGCACCGTCGATCCGGGCCGCGTCGAACAACTCGGCCGGCAACTGCAGGAAGTACTGCCGGAAGATGAACACCACGGTCGAGTTGATCGCGAACGGCAGGATCATCCCGAGGTAGGAGTCGGCCAGGCCGTAGCTGCGGACGATCAGCACGTACAGCGGAATCGTCAGCAACTGGAACGGCACCACCTGGACCAGCAGCATCAGGTTGAACACCAGCCCGCGACCCCGGAAGTGCAACCGCGCCAGCGCATACCCCGCGAGCACGCCGAACACCAGCGTGCCGAGGATGACCCCGCCGGTGAAGATCCCGGAGTTGATCAAGGAGCGGCCGAGGGCGATGGCCTTGTTGATCTCGACGTAGTTCTGCCCGGTGACGTTGTCCGGCGACGGGAAGGCGCCGGTCACCGACGGGTCCGGCTCGGCCTGCAGCGAGCCGACCAGCATGTAGTAGAACGGGAACAGGAACACGAACGCGCCGACCAGCAAGGCGATGAAACGCAACCGCATCAGTCTTCCCTCCCGACGAACCGCCGTTCGGCCAGCGCCAGCATCAGGACGCCGACCACCAGCAGGACGCCGATCGCGGACCCGATGTCCGGGTTCCCCTGCTCGATGCCCTTCTGGTACATCACCAGCACCGGCGACGCCGACGCACCGTCGGGCCCGCCGCCTCCGGTCAGCAGGTACGGCTCGGTGAACAGGTTCGCCCCGGTCACGGTCGCCAGCAGCACCACGAGCGTCGTCGCCGGCCGCACGCCGGGGACCGTGACGTTCAGGAACGACTTCCACCGTCCCGCACCGTCCATCGACGCGGCCTCGTAGAGATCCTTGGACACGTTCTGCAACGCGGCCAGGTACAGCAGGATGAAGAACCCGAGCTGCTTCCAGGTCACGTAGATCGCGACCGTCGGCATCGCCAGCGTCGAGTTCACCAGCCAGGACGGATCCGGTGCGAGCGGGCCGAGCACGGAGTTCACCAGGCCGTTCGCGTTGAACAGGAACAGCCACACACCCACGACCGCGACGCTGGCGGTCACGTAGGGAACGTAGTAGCTGACCCGGAAGAACGTCCGCCACCGGATCGCCGAGTTCAGCGCCGTCGCGAGACCGATCGACAGTACGACGGTCAGCGGCACGTTGATCACCAGGAACACCAGCACGTTCCCGAACGCCCGCCGGACCGCGGGATCCGACAACACCGTCACGTAGTTGTCGAAGCCCACGAACGGCCGCTCCACGATCGCACCGGGCGCGGTGAAGAAGTAGTCGTGGAACGACATGTAGACCGCGAACCCGAGCGGATACGCGAACACCGCCGCCAGGAACACGACGTACGGGGTGACGAACGCCGTTCCCGCCGGGTGCTCACCCAGGATCCGGCCGACGACACCTGGTCGCCGGCCCGATCCTGACACGGCCAGTCGGCTCATGACTGGGCGGCGAGCTGATCGACCTTCTGTGCCGCGCCGTCGAGGGCCGCACCCGTATCCTCCTGGCCGAAGATCACGGACTTGGAGTAGGCGTCGCGGAAGGTCTGCCAGATGGTGATCGAGTTCGGCACGTTCGGCACCTCGACCGTGCGCGCGGCCTGGTCGGCGAAGGTCTTGTAGTCCGCGTTCTTGGTGAAGTAGTCCGCGTACGTCGTCGCGACGTCCTGACGCAGCGGCATCTGCCCGGTCAGCTCGAGGAACTTGCCGTCCTGCTCCTGGCTGGTCGCGAACTTCAGCACCTCCCACGCCGTGCCACGGTTCTTGCACGCCGAGTACATCGCCACGTTCTTCGCGTCCGAGAACGTGTGGATCTCGTTCGCCGGCTTGCCGGACGAGGTCGGCACCGGGACGACACCCCAGTCGATCTTGCGCTCGTACGTCGCGATCGCCCACGGACCCACCACAGCCATCGCGGCGGTCCCGTCCACGAAGGCGTCACCGGTGTACTTCTCCTGCGACGCCAGCTTGTCCGCGTACATCGTCCGCCAGAACTGCGCGACCTTCCTGCCCTCGTCGGACGCGAACGTCGCCTTGCCGTCCTCGACCAGCTGCTTGCCGCCGGTCTCGGCCGCGTACAACGGGTAGAAGTCGAACCACGACTGGAAGAACTCGTTGCTCGGCGCCGGGTAGATGGCGAACTTGGCGGCCTTCGACGAGACCAGCTTCCGCGAGGTGGCGAGGACCTCGTCGTACGTCCCCAGCGCCGGCTTCTCCGGGTCCAGCCCGGCCTTGGCGAACGCCTTCTTGTTGTAGAAGATCATCACCGGGTTCGACTTCCACGGCAGCTGGTAGTACTTGCCGTCGGTCGACTTGTACTGCTTGGCCACGTCCCCGGACCGGTCCTCGATGTACGCCGTACCACCGTCGAAACCGTCCAGCGGCACCAGCCCACCCTGCTTCTGGAACTGCGACACCGACGCCGGCGACGTGTTGAAGATCAGGCACGGCGCGTTGCCCGCCGTGATCGCCGCCCCGATCACCTCCTCGGAGCTCTTCCCGGTCGGGATCTCCTGCGCGGTGACCTTCTGGTCCGCGTGCGCCGCGTTCCAGGCCGCCACCATCTGCTTGCCCCAAGCGACTTCCTCGGGGTTGTTCGAGTACCAGACGGTGATCGGGCCGGTGGCCTTGGCCGCTGCGTCGGCGTCACCAGCGCCGTCGCTGCCACCGCACGCGGCGAGTGATCCGGCCAGTACGACAGCCAGCAGTCCAGCTTGCAGTTTCATCTTTCCTCCAGGGGAGCACTACGCAGGAGCCGCGCCGGTGGACCGGCGGACGACCAGCTGCGCTGGTGGGAGCTCGACATCGGGTACGTCGGTCGCCCCGTCGACGAGCTGGTTGAGGGTCTGGGCGGCCGCCTCGCCGAAGCGGAACGGGTCGGCGCGCACGGTGGTCAGGCCGGGGTGGACGTACTCGGCCAGTTCGCTGTCGTCGAAGCCGGCGATGCTCAGGTCGTCCGGGACGGTCAGCCCGGCCGCCTGGGCGGCACCGAGACCGGCGATCGCCATCCGGTCGTTGGCGTAGACGATCGCGGTCGGCGGCTCGGGCAGCGCGAGCAGCCGCCGGGTCGCCTCGATCCCGCCGGCGGCGGTGAAGTCGCCGGCCTCGACCGCGACCGGCCGCAGACCGGCGGCGGACACGGCCGACTCGAACGCCGTCGACCGTGCGGTCGCGTGGACGAAGTCGGGCGGGCCCGCGACCTGGGCGATCCGGGTGTGGCCGAGCTCGATCAGGTGCTCGACGACGGCGATCGTGCCGGGACGGTCGTCCAGCGTGACCGCCGGGAACGGCGACGTACCGTCCGGCCGGTTCAGCGTGACCGCGGGCAGGCCGAGCTCGACCAGCAGGCCGATCCGGGGGTCGTCGTGCCGGAGGTCGGACAGGAACACTCCGTCGACCCGGGCGTCCTGCGCGAGCCGCCGGTAGCCGGCCTCCTCGTCCTCGCCGGCGGTGACGACCTGCAGGACCAGGGCCTGCCCGCGGGCGGAGAGGACGCTTTCGACCCCGGCGATGAAAGCCGGGAAGAACGGGTCGGACGACAGCACCGCCGGGTCCCTGGTGATCACCAGGCCGAGGGCGAACGCCTTGGAGACCGACAGCGACCGGGCCCGGTTGCTCGGCCGCCAGCCCAGCTCGTCGGCCGCGGCCAGGATCTTGTCGACGGTCGACTGGGCCAGGCCGGGGCGCCCGTTCAAGGCGAATGACACCGATCCCTTGGAGACGCCGGCCCGGTGCGCCACGTCGGCGATCGTCGGCCGCTGCTTACTCACACAGACCTCGCTTTGCCTTTTGAACCGGTTTAAACGCCATCTAAACCGGTTCAAACCTCGCGCGTCAAGACCTGGGGCACCGACGAGTGGGCACTCGTCCGAGTACGTGGCGCAGTATCTGCCGCAGGCGTCGGAGGTCCGCAGGCTGTGATGGTCGATGCGGCCCGGCCGGTCGAACGGATCTGGGACCTCGGCGCGGTCTGGTCGTCGCCACGGCCACTACCCGGCGCCGGGCGGGCAGCTGACCTACTGCTCGACGGCGGCCTGGAGGTAGGTGCGGTAGGCGGCGAAGCTGCCGAGCACCTCGGCGGCGGTCGATCGGCTCGTGAGGGCGCCGACGCCCTGCCCCGCATAGATCGACGTCCGGGCCGGGTCGGCGGTGCGGACGCCTTCCAGGTAGTCGGCGTGCGCGTCGTCCTTCGTCTTCAACTCCTCCTCGTGACCTTCCCAGGTGTCGAAGAACGCGTTCCGCAGCGCGCGGCCACCGAACTCGTCCGGCCAGCCGGCGCGGGACGCGGCGTCGAAGACCGTGCCGTACACGGTGTCGGTCTCGTCGGCCTCGATCACCCGCCGGAGCACCGGCTCGGGCGTCATCGCCTCGGCACAGGTCAGGAACGCCGTACCGATCCAGCCGCCGACCGCGCCGGCGGCCAGTACGGCGGCCAGGCCGCGCGGACCGGAGATCCCCCCGGCCGCCATCACCGGCAGGTCGGTGAGGTCGAGGATCGCCTGCAGCAGCGGGAGCGTGGCGACCGCGTTGCGACCGTGGCCACCGGCCTCGGCGCCGCGGGCGACGATCAGGTCCACGCCGCTGTCGATCGCCTCACGAGCGTCGGCGACCGTCCCCGCTTGCATCGCGACGACGATGCCTTCCTTCTGCAGCCTCCCGACGTACGGCGCGTAGTCGCCGAAGCTGAGCGAGACCAGGGCCGGCTTGAGCTCGAGGACGGCGTCGAGGTGCTCGGGACGGTCCTGGACGGACCACGCCATCAGGCCGACGCCGTACGGTCGGCCGCCGGCCGCGGCGACCGCGCCCTCGGTCCGGATCCAGTCGGCACTGACCGCGGAACCGGCGCCGAGCATGCCCAATCCCCCGGCCGCCGAGATCGCCGCGGTCAGCCTGCCGCCGCTCACGTGCGCCATCGGTGCACCCACCACCGGCACGGACACCCCGAACTTCTCCGTCAGCCACATGGGTCCAGGGCACCACACCGGGTCCACCGACCGCCATGAGGCCGGACACACGAGAACGGCCGGCCCCTCTCGGACCGGCCGTTCGCGTGTGTCGCTCAGAACTTGTAGACGTCCGACTGCGGGTCGCCGTGGCAGCGCTTGTACTTCTTGCCCGAGCCGCACGGGCAGGCGACGTTGCGCGGCGTACCGGCGTACATCAGGCCGTCCTCGTCGCCGGCGCCGTCCTGGCGGACCGCGACCTCCTCGTCGCCGTCGATCGTCGGCGCCGAGTACGACAGCCGCTGCGGACGACTGTCACCGGTCAGGCCCTTGGCGCGCAGCCGCGGGGTGTCCCGCGGGCGCGGCGTGTCCTGCGGCCGCTCCTCGTCCTGGACCCGTCCCGGGAACTCCGCCACCGGCGCGTTCGGGGTGAGGATGTCCTCGATCCGGCGGCCCTCGATGCTGTCCGCGTCGGCGGCCTCCGCGGCGAGCTCCATCTCGGCCCGCATCGCCTCGACGTCGACCTCGACATTGAAGATGAAGGCGACCGACTCTTCCTTGATCGACTCCATCATCGCGGCGAACATGTCGTAGCCCTCGCGCTGGTACTCCACCAGCGGGTCGCGCTGCGCCATCGCACGCAGGCCGATGCCCTCGCGCAGGTAGTCCATCTCGTACAGGTGCTCACGCCACTTGCGGTCCAGCACGCTGAGCACCACCCGGCGCTCCAGCTCGCGCATCGCGTCCGCGCCGAGGTACTCCTCGCGCTGGTCGTACGCCGCCTTGGCGTCGGCGATGAACGCCTCGATCAGGAAGTCCTGCGTCAGGCCGGCCCGGTCGCCGCCGGCCTCCTCGACCAGCTGCTCCTCGGTCAGCTCGGTCGAGTACAGCGTCTTCATCGCGGTGAACAGCGCGTCCAGGTCCCAGTCCTCTGCGAACCCTTCCGCGGTCGCCCCCTGGACGTAGCCGGTGACGGTCTCCTCGAGCATGTCGCTCACCTGCTCGCGCAGGTCGGCGCCCTCGAGCACCCGGCGGCGCTCGTCGTACACGACGTGCCGCTGCCGGTTCATCACGTCGTCGTACTTGAGGATGTTCTTCCGGGTCTCGAAGTTCTGCGCCTCGACCTGGGACTGCGCCGACGCGATCGCCTTGGTGACGACCTTGTTCTCCAGCGGCTGGCTGTCGTCGTTGTTGCGCGCCATCGCCCAGTCGACCATCTCGCGCTTGAACAGCCGCATCAGGTCGTCCTCCAGCGACAGGTAGAACCGGGACTTGCCCGGGTCGCCCTGACGGCCGGACCGGCCGCGCAGCTGGTTGTCGATCCGGCGGGACTCGTGCCGCTCGGTGCCGAGCACGTACAGGCCGCCCACCTCGCGGACCTCCTCCTGCTCGTCCTTCACCTGCTTCTCGAACCGCTCCAGGACCGACGGGTACTGCGCCTCGTACTCCTCCGGGGACTCCGCCGGGTCGATCCCGCGGGCGCGCAGGTCCTTGTCCGCGAGGAACTCGGGGTTGCCGCCGAGGATGATGTCGGTACCACGGCCGGCCATATTGGTGGCCACCGTGACCGCACCCTTGCGGCCGGCCTCGGCGACGATCGCCGCCTCGCGCGCGTGCTGCTTCGCGTTCAGCACCTCGTGCGGGATGTTCTCCTTGCGCAGCTGCGCGGACAGTCGCTCGGACTTCTCCACGCTGGTGGTACCGACCAGGATCGGCTGCCCGGTGCTGTGCACCTCGACGATGTCCTTGACCACCGAGTCGAACTTGGCGTCCTCGGTGCGGAAGATCAGGTCGCGCTCGTCGGCGCGGATCATCGGCTTGTTGGTCGGGATCGGGACGACGCCCAGGCCGTAGATCTTCTGGAACTCGGCCGCCTCGGTCATCGCCGTACCGGTCATGCCGGCCAGCTTCTCGTAGAGGCGGAAGTAGTTCTGCAGAGTGATGGTCGCGAGGGTCTGGTACTCCTCCTTGATCTCGACGCCTTCCTTGGCCTCGATCGCCTGGTGGAGCCCCTCGTTGTAGCGGCGGCCGTGCAGCGTGCGGCCGGTGTGCTCGTCGACGATCAGCACCTCGTTGTCGACGACCACGTAGTCCTTGTCCTTGCGGAACAGGTCCTTGGCCTTCAGCGCGTTGTTCAGGTAGCTGATCAGCGGCGTGTTGGCCGACTCGTACAGGTTGTCGATCCCGAGCCGGTCCTCGACCTTCTCGATCCCGCGCTCGAGGATGGCGACCGTGCGCTTCTTCTCGTCCACCTCGTAGTCGGCGACCGGGCGCTGCTCCTCCGGCACCTTGTCGTCGGCGATCCGCGGCTTCAGCGTGTTCGCGATCTTCGCCATCTCGACGTACCAGCGCTGCGAGTCCTCGGCCGGGCCGGAGATGATCAGCGGGGTCCGGGCTTCGTCGACCAGGATCGAGTCCACCTCGTCCACGACCGCGAAGTTGTGCTCGCGCTGCACGCAGTCCTCGATGCTCTGCGCCATGTTGTCGCGCAGGTAGTCGAAGCCGAACTCGTTGTTGGTGCCGTAGGTGATGTCCTTGGCGTAGGCGATCCGGCGCTCGGCCGGCGACATCTCCGGCAGGATCACGCCGTAGTCCAGTCCGAGGAAGTGGTACACCCGGCCCATCCACTCGGCCTGGTACTTCGCCAGGTAGTCGTTCACGGTGACCACGTGCACGCCCTTGCCGGACAGTGCGTTCAGGTACACCGGCATGGTGGCGACCAGGGTCTTGCCCTCACCGGTCTTCATCTCGGCGATGTTGCCCAGGTGCAGCGCGGCGCCACCCATGATCTGGACGTCGTAGGGCCGCTGGTGCAGGGTCCGCTTGGCCGCCTCCCGGACGACCGCGAACGCCTCCGGCAGCAGGGCGTCGAGCGACTCCCCGTTCTCGTGCCGCTGCTTGAACTCCGCGGTCTGACCGCGGAGTTCCTCGTCGGACATGCCGACGAAGTCGTCCTCGATCGAGTTGACCATCTTCGCGATGCCCTGGAGCTGGCGCAGGATCTTGCCCTCGCCGATCCGCAGGACCTTGTCGATCACCTTCATGGTGGGGAGTTCTCTCCTTGCTGCTGAAGCCTTGGTGCGGCCGACGCCGACAGGGCACGATCCACCCGTGGGCAGGCGCGCGTCACCCATGGTACGGGGCCGGGTGTGCCAAGCCACGCCCGATGCGTGCCACGAGGCCCAACCGACCCACGATCCAGGCGCGGAAAAAGTTCCGTCTGCGCGGTCAGGAACCGCGCAGGGCGTCACTCAGAGCTGGCGACAGGTCACCGCCACCGACCACCCGGACCTGGTCCAGCCCGAGGAATCCGGCCAGCTGGATCAGCTCGGCGGCGAGCTCGTCCGCGGTCTCCACCGGCGCCTTCGGCTCCGCGTGCGCCGACTGGACCAGCAGCACCCCGGCGGACCGGTCCGACTTGAGGTCCACCCGGGCGACCAGCCGGTCCCCGAGCAGGAAAGGGAGCACGTAGTACCCGTGGATCCGCTTCTCGGCCGGGACGTAGATCTCGATCCGGTACCGGAAGTCGAACAGCATCTCCGTCCGGGTCCGCTCGAACACCAGCGAGTCGAACGGGCTGACCAGGGCCCGCGTGTTCACCCGCCGCGGCAGCCGGGCGTCGCGGTGCAGGTACGCCGGCCGCTTCCAGCCCTCGATCCCGACCGGGATCAGCTCACCGTCCTCGACGAGCTCCTGGATCGCCTGCAGCGTCGGCTGCGGCGCCGTCCGGACGTAGTCCCGCAGGCACTGCGCGGTCGCCACGCCGTGCGCCCGCGCCGCGATCGACACCAGCCCGCGATGCGCCTCGGCCTCCGACGGCGTCGGCGTCTCCAGTACGGCGCTGGGCAGCACGCGCTCGGGTACGTCGTACATCCGCTCGAACTGCTGGTTGCGCCGGGCCACTGTGATCTCGCCGGCGAAGAAGAGGAACTCCAGCGCCCGCTTCACGTCGGACCAGTTCCAGCCCCAGTTCTCCTTCGACCGCTCGACGTCGTCGTCGATCTCGCGCGCCGTCAGCGGACCGTGCGCGCGGACGTCGGCGAGCACCTGCTTGAGCAGGTCCGGGCGCTCCTTGGCGATCGACCGCGGCCCGCCCCACGCCTCGGTGGTGGCCCGGGCCATCCGCCAGCGCATCAACGGGTGCGTGCCCACCGGGATCAGCGAGGCCTCGTGCGCCCAGTACTCCACCAGGCGGCGCGGCGCCTTCCCGGAGGCGCGGTCGAGCAGGTCGCGCGGATACGGACCCAGGCGGGAGTAGAGCGGCAGGTACTGCGCCCGGGTGAGCACGTTCACCGAGTCGATCTGGATCAGGCCGATCCGGCCGAGCACGCGCGCCAGCGCCCGGGCGTCGGGCACACCCTTCGGCCGCGGGTCCATGAAGCCCTGCGCGGCCAGCGCCACCCGCCGAGCCTGCGCCGTCGACAACTCCTGCGTAGTCACGTCCGCGATTCTGCCGGACCCCACCGACACTTACGGGCGGTCGCCGTCGACGGTGTCCTGGAGCCGGATGATCAGCAGGACCTCGGCCACCTGCGGCGGAATCGGCCACGGGAACAGACCGCGAGCGGACAGATCCTCCAAGGAGCGGAACGGACCGCGGTGGGCCCGGTCGGCGACGATCAGCGCGGCCTGCTCGGCGGACACGCCGGGCAGCGTCCGCAGGACCGTTTCGGGCGCGTCGTTGACGTCGATCAGCCCGCCGTCCTCGAACTGGGTCGGCAGGTCCGGACGCCCGATCCCGAGCTGCCGGGCGATCAACGGATGCTCGGCCGCGAGCTGACGCGCATACTGCCGGCGCGTCTCGTCGCCGGAAGCCTGACCGGTCCGCCCCGGCACGAGCACCCCCAGGTGCACGGCACACACCAATGCGGAGGCGATCACCAGCAGGACGCCGAGACCATCCCAGGCACCGGTGATCTCGTCGCTGCTCGTGTCGACCATCAGGGCGCCGCCGATCGTCGCGACCAGATACACCGCGGCCGCCAGGCCGAGGCGGGCACTGCGGCGCCGGACCGCGACGACGCCCATCGCCGGACCGCCCAGCATCCCTACCGAGAGCACCGGAACCGCCGCGACCAGGAACTTCAGCGCCCAGTACCGCATGCGGTCCCCGTGCGCCGCCGGTGAAGTGGGTGGAGCCGGTGGCGGCGCGGCTGCGGCGGGCGGAGCGGACGGGGCCGCGGCCGGAACGGCCGGCGCGGGCGCGGACGGGGGTGACGTAACGGTGGCGGCGGACGGGGCTGACGTAACGGTGGCGGCGGCCGGGGGTGACGTGACGGTGGCGGTCGCCGGGGTGAGCGCCGGGTCGTCCTGGAGGATCCGCTGGTGGAGATCCTGCAGATGGCGGCTCGGATCCACGCCGTGGGTCTCCACCAGCTGGGCACGAATCTCGCGGTAGGCGGCCAGGGCTTCGGCTTGCCGGCCGACGCGGTGGAGCGCCAGCATCTGGACGCCGCGCAGTCGCTCGCGCAGGGGGAACTCCACCACCAGGCGCGACAGCTCCGGCAACAGGTTCTGCTCGTGGCCCTGTTCGAGCTCCACCTCGGCCCACTCCTCCACAGCCGCGGCGCGGTCGTCCGCGAGCCGGGCGCGGGTGGCCTCGAAGTACGAGCCGGTCAGACCGGCCAGCGGCTCCGCCTGCCATAACGACAGAGCAGTCCGGAGCTCCGCGGCGGCTTCCGCCACCTGGCCCCCCGCCCGCAGCCCGCCGGCGGCGCGGACGTGCTCGGTGAACACGTCGAGGTCGATGTCGCCCGGCGCGACGGCGAGCCGGTAGCCGCCCTCGGTGAGGGTCAGCAGCCGGCCGGACGATCTCGGTGCCCGCTCCGGCTCGAGCACGCGGCGCAGTCCGGCGACGT
The DNA here is from genome assembly GCF_004348725.1 of Kribbella turkmenica. Classification (GTDB taxonomy): domain Bacteria; phylum Actinomycetota; class Actinomycetes; order Propionibacteriales; family Kribbellaceae; genus Kribbella; species Kribbella turkmenica. The sequence continues at coordinate 17,463 of NZ_SMKR01000039.1, forward strand.
ACTTCTGGACGACGTTCGGTCCGTTCTCCGGAGGGTCGTCACCCCAGACGACGTCGACGATCCGGTTCGGCGGGACCGGCCGGTTCGCCGAGAGCAGGAGGCTCGCCAGGACGGCACGCTGCTTGGCCGGACCGAGATCCAGCTCGCGCGCACCACGACGGGCTCGCAGGGATCCGAGCAGGAAGAACCGGACGGAGTCGTCGGCCGCCCCTGTCACTGGTCCGCACCCCTCCCGATCCACCGAGACCGAATCTCATTCGGCCGACGGCAGTCTATCCGCGCTCAAGGGCCGTCCCGGCGCTCTGGCAGTCGCCGGCGGCAGCGGGCCGGCAGGCGAGCGGCAGTAGGAGCGCAGTCGGACGCAGTACGACGGCAGGGAGACGGCAGCGCGCCGATCCAGAGTCATGGACCAAGCACGAGAACAGGCACCGGCCACCGCGCCGGCGTACCGAAAGGTGAGTCCGAGACATGTCCTTCCCCTGGATCCGCACCGCCGCGGCGGTCGCCACGATCGCGCTGGTCACGACCGGTTGCGGCGCGGGCGCCGACTCTGCCGGCGAGAACGAGCCCGCCGTCACCACCTCGGCGACGGCACGTCCCAGTACTCCGGCCGGCACTCCGGCCACGTCACCGCCTGCCACGAGTCTGGAGGACCTGCCGGTCCGGACGATCATGCGGAAGACCCGGGAGGCCTCGCTGAAGGCGACCAACCTACGGATGCGCGGCAGCATCGACGACACCGACGGCCCGATGACCTTCGACATCGTCCTGACCGAGGGCGGCGGCGAGGGCACCTTCACGGTCGCGGGGGCGTCGTACTCCGTCCGGGCGATCGGCCGGACCGTCTACCTGCAGTTGTCCGAGTCCGCGATCCGCGCCCAGGCGAAGGCCGACGGGAGCAGCCAGGCCGAGACCGCGCAGGTCCTCAGCATGCTGAAGAACAAGTGGATCAAGCTGTCGAAGATCGACCAGGACACCCAGCAGATGGTCGACCTGGTCACGCCTGGCCGGTTCTTCGGCACGGTCTTCGGTCAGGACGACACGGCCACCGCCGCCCTCCCCCGCAAGGTGGCGGCGCGGATGGTCGACGGTGTCCGCTGCGTCGGGCTCACCGATGACGGTGCCGCGCTCTGGATCGACATCCGGACCGGCCGGCTGATCCGGATGACCGAAGGCAAGAACCGGTTCACCTTCAGCGCCTACGGCAAGGCTCCGACGCCGAAGGCGCCCGCCAAGAGCCAGGTGCTCGACGGCAAGCCGATGGGCCTCTGACCGGTTACCGCCGGACAGGGTGCCGGCCGGTGGCCATAACCCGAGAGTTACCGCAAGTGGGAGGTGCGCTACGGACGGTGTTCGGGGGACGCTCCAAGGAGGCCGCGCCGCCCGTGCGGCCCCTATCCACCTGGAGTGAGGCATGACAGGAAGAAAGCAGCTGGTCCGGGCCGCCCTGGCGGCCGGTGTGCTGACCGTGGCGTCCCTCGGTGCGGTGGCCGTAGCCGGCTCCGCGACGGCCGCGCAGGCACCCGATGGACCGAAGACCCGGATCGTCGGCGGCACCATCGCCCACACCGTGGACACGCCCTGGGCCATCCAGCTGTCGAACACCGGCTCCCCCGACCCGACCGGCGAGTGGTGTGGCGCCACACTGGTCGCGGCGAACAAGATCGTCACCGCCGCGCACTGCTCCCAGGAGCCGGCGTCGACGTACACCGCGATCCAGGGCCGGGACGCCCTGAGTGACCCGTCCACCGGCAAGGAGTCGGCGATCAGCAGCATCTGGGTCGACCCGCAGTACGGGAAGGCGCCCGGGCACGACGTCGCGGTGATGACGCTGGCGACGCCGTTCGACGGCGTACCGACGCTGACGCTGGAGACCGACAAGGCGGCGGACGCGGCCGGGGCGGCGTCGGTCGTCTACGGCTGGGGCGAGACCGAGGGCACCGGTCCGGCGAACACCTTCCAGAAGGTCGACGTCCCGGTGCTGGGCGACGCCTACTGCCAGAAGGCGTACGCGAGCGAGGGCTACACCGCCGACGGCGAGATCTGCGCCGGGTACGACGAAGGCGGTAAGGACTCCTGCCAGGGCGACTCCGGCGGGCCGCTGGTGCTCGACGGGCGGCTCTTCGGCGTCGTCTCGTGGGGCGTGGGCTGCGCCGACGCCGGCAACCCGGGCGTCTACGCCGAGGTGGCCACGTACGCCGCCGACCTGCAGGCCCAGATCGACAGCTAGCCCGTACAGACCTTCACAGGGGAAGGAGAAGGGGCCGGGCGCACCGCCCGGCCCCTCTTTCCGCGCTCCTCGCGGAGTCTGTGTCAGACGGCCAGACGGATCACGCCGTAGTCGTAGCCGCGACGGCGGTAGACGACACTCGGCTGGTTCTCGTCGGCGTCGACGAACAGATAGAAGTCGTGCCCGACCAGTTCGAGCTCGTAGAGCGCCTGGTCCAGGGTCATCGGCTTGGCGGTGTGGGTCTTCTCGCGCATCACCAGCGGCCCGTCACCGGTCACCACGAGCGATCCGTACTTGTGCGTCGCCACCTCGTCCTCGGCGGCTGTCTCCTCCACTGCTGGTGCTGTGCCGTTGAGCGGCTGTTTCGCGTTCACGTGCCGCAGGCCCTCCGGCGTCCGCTCACCGCGGTGCACCCGGCGGCGGTCGGCCGCCTTGCGGACCTGCGCCCGCAGCCGGTCCAAACAGACGTCGAAGGCCGCCTGCTTGGTCTCGCCGGTTGCTTCGGCCCGGACCACCGGACCCTTGGTGTACATGGTGAGCTCGACACGCATCGCCCGATCGTGCTGTCGCGGGTTCTTCTCCTGGCTGACTTCTACCTCGCACCGCAGTACCCGGTGATCGACCTTCTCGATCCGCTCGAGCTTTTCCTCGACGTACTGCCGGAAGCGGTCACTGACCTCGCAGTGATGACCCTTGACAACGACGTCCACGGAAACCTCCATCGATCGGCGACTTCTTTTTACGTCTTCGGACCCCCGTACCTCTCGTGACGGTGCCCGAAACGAGAACACCCGCTGTGGAACCCGTCGGACTCCGTGATGCGGATTCCGGCTGATCCGGTCCTGCACCACATCCCTGCCCGACAAGCCCTAGCGGGTGTCATAGGCCAACGCTAGTCGGCTTCGGCGGAAACCGGTAGGGAAGTTCTCATGAACCAGACGGCCGCCGCCGGCGGGTCGCGGCGAGCACCGCACAGCCCAGCACCGGAATTCCCCCGGATTCCAAGGCCCGGCACGCCTCGGCGAGCGTGGATCCGGTGGTGATCACGTCGTCGACCACCAGGACCGGCTGATCAGTCAGCCTTTCAGCCCAGCGCGAACGAGCCGCGAAAGCCCCGGCCAGGTTGGCCGTACGGCGTTCCGCCGGCAGCCCGGCCTGGTCGTCCGGACGCCGGACGACAATCAGCGCGGACGCCGGCCGGGCGTCGATCCCCTGCCGCCGCAGCACCCGCAGAGCGGCCCGGGTGATCCGCCGCAGCGGGTCGTGTCCACGCTGCCGGACCGTCGATCGCGCGGACGGGACCGGGCACAACCACACCGGCCCGCACGACCCCAGAGCCTCGCGTACGGCGGCCGCCAGCACCGCGCCGAGTGGACGAGCGAGCGCGTACCGGGCCTCCTCCTTGTGGGCCACGATCAGCTTGCGCAACTCGCCGGCGTACGGCGCACTCGCTGTCGTCGGCGCCAGTCCGGCGGGACGCGGGTCCGGCCAGGCACTGAACGGAGTCACCGCGGTCAGTAGCTCCCGGCAACGAACACACAGAGTCACGCCCGGCCGCTCGCAGCCCGCACACCGGCCACCCAGCACGAGATCCACGAACGCGTCCCGCACCGGCACCGCTCAACGATCCGCGACATCCGGGCCGGCCGCAACCGGCATTCACGCCGGCTGTGGACAACTCACCCAGGGTAGACCGGGCGGATGGGCCCGCCCTCGTCCTCCATGTCGACCCAGGCCAGATCGCGGGTCTGCCAGTGCAGCTTGCCCTGCACGTCCTCGATCACCGGCAGGGTGTCCTTGTTCAGGTTCGAGGCCAGCCTGTCGGTGGCGAACCCGACCGAGGAGGCGCCGGGGAGCAGTTGCCGGCCGGAGCCGTCGGTGTTGACCAGCCAGGGTGACTGGTTGCCCGTCGTCGACGTACCGGCGACCAGGACGCCCTTGTAGCTCCAGGCCACGTCGGTGATGCGGGCGAGCGGCAGGTGCAGGTTGCGGAACTGCCCGAGCACGAGGCCGCCGCCGGTGGTGCCCTGGATCGTCCCGGTCTGCACGTAGGTGCCGCCCCCGGACTTGGACCGCATCAGCAGGAGCGCGCGGACACCGTCCGGCGCCATCCGCAGGGCCAGCGGGGTGTCGCCGCGGAAGTTCACGCTGACGGCGCGGAGCTTGCCGTCCCGGTCCCGCACCCGCAGCCGCGGCGTGGGCCGGTCGGCCCGGTCCAGGACCCACAGGTTGTCGTGGTTGTCGTAGCTCGGCGGCACGACCGTGCCCTCGACCGGGAACTCCTGCTCCTTGTCGGGTTTGTCGGTGGAGTCCAGCCAGCCGTACACGACCCGCTGGTCGCCCTCGGACTCGGTCACGATCGCGCCCGAGTCGGCGCGCAGGTTCACCGCGAACGACTTGGCGTTGTAGTCGTAGAGCAGGCTGTTCCGCAGCGGCCGCGCCGCGATGTCGGACGCGCCGTCCAGGCCCTCGATCCGCTGCACCTTGCCGGAGCGGAGGGCGAACAGCTCGGTCAGTGCGCCGGAGGCCACCGCCGGGTCGTACTGGGTGAAGTTCGAGAACGGCAGCACCTCGGGATCGTCCGGCAGCAGCGGAGCACCGCTGACGGTGATCTTCACCCGGAGGTTGATCTGGTTCAGGGTCCAGACGATCTGCGCCGCGAGCAACCGGCGTTCGGCGTCCCGCAGCGGCGCGGCCGCGTCGTTCAGCGCGACCGTCGCGACGCCGAGCTCGACCGGGACGGACACCTGGACCTCGGTGCCCGGCGGCGCGAGCGAGACCACCCCGTTGCCGAGCCGGCGGGTCGGGCCCCTGAGCAGTTCCTGCACCAGCTGGGTGGCCGCCTGGCCGGACGACAGGTTCACCGGCAGGTAGACCGGGTCGGGGACCAGCAGGTCCCGGCTCGGCGTGAAGAAGTAGAGGTTGCGGGTGGCAAGCTTCGGGTCCAGCTGGTTGCTGCCGAGGTACACGCCCGGCGGCACCGACGCGACCCGCCACTGGCCGTCCAGCTTGACCAGCTTGAAGGGGAAGGTGAACTCGTTGCCGGGTGTCGCCGGGATCCACGACCCGCGGTCGTCGATGGTCGCGATCTGGCGGGCCTTCAGCTGGACCTGGTCGTTGGCGAGCAGCGTGACGGCGTCGGGCTGCTGCTCGTACACCACTGTCTGCGACTCCGGCTTCCAGGCCGCTGCCGCCTCCGGGGTCATGTACTCCCGGGCCACGTCGAACGCGCGCGAGTCCGACATCGCCTCCAGGAACCCGTTCACCAGCGCGACCTGGCCGATGTCGTCCCGCGGCGGCTTCGCCTCCACGCCGACACCGCCGAAGTCCGGCGCCAGGCCTTCCCGGCTGCCGTTGCGGATGTTGCCCTTGGTCGGCACGGTCGCGCAGCCGGTCGCCAGCAGCAGGATCGCCAGGACGGCCGCGAGCAGTCTCCGCCTCACTGGTCCTCACCGCCGGTCAGCTTCTGGTACGGCGCTCCGACGTCGACGAGCGACTTCTCCGGCACCACCCGGCTCGCGTCCGCCGGACGGGCCGGCAGCGGCGAGCCGGACAGCGTGACGTCCGGCCGCCGCGGCAGCGTCAGCCGGAAGTAGGCGCCGTCGCCCGGCGCACCCCAGGCGTCCAGCCGGCCGCCGTGCAGCCGGGCGTCCTCCAGCGCGATGGACAAGCCGAGCCCGGTACCGCCGGTGGTCCGTGCCCGGGCCGGGTCCGCCCGCCAGAACCGGCTGAACACCATCTCGGCCTCCTCGGGCCGGAACCCGATCCCGTGGTCCCGGACCGCGACCGCGGCCGCGTCGTCGTCGTACGCCGTACTGATCCGGATCGGCAGGCCCTCGCTGTGCTCGATCGCGTTGCCGATCAGGTTCCGCAGGATCCGCTCAATCCGGCGCGCGTCCACCTGGGCGCGGCACGGCTCGGGCATGTCCAGCCGGACCTCGCAGCCCTTGCGTTCCAGCAGGGCCTCGTGGTTCTCCAGCACGCGGTTGACGATGTCGCGCAGGTCCACGTCCTCCAGGTCGAGGGCGGCCGCGCCGGCGTCGAACCGGCTGATCTCGAGCAGGTCGGCGAGCAGCTCCTCGAACCGGTTGAGCTCGTTCTGGAGCAGCTCGACCGAGCGCCGGCTGATCGGGTCGAACTGGTCGCGGCTCTCGTGCAGCAGGTCGGCCGCCATCCGGACCGTGGTCAGCGGCGTCCGCAGCTCGTGCGAGACGTCGGAGACGAACCGGCGCTGCAGCCGGGACAACTCCTCCAGCCGGCGGATCTGCCGCTGCAGGTTGCCGGCCATCTTGTTGAACGAGACCGCCAGCCGGGCCAGGTCGTCGGTGCCGCGGACCTGCATGCGCTCCTCGAGCTTGCCGGCCGCCAGCCGCTCCGCGATCCGCCGCGCCATCCGGACCGGGGTGACCACCTGGCGGGTGACCAGCCAGGCCACCGCACCGAGCAGGACGACCAGCAGCAGCCCCGCGGTCACCAGGGCCCGCTGGACGACGTCCAAGGTCTCCTGCTGCGGGGTGAGCGGGAACAGGAAGTACACCGCGTACCGCTCGACCGGCGCCGATGTGACCCGCAGCTGGGAGCCGATCACCAGGCCGGGCACGCTGGGCCCGTCGCGGTAGTGGATGACCGTGTAGGTGTCCCACAGCTTGGTGTCGTCGCTCATCACCGACGACGCCAGCTCGGTCGGGATCGAGTCGCTGTCGACCAGACCGGTGTAGCGGATCGCGTTGGTGGTCGACGAGTCGGTCGGCACCAGGAGGACGTCGTACAGGCCGGGCCGGTTGGTGCCGAGCACCAGCTCGGACAGGCGCTGGTTGATCGTGTTCGGGTCGGCGGCGTCGATCGTGTTGGACAGCGAGGCCAGCTGCGCGACTGCCTCCGCCTGGGCACTGCTCCGGCGGGACTCGAGCACGCCGTCGGTGACCTGGCTCATCATCACCCAGCCGACCAGGAGGAGGACGACGGTGGACATCAGCAGGGTGCCGGTGACGATCCGGGCCTGGATGGACCGGCGCCAGATGTCCGGCCAGTGTTTCGGGTGCGTCCGCCACAGCGGCTGCGGGTAGGCAGGCCAGTCCGCCGCGGCGGTGGTCAGCTCCAGCTCAGTCCCGCGGCTCTCGGCCGGCTCCTGCTCGGCCGGGGCCTGCTGCTGCTCGGTCCCGGCCGCGGCGGCCGGGGCGTCGGCGGCCGCCTGCGACTCGTGGTCGCGTCCGTACTCGATCAGTCCGCACCCGCCTTGTAGCCGACACCGCGGACCGTGACCACGATCTCGGGGTGCTCAGGGTCCTTCTCGATCTTGGAGCGCAGGCGCTGCACGTGCACGTTCACCAGCCGGGTGTCGGCCGCGTGCCGGTAGCCCCAGACCTGCTCCAGCAGCACCTCGCGGGTGAACACCTGCCAGGGCTTGGAGGCCAGGCAGACCAGCAGGTCGAACTCCAGCGGGGTCAGCTGGATGGTCTCGCCGGCCCGCTTCACCGAGTGCCCGGCCACGTCGATGGTGAGGTCCCCGATGGTCAGCGATTCGGGGCCCGGCTCGTCCATCCGGCGCAACCGGGCGCGGATCCGGGCCACCAGTTCCTTCGGCTTGAACGGCTTCACCACGTAGTCGTCCGCGCCGGACTCCAGGCCCAGCACGACGTCCACGGTGTCGCTCTTGGCCGTCAGCATCACGATCGGTACGCCGGACTCGGCCCGGATCGCCCGGCAGACGTCGATCCCGTCCATACCCGGCAGCATCAGGTCGAGCAGCAGCAGGTCCGGCTTGAACTCCCGGAACGCCGGTACCGCTTTGTCACCGGTTGCGCACAGATAGGTGTCGTAGCCCTCGTTGCGCAGCACGATGCTGAGCATCTCCGACAACGCTGTGTCGTCGTCGACGATGAGGACGCGTCCCCTCATCGTCCGGTTACCTTCTGCCACGCCCTGCTCCTTGCCGTCCGATCGTTGTGCGCCCAGCGGATGCTGACCGTACGCACTACGGATAGTGTCCCATTCCCCGGGTAGTGCACACGCCGGATCGCCGAGTGACCCCGACTTGGGCTGTGATCATGGTGCACACCCCGGGCCGCGGACAACTCGGGGACAACGTGTCGGCCAACTCATCCGGTACACGGCCCGGACCGGCCGGCGGTTCGACAGACGGGAGGTGGCCAGTGGACGGGATCGGTCTGCACGAGGACCCGGCCGCGGAGCCGCTGCGCCCGTGGCTGCCCGCCGACCTGCTCGACAACGCGGCCCGGACCATCTCCGACAACAAGACGATCATGCTCGGCCTCCCGGTGCTGGCCGCGATCGCCCTGCTCGCCGTCCAGGCCGCGCTGACCGAGGTCGCCGTACCGGGTGGGATCAGTGGGTTCTTCGGGGCGGACGACCCGTTCCAGCAGGCCGGTGCGGCGCTCCTGCTGACGTACGGCGTCCAGCTCGTGCTGTTCACCGTGGTGTCGAGCATGCTGGCCGGGATCATCGCGCTGGCCGCCGTCCGGAGTCAGCTGGCCCACCGGGTCGGCTCACGGGAGCTGCTGCGGCTGGTGCGGCCCGCGCTGCCCGCGCTGGCTGCGGTCGGCCTGGCGCAGTCGCTGTCCTTCATGATCCTGATCGGCGGCTGGGGGCTGGCCGTGTTCGGCATCGGCTCCGGGGCCGAGTCGGCGGTGTCGTCCGACGTGGCCGGTGCGGTCGCGATCGTGATGGTGCTGGCCGGTGCGGTGCTGGTGCTGATCTTCGGCATCCGGCTGGTGCTGGCCGGGACCGTCGTCCTGATGGAGGGCCGGCACGCGCCGGACATCGGTCTGCACATCCCCGCCAGGGTGGGGATCTGGGGTGCGCTGAAGCGGTCCTGGCAGCTGGTGAAGGGCAAGTTCTGGCGGGTGTTCGGGATCCTGCTGTTCGCGGGGCTGGTGGTGAACATCGTCAGCTACGCGTTGCAGTTCGGGGTCACCACGCTGGTGATGACGGTCGGTTCGTGGGCCGACGCCGGCGACAGCAGCAGCGCGACGATCGCAGCGGTGGTGCTCGGCGTCGCCGCCGGCCTGGCGACGGCGCTGACCCTGATCGCCAGCCTTGCGTTCATGTCCGCCGTGCAGGCCCTGATCTACCTCGACCTGCGGGTACGGCGGGAAGGCCTCGACCTGTGGATGCGGCCGGCACTGCGAGCTGGGGGCGGACGGTGATCATCCTGGAACCGCCGGTCGACATCGGCCGGGACGAAGCCGCTGCCGAGGCGGCCGAGGAGTTGACCAAGTCGGCGTACCGGCAGTCGGGTGACTCGCTGATCGAGCGGGCGATCGGCACAGTGGTGGAATGGATCGCCGACCTGCTGGACAGCCTGAGCGGGGCCTCTCCCAGCGGCCACGCCGGTCTCTACCTGCTGATCGGGCTGATCATCCTCATCGCCGTCGTGGTGCTCTGGCGGGCCGGTGTGCTGCGGACCAGCCATCGGCAGGGGAAGCAGGCGGTGTTCGACACCGCGCGGCCGCGGAGTGCGGCGGAGTACCGAACCCAGTCGGAGCAGGAGGCCGCGACCGGCGACTATGCGCTTGCCGTCCGCAGCCGGTTCCGGGCGTGTGTCGCCGAACTGGCCGAGCGGACGATTCTGGACGAGCGGGCCGGCCGGACGGCGTACGAGGTGGTGGCCGACGCGGCCCACGCCGTACCGGGGCTGCGGGAACCCCTGCAGCCGGCTGCGCTCGCGTTCACTGAGGTTGTCTACGGCAACCGTCCGGGAACTCCGGAGCGCTACGCCGTCGTGGTCGCTGCAGACGACGCGGCTCGGACCGCCCGGGTGCTGGTGCGTCCGTGAACGTGCGGAGCGAGATCGCCGTCCGGTGGAACGTATCTTGCCTCGTCCGCGCTCGGATCGAAGCGAGGACGTGAATGAGTACTGCGGTCGGTCGGGGTGCCGGCGAGAGCTGGCGGACCTTGAGGACACCACTGTTCGTCACCGGGCTGATCGTGCTGGGTGCGATCGTCATCATGATTGCGACCGCGGCCCGGACGTCGGGACCGTTCAGTCCGGATTCCAGCGAGCCGACCGGTGCACGGGCGTTGGCCACGCTGCTGGAGAACCACAACGTCACCGTGCGAGGCACTGAGGATCTGAACGACGCTCTCGCGCCCGGAGCAGGCAAGACCTTGCTCATCGGTCCGATGGGCCAACTGGATCGCTCGGACTGGGAGCGGATCGCCGACGCGGGGTGGAGCCACATCGTTCTCGTCCGGCCCGGCGCCCGCGCCTTGGAGGCGCTCGCACCCGGTGTCCGGGACAACGGGCAGGCGCTGTCCAACGGCAGCCGTGCCCCGGACTGCGACCTCCCGGCCGCGGTGAAGGCCGGCACGGCGACCGTCAGCGGTTCCACCTACTCCGCGCCGCCGGACGCCCAGGCCTGCTACGGCGACGGCATCACCAACACGGTGATCCGCCTGGAGACCGGAGGCCGGATCATCGACGTCGTGGGGTCGCAGCGCTCGTTCACCAACGCCCAACTCGCGGACGACGGCAACGCGGCGCTCGCGCTCAACCTGATAGGCACCCACCAGGACCTCACTTGGTACCTGCCGCAGTGGGAGTCCAGCGGGTACGACGGTCCCGACGAGGACGCGCCCCCGCTGATCCCGCCGAGCGTCCGCTACATCGGCTGGGCGCTCGCGTTCGCCGTACTCGTCGTGGCGCTGTGGAGAGGACGCCGGCTCGGGCCGGTGGTTGCCGAGCGGCTGCCGGTCATCGTGCACGCCGCCGAGACCACGGAGGGCCGGGCGCGGCTCTACCGCCGATCACGTGCGCGCGAGCGGGCCGCCGCCGCGCTCAGAGAGTCCGCGCTCGGCAAGCTCCACAAGGCGCACGGCATCCCCCGCCGGGCCGAGCCGTCCGCGGTCGTCGCGACCGTTGCCGCACGCACCGGCCGCGACCCGGCCATGCTGTACGAACTGCTGTACGGCCTCCCGCCGCTCAGCGACGCCGCCCTGATGTCCTTGTCCCATGAACTCGACGTACTGACGCAGGAGGTACGACACCCATGACTGTGCACCGTGCCGCGCCTCCGGCGCGCCAGCCCATGGGGTTGTTGCTCCCGGTCTTCCCTCGTCGCTCCACTCGCTTCGTCCCCTCCGCTCCTCAGCCCAGGCAGGGAGGCGCCACGGCCGCGCTCCCTCCACTCGTCAGTCCACGCCGGGAGGCCCCGTGACCAGCACCGAGATCAGCGCCGACCAGGCGAGGCAGGCGCTGGTTGCGCTGCGGACCGAGATCGGCAAGGCGGTGGTCGGCCAGGACACCGCGGTGACCGCCCTGGTGCTCGCCCTGCTCTGCCGCGGCCACGTGCTGCTCGAAGGCGTCCCCGGGACCGCGAAGACGCTGATGGTGCGCGCACTGTCGATGGCCATGCGGCTGGACACCAAGCGGGTGCAGTTCACCCCGGACCTGATGCCCGGTGACGTCACCGGCTCGCTCGTGTACGACGCCAAGTCGAGCGAGTTCGAATTTCGGCCGGGCCCGGTGTTCACCAACATCCTGCTGGCCGACGAGATCAACCGGACACCGCCGAAGACCCAGGCCGCGCTGCTGGAGGCCATGGAGGAACGGCAGGTCACCATCGACGGCGAGCCGCGCAAGCTCCCGGTCCCGTTCGTGGTCGCCGCGACCCAGAACCCGATCGAGTACGAAGGCACCTATCCGTTGCCTGAGGCCCAGCTCGACCGGTTCCTGCTCAAGGTCACGCTCGACATCCCGCCGCGCGACGCCGAGATCGCCGTACTGGCCCGGCACGCGCAGGGCTTCGACCCGCGGGACCTCGCCGCCGCCGGCCTGCGTCCAGTGGCCGGGCCCGAGGACCTGCTGGCCGCGCAGTCCGCAGTACGTCGGGTGGCCGTGCGGGAGGACGTGCTGGCGTACGTCGTCGACCTGTGCCGGGCCACGCGGCAGTCGCCGTCGTTGCAGCTCGGGGTGTCGCCGCGAGGGGCGACGGCCTTGCTGGCGGTGTCCCGTGCGTGGGCCTGGCTGTCCGGACGCGACTACGTCATCCCGGACGACGTGAAGGCAATGGCGCGTCCATGCCTCCGGCATCGAGTGCAGGTGCGTCCGGAGGCCGAGCTCGAGGGCGTGAGCGCGGACGCCGTACTCGAGAGCGTGCTGGCGACGGTGCCGGTGCCCCGATGATCGCGTCCGGCTGATGGTGCTCACAGGTCGTGCCGGGCTGCTGGCCGCGGTCGGCGTCGTTTTCGTCGCTGTGGTGACGCCGCGCTGGGCTGGAGTCGGCATCGTCGTCGCGGTCGTGCTGATGGTCTGCCTGGTCGACATGCTGCTGGCAGGATCTCCCCGGCGGCTACAGCTCAGTCGCGTGGGTGACAACGCCGTACGGCTGGGTGAGCCGGCTGTAGTGCAGTTGCTGGTCGCCAACCCGGGTCGGCGGGTCAAAGGGCTGCTGCGTGACGCGTGGCCACCGTCGGCCGGCGTACAGGACCCGCCGCACAAGCTGGATCTGCCCCACGGGGAGCGTCGGCGGCTGACGACGCATCTGCTGCCCACGCGGCGTGGTGACCGGCAGGCTGACCGCGTGACGATCCGGTCGATCGGTCCGCTCGGCTTCGCTGGGCGGCAGGGGTCGCACCGGGTGCCGTGGACTGTCCGGGCGCTGCCGCCGTTCAAGAGTCGCAAACACTTGCCGTCGCGGCTGGCCCGGTTGCGGGAGCTGGACGGGCGGACTGCGTTGCTGGTGAGGGGCCAGGGCACCGAGTTCGACTCGCTGCGGGACTACGTGCCCGGTGACGACGTGCGGAGCATCGACTGGCGGGCGACGGCCCGGCGCGGCAACGTCGTACTGCGGACGTGGCGGCCCGAACGCGATCGCCAGGTCGCCATCGTGATCGACTCCGGGCGGATGTCTGCCGGACGCGTCGGCGACGCTCCGCGTCTTGACCATGCGATGGACGCGGCGTTGCTGCTGGCCGCGTTGGCCACTCGTGCGGGTGACCGGGTTTCCTTGCTGGCCTGCGATTCCGCGGTGCGGGCCGACGTACGGCGACCTGCGCCGGAGGACGTGTTGCCGTCGTTCGTCAACGCGCTGGCGAACGTCGAAGCCGAGTTGGTGCAGACGGACTTCCGGGTCGTTGTGTCCCAAGTCCTCGAACGTCTCGGTCAGCGGTCGCTCGTCGTACTGCTGACCGGCCTCGACCCGGCCGTGATCGAGGAGTCGCTGCTCCCGGTCATCGGCCCGCTGCTGCGCCGGCACGTCATCGTGCTCGCCTCCGTCGCCGACCCGCGGTTGACCGAGCTCGAGTCCACGAGATCCGACCTGATCGAGGTCTACGGCGCCGCCTCCGCCGCCCGCACCCGCCTCGACCGCGAACGCGTGACCGCCATCCTCACCCGAGCCGGCGTCACCGTGGTCGACGAAAACCCCGACCAGATCGCCCCCGCCCTCGCCGACACCTACCTTGCCCTCAAAAGGGCCGGTCGCCTCTAACCCCTCAGCACGAACCACGCGTGCCACGCGGTCCCGCCCACCCGGCTCTCGTTCAGGCTTGTCGCCCGTGCAACCGGCTGCCACCGCGCGATCGACGCTTGAGTGGATTGTCGACACCTAAGCCCGCGAGCTCTGGAGCAGAACCCGCTCGAAGGCCTCGCGGTTGGCTGCGGTGAAGGCGTGTTCGCTGCGGGACCAGGTGACGCGGCCGGCTCGTTGGTCGTCGGTCACCTCGACCGTGGTCGAGGTCCAGAAGCGGGCGTTGCGGAGTTGACGTTCGAGGATCGCGTCGACGACTGCGTGGCGTGGTGGACCGGTGAGGCCGTAGGCGTCGACGAGCACGTTCACCTGTGCAGGCTGAGATTCCAGCGGACGCTTCGACGCGATGCACCACGTCCAGGCGGCGTACCCGATGTCCTCCAGCGCGTCACCAGGCTCGGCCAGGTCGAAGTCGATCATCGCAACCGGTTGACCGTCGCGGAAGACGAAGTTGTTCGGACCCGGGTCGTGGTGGCAGACCACCTCACGGTGGCCGGCGAGTCGGCTGCCGCGGGTGGTGTCGTGAAAGGCCCGCAGCAGCCGGCCGGCGGCGGCGACCTGTTCGTCGGCCCAGGGCTGGAACTTGGTGGGGACCCAGCCGTCCAGGTACGTGAGGATGTCCCGGCCCTCCTCGTCCTGCCCGAGGTGGCGAGGGACGATGTGGAGTCCTCGCTCCTCGAGCAGCTTCAGGAGGTCCCCGGTGAACGGCGACGCGGGTCGGCGGACGGTGTCGCCGACCCGGACGACGCCCTTCGTCAGCCGGCCGCCGGTCAGCGCTGTGCTCACTGCCCCGGGCGGGCCTGGGCGAAGACCCAGCGGTGACCTTCGTGGTCTTCGGCCTCGTACCGGCGGTAACCGTGCTGGTGGATCTCGGAGAGGATCTTGGCGCCGCTGGACGTACTGCGGGCGAAATGGGCGTCGAGGTCGTCGACGTACACCCAGGTCTCGTGGTCCAGGCCGACGGAGCGGTTCTCGGTGCGCTTGAACAGCAGAATCGCGGCCGAGCCGACGTGCAGCTCGATCCAGGACGGGTTCTGGCCCTCGGCCGGGATCTTGTCCCACGAGTCGAGGCCGAAGACTGTGTGCAGCCAGCGGGCCGCGGCCGCGGGATCTCCGTAGTGCAAGGCGATCGCTAGTCTGTCGAGCTCGCGGGGGGTCCGGGGTGCGGAATCGCGCCGGCTGACCCAGGCGGGGAACCAGTGCAAGACGTTCGGCCAGGCGTAGACGGCCTTGGTGCCGCCCTCGACCAGGGATTCCACGACGGTGACACGGGTGCCGCCGTCGACCGGGTCGAAGGTGATCCGGGTCTCGGTGTCGTCGACCGAGCTGCGGTAGGCGAACACCGCACCCGGCTCCCAGACCGTGATCCGGCCCCGCTCCAGGGCATCCCCCGGGGGCGTCGCATACACCTCCAGATAGCGGCCGCCGACCCCCGGCTCGATCCGCACCTCGACCACCCGGGCGGAGTCCCAGAAGTTGATCGGGCCACGCACCCACCACAGGTCGATCTCCTCGGTGAAGATGCGGAACGCGGTCGCCGGATCGACGTCGACCTCAACCGACGCCGTGGCCGATCGCGGCAATGGCTCCTGCGTCATGACGACTCCTTTTGCTCGACGTGTCGCTTGAACGAGCCCAACTGGTCGCGCCAGTGCGCCTGGACCTGGTCCAGCCAGGCCTGCACGGCGACCACGGGCTCGGGATTCAGCCGGAAGATCCGCACCCGCGCGTCGTCCGGGCCGCGCTCGTCGGCGACCAGACCGGCGGACAGCAGGATGCGCAGGTGCCGGCTCATCGCGGGGGACGACGAACCGGTCGCCGCGGCGAGCTGACCGGCACGCTGCGGTCCTTCGCCGAGCAACCGGACGACCTGCCGCCGGGTCGGATCAGCCAGTACCTCGAAGAACCGGTCGACCTGATCTTCCACCATGCCGCAATAGTTCTAGGTTTCATTAACTGTTGTCAATGGCTGGAAGCACCTTCCACCTCCGCAGACAGTCTTCGTCGGCCTCGTCCGGTGGTTGGATGGGCGGCATGAGTGAGAGAGATGTCGAGAAGGACTACTCGGTCGCCGACTTCGCGGCCAAGCTGCGGCGGCTCGCGGACGCCCTGGAGACGGGCAAGCCGTTCCGGATCCAGATCGCCGGCGAGCGGTTCACCGTTCCGCGGAATGCGAGGATCAGCGTCGAGCACGAGCGCAGCGAGGACGAGGAAGAAGTCGAGTTCCAGCTGAAGTGGTCCCTCGCCGACGCCGAGGAAGCACCGGAAGCCGGCACCGCCGAGGTCTGACCCACCCCGCAACATCAAGGGTTATCCGCGCGACTTGCCGGTTCTCCCCTCGTGTCATCGGGGGAGAACCGGCAACCCCAGGGGTTATCCGTTCGAATGCCACTCGGGGTGCGGTTTCGGGTACGGCGTGGGCGGCGGGGTCAACGGGGTGTGGGTACCTGGGCCAGGTGGCAGGCGACCTCGGAGCCGGTGGTGGTTGGCGGGAGCACCGGAAGTGGCGTGGTGTGGCAGGCGTCGGCGCCCTTGCCCGCGGCGACCAGTTGGCAGCGGGGATGGAACCGGCAGCCCGTCGGGATGCGGGTCGGGTCCGGTGGCTCGCCGCTCAGCACGATCCGCTGCGGGGACTCGGGCAGCACCGACAGCAACGCCTGCGTGTACGGATGCTGCGGGTTCGTCAGCACCTCCTCGGTCGACCCGGACTCGACGATCCGGCCCAGGTACATGACCGCGACCCGGTCCGCGATGTTCCAGGCCAGCCCGAGATCGTGCGTCACCACCAGCGCCGCCAGGCCGAGCTCGTCGCGCAACCGGAGCAGCAACGCCAGGATCTCCCCCCGCACGGACGCGTCCAGCGACGCGACCGGTTCGTCGGCGATCAGCAGCTTAGGGCTCAGGGCCAGAGCCCCCGCGATCACGACCCGCTGCCGCTGACCGCCCGACAACTCGTGCGGGTACCGCAGGAAGAACCGCTCAGGTGGGCGCAGCCCGGCGCGGGACAGCGCTGACGCGACCACCTCCTCCTCGTCCGGCAACCCGTGGATCCGCGGTCCTTCGGCGACCGCCTCGTAGACGGTCTGTCGCGGATTGAGCGAGCCCATCGGGTCCTGCAGCACCAACTGGACCTGCCGGCGGAAGGCCCGCAGCCGTCGGCCCGTGTAGCTCAGCGGCGTCCCGTCGTACGAGACCTGCCCGGACGTCGGCCGTTCGAGACCGAGCAACGTCCGGGCCAGCGTGGTCTTGCCGCACCCGGACTCGCCGACCAGCGCGACGATCTCACCGGCGCCGATGGACAGGTTGACCCCGTCCACCGCCCGGGCACGCCGCCCGCGCGACGCGAACTCGACTGCGACCTCAGTTGCCTCGAGCACGATCCTCCCCCACCAGAACACAGGCCGCGGTACGGCGCTCACCCGCTGGTCGCAGGTCGACCGGCGTACTCGAACACGACTCCAGCGCCACCGGGCAGCGCGGGTGGAAGGCACAGCCGCCCGGCAGTTGCTGCGGATCCGGCGGATCGCCGGCCAGCCCGCGCGGAGCCAGCCGCGAGGCCGGGTCGCCGACCGTCGGGAAGGCGGCCGCGAGCGCCTGACTGTACGGGTGCCGGAACTCACCGGACGACGGACCCGCCTCGACCAGCCGGCCGGCGTACATCACCGCCAGCCGGTCGCATACGTCGGCGAGCACCGACAGGTCGTGCGAGATCATCAGCAGCGAGATGTCGTGCTCGGCGATCAACCGCCGGATCAGCGTGAGCACCTGCGCCTGCACCATCAGGTCGAGCGCGGTCGTCGGTTCGTCCGCGATGATCAGGCGCGGCGAGCACGCCAGCGCCATCGCGATCATCACTCGTTGCCGTTGGCCACCACTCAGCTCGTGCGGGTAGCTCCGTGCCCGCCAGGTCGGCAACCCGACCTGCTCCAGCAACTCCCGCACCCGCGCGGAAGCCTGCGCGCCGGAGGCCAACCGGTGCACGAGGAGCGGTTCGGCGATCTGGTCCCCGATCCGCTGCACCGGGTTCAGCCCGTGCTGCGCGCCCTGAAACACGATCGACGCCGCCGACCACCGGACCGCGCGCAGCCGGCCCCACTTCATCGCCAGCACGTCTTCACCGTCGAGCAGCACCCGCCCGTCCAAGCGTGCCGACCGCGGCAGCAGCCGCAGCAACGCCATCGCGACCGACGACTTCCCGGACCCCGACTCCCCGGCCAGCCCGAGCGCCTCACCGGCGTCCAGCGACAGCGAAACCCCGCGTACGGCGGGAACGTCGCCGGCCGCGATCCGGTAGGTGACGGACAGGTCGTCCACCTCGAGCAGACTCATCACGCCGCCCTCGTCCGCAGCCGGGGATTGAGCACGGTCTCCAGCGCCCGGCCGCACAACGTGAACGCCAGCACCACGATCACGATGCACAGACCCGGCACGAGGATGTACCACCACGCACCGGCGGTGGCCGCGCCCCAGTCGTAGGAACCGCGCAACATCGTCCCCCAGGAAGTCTTGTTCGCACTCACGCCGAGGAACGCGAGCGTCGACTCGGTGACGATCGCGCTCGCCACCTCGAGCGTCGTACTTGCCAACAGCAACGGTGCGACGTTCGGCAGCACGTGCCGGGTGGTGATGTGCCAGTGGCCGGCGCCGAGGGCGAGCGACCGTTCGATGTACGGGCGTGCTTCGACAGCGAGCGTCTGCGCCCGGATCAGCCGGGCCGTCGACGGCCACGAGGTCACGCCGATCGCGACGATGATGGTCGCCGTGCTGCCGCCGAGGATCGCGGCCAGCACGAGGGCGGTGACCAGCGACGGCAGCACCAGGAACCAGTCGGTGATCCGCAGGATGATCGCACCGAGCCAGCCGCGGAAGTGCCCGGCCGCGATCCCGAGCACGGTGCCGATCACCATGCTCAGCAGGGCCGCGAGGAACCCGATCAGCAGCGAGGTCCGCGAACCCCACCAGACCATCTCCAGCACCGAGCGCCCGGACTCGTCGGTGCCCAGCGGGTCGTCCAGGCTGGGCGGCGCCATCTTCTCGCTGGTCCCGCTGACGACGTTCGTCACGCTGGAGTCGATGAACAGCGGCGCGATCAGCGCCAGCCCCACCGCCAGCACGAGGATGACGAGGCCCGCCATCCCAGCCGTACGGGTCCGGAACTTACCCCAGAAACGGGCACCGGCCCGCCGACGCCGTATCCACGACACATTGCTCATGCCGACCTCACGCGCGGATCCAGAAGGTGGTAGACGACGTCGGCGAGCGTGTTCATCACGATCACCGACGCCGTGATCAACAGGAACGTGCCCTGCATCAAGGTGAAGTCCGGCACCCGGATCGCCTCGTAGAACAGCTGCCCGAGCCCCGGCCAGCTGAAGATCGCCTCGACCGTGACCGCACCGCCGACGACGAACCCGATCCGCATGAACACCAGCGTCACGGTCGGCAGCAGCGCGTTCGGTACGGCGTGCCTACGCCGGATGTCGTCGTCCCGCAGACCCTTCGCCCGCGCCGTGGTGATGTAGTCCTGCCCCACCTCGTCCAGCACCGACGACCGCATCACCAGCAGGTACTGCGCGTAGACGACGGCGACCATGGTCAGACACGGCAACACCATGTGCTGCGCGACGTCCAGAACATAGGCGAAACCTTCGGGCGCGTCCACGCTCGAGATTCCGCGGGTCGGGAAGACGCCGGGGATCGGCCCGACGCCGGCCGCGAACACCATCAGCAGGAGCAGCCCGAGCCAGAACGTCGGCACCGACCACAGCACCAGTGAGATCGCGGTCGAGAACTTGTCGAACCGGCTGCCCGGCTTCCAGCCCGCCCGCGCGCCCTGCCAGATCCCGAGGCTGACCGCCATCACCAGCGCGGTCCCGGTGAGCAGCAGCGTGGACCCGATCCGCTCACCGATCAGGTCCAGCACCGGCCGCTTGTACTCGTACGACGTCCCGAGGTCGAACTGCAGCGTCTGCTTGACGAACTGCACGAACTGCTCCGGCAGGGACTTGTCCAGCCCGAGCCGGGCCCGTTCGAGATCGAGCTGCTCCGGCGTCATGTTCCGGCCCTGCGCGAGCGCCCGCACCGGGTCACCCGGCAGTAGCCGGAACAGGAAGAACGTCGCGACGATCACCATCGCGATGCTGACCAGGGCCCCGCCCGCCTTGGTCGCCGCGTACCGCAGCAGACCGTGGCGGGCCCGGGTCTCCTCCAGCGCCTCGACAGCCGGTTGGCTGACCGGCGGTGTTGCTGTCATTCGCGCTCGTCGGCGGCACCCTGACGACGCCGCAGCACGAAGAACCCGGCGATCGCCAGTACGGCGACGCCGCCCGCGACCCCCGCGATGACACCGGTGTTCGACCCACCCTCGGCCGCGGCCGTCTCGGTGGTCACCGCCTCGAGGGTGTAGAACGGCCAGTAGCCGCTGCCGCCGTACAGGATGCCCTTGTCCTCCGGGATCGGGGTGACACTGGCGATCCGGTCCTTGCGGTAGCCCTCGAGGTTGTTCGGGTAGTACAGCGCGATCACCGGCGCGTCGGTGTAGAGCCGCTCCTCCATCTTCTTGATGATCTCGGCGCGCTTCGGCCGGTCGAGCTCCTTCTGCTGCTGCTTGTAGAGGTCCTCGTACTGCGGGTCGCAGTAGAACGACTCGGTGCCGCCGCCCTCGCCGGACGCGGTCGGCCGCCGGCTGCACAGGTGCGTGGCCAGCACCTCCTCCGGGTCCGGATTCACCGACCAGCCGCTGATCGCGATGTCGAACAGCGCGGTCGTCCCGGTCTCCTCGCTGAACTTGCTGGAGTCGAGCCGCTTGGTGGACAGCTGGATGCCGATCTCCTTGAACCAGCCGGTCAGGTACTCGGCCAGCTTGTCCTCGATCGGGGCGTCGGTGTGGATGCTGAACCGGAACGCCAGCTTCTTCGACCCGTCCGGCATCGTCCGGATGCCGTCGGCACCCTTCGTGTACCCGGCGTCGTCCAGGATCTTGTTGGCCCTGGCAAGGTCGTGCGTGACCTTCTGGTCGCCGCTCGCCTCCCAGAAGAAGTCCTTGTACATCGGCGGGATGATCGAGCCGTCGGCCGGCCTGGCCAGGCCGTTCTGCACCTCGTCGACCAGCTTCTGCTTGTCGATCGCGTAGTGCAGCGCCTGCCGGACCCGCTGGTCCTTCAGTGCCGGGTGACCGTCACCGATCGGCTTGTTGTCGCTGGTCGTCGCGCCGTGGTTGATCTGCAAGTACGTCGCCCGCCGCCCGTCGGTGTTCCACTGGACGATGTTCTCGTCACCCTTCAGCGACTCGAAGTCCGGCGGTGCGAGCCGGCCGATCAGGTCGATGTCACCCTTCTTCAGCCCGACGATCGCGGCCGCCGGGTTGTCGTAGAAGATCATCTGCAGCTCGTCGATCTTCGGGGCGCCGCGCCAGTAGTTCGGGTTCGCCTCGAGCTTGACGTACTGGTCCTTCTTGCTCTCCACCGCGATGTACGGGCCGCTGCCCACGGTCGGGTACACGTCCGCCTCGTACTTCGAGATGTCGGGGACCTTCTCCCAGACGTGCTTGGGCATGATCGGCACCGGGTTGTCCAGCATCGACGCCTGCGGGCTCTTGAGCTTGATGGTCAGCTCCTGGCCGTTCGCGCTCACGCTGGCGAAGTTCTCCACCGCCGGGCCGTTGCCGGTCTTGGCGCCGTCGTCGGTCATCATCTTGTTGAACGTCCAGGCCGCGTCGGCGGCGGTCACCGGCTGCCCGTCCGACCACTTCGTCTCCCGGATCTTGAAGGTCCAGGTGAGGCCGTCGGGCGACGTCGTCCAGGACTCGGCCAGGTCGGCGCTCGGCTGGAGCGTCTTGGAGTCGGGCACGGTCAGGAACCCGTACATCCAGCGCTGCAGCGATCCGGACACCAGCCGGACGGCCAGGAACGGGTTCATCGAGTCCACCGACTGGGTGACGCCGACCCGGATGACCTTCTCGGAGGGCTCGGCCGCGACGGCCGCCGTCCCCGGTAGTGCCAGTAGTGCGATGGCAGCCAGCGCCGCCAGGACCTTCCTCATCCGCCCCACACACCTTCCGCCCAGTCATGTGTATTGGGGAAGAAACCACACCAGCGAGCGCTCTCCTGTCAACGACTTGCGGAAATTTGTCACACGACCGTTTCCAACGACGGTGATAAATTTTTGAATCGTACGACGACCGGTCGCTGATCAGTGCTTGGCGTTGCGCGACCAGGCGAACGCGTACACGCCGAACGCGGCGATGCCGAGGGCCAGCACGGTCAGCAGCACCGAGCCGAACGGCTGCTCCTTGATCGTGCGCAAAGCGGTGTCCAGTCCGCCCGCCTTCTCCGGGTCGTAGCCGATCGCGGCCCAGCAGAACAAGGCTCCGGCGACGATGAACGCGACCCCCTTGGCGGCGTACCCGATCCGGCCGAGCAGGATGGTGACCTCGGAGACGCCGCCGACCAGGTCCTCGGTGAACTTCTTGGTCACCGACTTGGAGATCTGCCGGACCCCGATCCCGACGATCACCAGGCCGACCACGACGATCAGCGCCCGGCCGGCGCCGTGCTCCATCAGCCGGGCACTCAACGTGCGCTGACCGCCACTGCTGGAGCCACCGGACCCGGTCGCGACCTTCACCGCACTGATGCCGAGGACCAGGTAGACCACGCCCCGGCCGGCCGACGACACCTTCTTCTCGGTGTCCAGGCCGCCGTACGTCAGCTCGAGCGCACGCCAGATCACCAGCGCGAACAGGCCGATCGCGATCGTCCACAACAGGACGCCGCCGAGCGGTTTGCCGGCCAGCTCCTCGAGCGCACCCTGCTGTGACGCCTCTTGCGAGGACTTGCCCCACGCGAGTTGCAGGGCGATCCACGCGATCAGCAGATGCACGACGCCGTACCCGATCAAACCCACGGTGATCGCGTAGTCGTACCAGCGACTCGTGCGTACTTCCTGGGCGGTCCTCATTGCTCTCCTATACCCAGGAGACAAACAGAGCTCAGGCGGACACGGGTGCGGCGGCCTCGCGGTCGGCCTCGTCGATATCGCCGTACTCGCCGGTCCGGAAGGCCCGGCGGCCGAGTGTCCAGACGTAGACGACGAACCCGATCTCGGCCAGTACGCCGATGCCGACACGGACTGCGGTCGGCAGTGCGGACGGCGTGACGAACGCCTCGATCACGCCGGTGACCAGGAGGATCGCGGCCAGGCCGATGGCCATGCCGACGGTGGCGCGGCCGGTCTGTGCGAGCGCCTGCAGACGCGTCCGCGGCCCGGGGACGATCCAAGCCCAGCCGAGCCGCAGACCGGCGGCGGACGCGACGAAGACCGCGGTCAGCTCGAGCAGGCCGTGCGGCGTGATCAGGCCGAAGAACACCTCCGCCCGGTCGTGACCGATCATCAGCCCGGCGTTGACACCCAGGTTGAGCGCGTTGTCCCAGAGGATGAAGACCGACGGCACCAGCAGGATGCCGAGAGCGAGTACCGCGGCGCTGATGGTGGCGTTGTTGATCCAGACCCGGAACGCGAAGTCCTGGGCCGGGTTCTCCGAGTAGTAGGCGGCGAAGTCCTTGTCGACCAACTCCTGCACCGCCGCGGCCGTGGCGAACGAACCCACCACCTCCGGATGCGCGATGATCCGCCAGGCGGCCCAGGCCGCGACCAGGTAGAAGAGCAGCCCGATCGTCAGCCACCAGCGTCTGGACGCGTACAACGCGGCCGGGAAACTCACCAGGAAGTACTTCGAGATGTCACGCCAAACCGGCGCCTGCGCACCCGTCACGGCGCCGCGTGCGTCCGCGATCAGACCGGACAGCCGTCCAATCGACACCGGGTCCGCCCCGGCGGCCCGCAGTGCGGCCAGGTGCGTGCCCACGCGCTGGTAAAGGGTGACGAGCTCCTCGGCCTCCGCGCCGCTCAGGCGGCGCTGCCGACGGGTCAGGTACGCCAACCGGTCCCACTGCGGCTGATGCACCGACACGAACGCCTCGACGTCCACAGTGGCCCTCCTCCCGGTTCTGGCTCCCCGCGCTGGCAGACTAGCCGGACGCAGTGTCTCGGCAGGAGGGGGCGACCCAGTGTCCCAGCTGGTCACGGGCGAGGCAGTCGTCCTCCAGGTGCGGATCGCCCGGATGCCCACCCGGGCGCTGGCGTGTGCGATCGACGTGATCCTGCAGGCCATCGTGCTCGGGGTGCTGATCGGGCTGCTGGCCGGGTTCCTGATCGGCGGCGACGCGAGTGAGGCACTCGCGGTGGCGCTGATCTTCGTCACCGTCCTGGTCGTCGTGGTCGGCTATCGGGTGGTGATGGAGACGCTCACCCGCGGCCGGACGCTCGGCAAGATGGTGCTCGGCCTCAAGGTGGTCCGCGACGACGGCAGCTCGATCCGGTTCCGGCACGCGCTGGTGCGGACGCTGTTCTGGTTCTTCGTCGACTTCGCGCCGTGGTTCGCGGCCAGCCCGGGAATCGTCGCGAGCCTGATGAACAAGCAGGGCAAGCGCATCGGCGACATGGTCGCCGGCACGGTGGTCATCCGCGAGCGCCACCAGCCGATGGCGTCGCCGCCGCTGTTCGTGCCGGGTCACCTGGTGCAGTGGGCGCAGTCGCTCGAACTGTCGCGGCTGTCGGACGAGCTCGCCAACGCAGCCCGCGAGTACCTGGCGCGGTACACCGAACTGCTCCCGGACGCTCGCGCGGCGCTTGGGGACGCATTGGCTTACCGAGTCAGCGAGGTGACCGCACCGGCGCAGCCGGCGCCGATCGTGGCTCCGGCCTTCCTGTCCGCCGTACTGGCCGAACGCCGGCGGCGTGAGCTCACCCGGCTGGCCACCGCTCGGCCGGCGCACACCGGCCCGTTCGGCCCGCCGAACCCGTATGCCGTGCCTGCCGGTCCCTCCGCCCCACCCAGCCCGTACGGCGCTCAGGCGCCTGTCGGTCCGGCTCCGGGCGCGCCTGGTCCGGCGAGCGGCTTCCCCGCGGCGGGTGCTTCGGTCCCGGCCGGCCCGTTCCCTGCGGCGGCTCCGCCGGCGCCGTACCGGCCTGCTGTGGTGAATCCCCAGGGTTGGGCGGCACCTGGCAGCAACGAAGCCGGGCAGTGGTCCTAGTCTTGCGACCATGTCGCAATAGCGGATTGGGCCGGGTGGCTGGAGCGGTGGGACGAGCAGCAGGCCGGGTACCTGCCGGATCGGGAAGAGCAGTTCGCGCAGATGCTGGAGATCGTGGGCCGGCTGGCCGGTGAGCCGGCGCGGTTCGTCGATCTCGCGTGCGGGCCGGGGTCGATCTCGGCGCGGGCAGTTCAGCGGTTCCCGTCGGCGGAGATCATCGGGGTGGACCTCGACCCGTTCCTGCTGGAGATCGCGCGGCACGCGGTCACCGGAGCACGGTTCGCCGAGGCGGATCTGCGGGCCGCGGGGTGGGACGCCGTACCGGGTGATGGGCAGGTGGACGCGGTCTGCTCGGCCACGGCTCTGCACTGGCTCACTGGCTCGACCCCGCGGACCTGCGACACTGGCGCAGACGCTCGCACACCGGATCCGCCCCGGTGGTGTCTTCCTGAACGCCGACACGATGCGCCTCGGCCCGACCGAGGTCCCCCGCCTCGACGCGCTCGCCGTCGACCTGCGCAACCAGATCTGGTCCGACTCGCACGCCGCCGGCGTCGAGGACTGGCAGATGTGGTGGGACGCCGCCGCCCGGGAACCCGCCTTCACCGACCTCCTCGCCGAGCGCAACCACCGCTTCGCCGACCGCCCCAAGGGCCGCGACATCACCTTCACCGACGCCGTCGAGTCCTTCCGCAAAGCCGGCTTCACCGAAGTAGCCGTCCTCGCCCAGGTAGCCGACAACACCTCCTCACCGCCATCCGCTGACACCCTGGTGGTTCGGACGGACAGCCGTCCATCGACAGATGGACCTCATGCTGCGAGCCGGCGAGATAATCCCGGTGAAGGGCCGCCTGCTGACGGTGACTCCCACCGCCGCCGAGTGGCTCCCCCCGGTCCGCGGCCATCTGGTCGACGTCGCGCAGGCGCGCGGAACGATCACCTACGGCGGACTGCAGGCCGAGGTGGGTCTGCCTTACCTGCCGCGCGGCCTCGGGCGCCTGCTCGACCTGCTCTCCGAGGACTGCTTCCGCCGGAACGAGCCGTCCCTCGCGAGTCTCGTGGTCAGCAGCGCGACGGGCGAGGTCGGCAGCGACTTCGACGGCGACGCGGCTGCCGAGCGGCGCTGGTGTACAAGCGCTGGCGGCAGCCGTAGTACCGAGCCGCACATCTGGGCGCTGACACCACAAGACGCCCCACCGGGGGTCGGTGGGGCGTCCTTGTGGGGATCAGTAGCGGTAGTGGTCCGACTTGTAGGGGCCCTCAACCGGGACGCCGAGGTAGTTGGCCTGTTCCTTGGTGAGCTCGGTGAGCTTGACGCCGAGGGCGTCGAGGTGGAGGCGGGCGACCATCTCGTCGAGGTGCTTGGGCAGGACGTACACATCGGTCGGGTAGTCGGCCGTCTTCACGAACAGCTCGATCTGGGCCAGCACCTGGTTGGTGAACGAGTTCGACATCACGAACGACGGGTGCCCGGTCGCGTTGCCCAGGTTCAGCAGCCGGCCCTCGGACAGGATGATCACCGTGTGGCCGTCCGGGAACCGGAACTCGTCCACCTGCGGCTTGATGTTCACCCGCTCGACGTCGGACCGCTTGTACAGCCCGGCCATGTCGATCTCGTTGTCGAAGTGGCCGATGTTGCCGACGATCGCCTGGTGCTTCATCGCCGCCATGTGGTCGGCGGTGATCACGTCCTTCGAGCCGGTCGCGGTGACGAAGATGTCCGCGATCCCGACGACCTCGTCGACGGTGCTGACCTGGTAGCCGTCCATCGCGGCCTGCAACGCGCAGATCGGGTCGATCTCGGTGACGATCACCCGGGCACCCTGACCGCGCAGCGACTCCGCGCAGCCCTTGCCGACGTCGCCGTACCCGCAGACGACCGCGACCTTGCCGCCGATGAGTACGTCGGTGGCCCGGTTGATGCCGTCGATCAGCGAGTGCCGGCAGCCGTACTTGTTGTCGAACTTCGACTTCGTCACCGAGTCGTTCACGTTGATCGCCGGGAACAGCAGCGACCCGGCCCTGTGCATCTCGTACAGCCGGTGCACGCCGGTGGTGGTCTCCTCGGTGACACCCTTGATGCCCTGGCCGATGGTGGTCCACTTCGACGTGGACTCCGCCAGCGAGCGGGTCAGCAGCTTGAGGACGACGCCGTACTCCTCGGACTCCGCCGTCGACGGGTCCGGCACGGCGCCGGCCTTCTCGAACTCGGTGCCCTTGTGGACGAGCATGGTGGCGTCACCGCCGTCGTCCAGGATCATGTTCGGGCCAGCGTCAGATCCTGGGCCGCCCGGCCAGGTGAGGATCTGCTCGGTGCAGGCCCAGTACTCCTCCAGGGTCTCGCCCTTCCAGGCGAACACCGGGACGCCGGCCGGGTTGTCGACCGTACCCTCCGGGCCGACGACGACCGCGGCGGCCGCGTGGTCCTGGGTGGAGAAGATGTTGCAGCTCGCCCAGCGCACCTCGGCACCGAGGGCGACCAGCGTCTCGATCAGTACGGCGGTCTGCACGGTCATGTGCAGCGAGCCGGCGATCCTGGCCCCGGCCAGCGGCTTGCTGTCGCCGTACTGCTTGCGCATCGCCATCAGGCCGGGCATCTCGTGCTCGGCCAGCCGGATCTCCTTGCGGCCGAACTCGGCCAGCCCGAGGTCCGCCACCTTGTAGTCGAACGTCATCCGCTTCCCGCTCCCCTGAAGACTGTGATTGCATCCTGCCTGCCAGAGCCTAGAGCGCCGAACCCACGGGTTTGATCGCCTGGTAGGTGTTTCTGACACTGAAATGTCAAGATTAGCCTCATGCGCATCACCGAGGCCGCTCGCCACCTGGGAACCACCCCGCGCATGCTGCGCTACCGGGAGGCCCTCGGCCTGCTCCCGCGCTCGCGCGCCGGGCACGCCAGCCAGCGCCAGTACGACGACCGCGACCTGGCCGCCGTCCAGCTGGCCCTCGACCTCGAACGCCGGTACGACGTCACGCCGGCCGCACTGGCGTTCGCCCTCAGGGCCTTCGCCGAACCGTCCGTCGCGGCCGACGTCCGCAACCTCGGCTACCGCACCGGTCGCCTCAGCACGCCGCCGACCCAGTCGGAGATCGACCGCGAACGGGCCCTCCGCTGGCTCGGCCGCTCCGGCGTCCTC
>NZ_SMKR01000003.1 GCF_004348725.1 Kribbella turkmenica
CCCTCCCGAAGCCCTCCATCGCCGGCTTCGACCCAGCCCTGGACCTCCACCCCCTCGGCCCCGATTTCGCTTCCGGTGTCCACGATCCGCTGCGCCGCTTTCTGGCGAAGGAACGTGAGCTCGCCGAGCGCCTCGACCAAGAGGGATGGCGCGTCGACGCCCGGCCCGAGAACCACACGACCCAGCGAGAGAAGAACCCGGACGCGACGCTGCGCCGGAGCGGATCCGACGAGGGGACGATCGTCGAGTTCAAGACGCTGGAGCGTGCCTCGCTGTCGGCGGTGAAGCGCAACATCCATCGCGCCCAGGAGCACGTCGGTGCGCACGGCGAGATCTTCATCGACGGCCGGAACGTCGAGCTGTCCGAGGCGATGGCGCACCGGGGATTCCGGATGGCCCTGGGCCAGCCTGGCAAGACGGTCTCGGCTGATGTTCATGTCATCCTCGGTGACGGGCGGTTGGTCACCTTCACGAAGGAGCGGTGATGTCGGCGAACGACAACGTGTTTCTGGCTGCGGACGAGCCGATCGGGGCGGTCGCCGAGTGGCTGGCCGTCGTCCTCGACCTCGAGCCGGTCGCGGATCCGGAGTTGAAGGAGCACGAACGCCTGTTCCGGACCTCCGCCGCCGGAGCACAGCGTGAGCTCGGCCTGCTGGTTCGTCCCAACCGCTACGCCGAGTCGGCCCCCGGGCCGGACGAGATCCAGGCGCTGGACAAGTACCCGGTGGATCTCGACATCCGGCTCGTCGGACCGAAGGACGAGAATCTGCAGCTGCGCGAGACCACGGTGGTTTTCGACAGGTTGGTTGCCGCGCGGAGCGACGTACCGATGCTGCTGATCCACAACCTGGACACGCTCGTCGCCGCGCATCTGCCCGGCACCGGCACGCACACCTTCAGCCCTCCGATCACCCCGGACGCTCCCGACCTCGAGACCTGGCGGCCCTGGGTCGTCGGCTGAGGCGGTGCGCGCACGCAGCGGCGATCGAGCGGTAGCCGGTAGGGGTGACGGGTCGAACAGGTGTGCGAAGTCGGGAAGTTCGGGGGAACCGCGTCATGAAGCTTCCCGGCGGCCGTCACTTCTTGTGAACCCATCCCCACAGGGAAGTGGAAGTGATCGGTGTGGAACTTTGTTCGATGTCGCTGACGGGAACGCGCCGGCCGGGTAGGCGGGTGCATTGAGATGTCCGATCCTGTTCCTCAACGTCGCCGCGTGCGGGTGTGGTTCGGGGACCACGTCGTCGCGGACTTCCGGGCGGAGGCCGAGGTGGCCGAACGCTATGCCGCGGTCATGTCGCGCCGGTTCGCCGGGCTGCGGGTGACCTGCGAGCCGATCCCCGGCGCCGAGCCGGGCCCGGACCGTGCGCTGCCGGGTGAGCGGCTGTGGGAGGTAGCCCCGAAATGACCTCTCGTCGCTTCCGGCTGATCCGCCATCACGACGTCTCCGGGGTGAGTGGCACCGGGCCGGTCGCCGAGGGCGTCCAGTTCACCGACGGGGCGGTCGCGCTCCGCTGGTACGGCGACTATCCGACGACCACGGTCTGGGACGGCATCGACTCCGTCGTCGCGATCCACGGCCACGGCGGCGCCACCGTCGTCGAGTGGATCGACGACGAGGAGCCGGGCCCCGACCCCGACCTGAAACTGCCACCCCGCGAGACCCTCCCGCCGAGACCTTGGCCGGAGCTGCACACCGGCCCCGAGCCACAGGACCCCGACCCCCTGCACCACGAGCGCGACAGCGGTTCGTACGGCAGTGCGCCGCCGAGCGGCTGGTCGTCGTACCGGGTGTTCCGCTGAGCCGGACCGGGTCCGGCGCCGCGGACCCGGTCCGAAGAACGGGCGGCCGGTGCCGAGTCCTTCCTTCCGGCACCGGCCGGCCGTACTCGTTGCCCAAGGCATCGGGCAGGGCTCGGGCCCAGCCGGACTCGCGGTGGCGGCTGGGCCCGAGGTTCGGTCGGTCAGCCGAAGTCCTGCCGGTGCACGACGTCGAGGTTGTAGAACGTCGGCTGCCCGTCGCACAACTCCATCAGCTTGGCCGCGTACTCGCTCGTGTCGGCGCGGTTGGAGTTCTCCATCGCCTCCTCATAGGACGCGAACTCGACCACGGCGAAGTACCGCCCGGGTTCGTCCCGGTCGGCGCCGGTGAGTTCGCGTGTCGGCGACGGGCCGTCGCCCGCCGCCATCCGGTTCTTGGTGAACTGCTCGCTGAGCGCCGCGACCTCGTCCGGTCTGGACGTGCGGTACTCGATGATCTGAACGAACGCCATTCTGTCCCCCCTGTGTCCACGGCCCCCGAACACGGTTGCCCTCTGCTTCGAGGCTGCGCCCGGATCGGCGTCACCGCAAGGCCTTTTCGCCTTCTGCCGTCAGCAGACCGTCTGGGAATCGTCCGCGGGCCCTGATTGGCTTGCGGACATGCAGATTCTGGTACTGGGCGGTACCGCATGGCTGGGCCGGGAGCTCGCGGCCCAGGCGCTGGCCCGCGGACATTCGGTGACGTGTGTGGCGCGCGGCGAGAGCGGCGAGGTGGCCGAGGGAGCGGCCCTCGTCCCGGCCGATCGCAGCCGCCCGGACGCGTACGACGCCGTACCCGATCGGGACTGGGACGCGGTGTTCGAGGTGTCGTGGCAGCCCGGGTTCGTGCGTGCGGCCCTGGCCGCGTTCGGGGCGAAGGCGAAGCACTGGACGTACGTGTCGTCGAACAACGCGTACGAGAAGTACGACACGCCTGGTGCCGACGAGTCCGCGGTACTGCGGAAGCCGGCCGAGCTCGACGTGGTCGACCGGGAGCAGTACGGCGAGGCGAAGGTCGCGTGCGAACTCGCGTCGGTCGGGGCGGTCGGGGACCGGCTGGTGATCGCGCGGGCCGGCCTGATCGGTGGGCCGGGGGACCGCAGCGACCGGGCCGGCGCGTGGGTGGCGCGGGCTGCCCGGGCACCCGAGGAGCCGCTGCTGCTGCCGGACACGCCGGACCTGGACACCTCGGTGATCGACGTACGGGATCTCGCGTCCTGGTTGCTGGACAACGCCGCCGGGGGACGGACCGGGACGTTCGACACGTTCGGGCCGGTGGTGCCGTTCGGGGAATGGGTCGAGTTGTCGCGCGAGGTCGGTGGCCACTCCGGGCCGGTGGTGCTCGCGCCGCGGGAGTGGCTGGAGGAGCGGCAGGTCGAGCAGTACATGGGGCCGGAATCGCTCGCGATGTGGCTGACCGAGCCGGGGTACGAGGGCTGGTCGAACCGGAGCGGTGCGGCGGCGCGGGCGGCCGGGCTGACGCATCGGCCACGGCGGGAGTTCCTGCGGGACACGCTGGCGTGGGAGCGCGAG
The DNA here is from genome assembly GCF_004348725.1 of Kribbella turkmenica. Classification (GTDB taxonomy): domain Bacteria; phylum Actinomycetota; class Actinomycetes; order Propionibacteriales; family Kribbellaceae; genus Kribbella; species Kribbella turkmenica. The sequence continues at coordinate 3,331 of NZ_SMKR01000003.1, forward strand.
CTCGGCCTGGAGCGCGAGCGGAAGGCCGGTCTGAGCCTCGCGCGGGAACAGGAGTTGATCCAGTCCCTGCGGGCGTAGAGAGTGGGCGCATGCGCTTGGTGCTGATCTCGGACACTCATCTGCCGGTCCGCGCACGGAAGCTGCCCGAGCCGGTCTGGGCCGCGATCGACCAGGCCGACGTGGTGATCCACGCCGGCGACTGGGTGAGCGTCGAGTTGCTGGACGAGCTGGAGGCCCGGGCCGCACGGCTGATCGGGTGCTGGGGCAACAACGACGGTCCGGAGCTGCGGGCCCGGCTGCCCGAGGTCGCCCGGGTGACGCTCGACGGGGTGTCGCTCGCGGTCGTGCACGAGACCGGGCCGGCCAAGGGCCGCGAGGAGCGGTGCGAGCGGGCGTACCCGGGTGTGGACGTGCTGGTGTTCGGTCACAGTCACATCCCCTGGGACACGACCAGCCGGGGCGGCCTGCGGCTGCTGAACCCGGGATCGCCGACCGATCGCCGCCGGCAGCCGTACTGCACCTACCAGACGGCGACGGTCACGTCCGGCCGGCTGGAGAAGGTTGCTCTCCACAACCTTTAGTCAGGGTGCCCCGCCACGGTGGGCAGGACCTGGAGCTAGGCGTTCGCCGCTTCCTTGACCCGGGTCTTGAGACGGTCGCGTACCTCTTCCGGCGTGTAGGCGCGGCGCTTCCGCTCGCCCCGCGCGATCACCACGCCCGTCGCGGCCACGCCGACGAGCCCTGCAAGCCCTACGACCTTCCATACCTTCATGGGACTAACCTAGCGACGTGGAGAGCCGGATTTCGCTGGATGACGCTACGGAACTGACACGAACCGGTGACATCTGGCTGTTCCGCGGGGGGAGTGCGGCCGACCGGGCCATCCAGCTGACCACGAACAGCCCCGTCAACCACGTCGGCATGGCGATCGTCGTCGAGGACCTGCCGCCGCTGATGTGGCACGCCGAGCTGGGCCGGTCCCTGCCGGACGTCTGGACGGGAAAGCATCACCGCGGTGTGCAGTTGCACGACCTGCGGGACGCGGTGCTGGTGTGGTCGCGGAAGTACGGTCAGCGGGCCTGGCTGCGGCAGTTGGACCATCCGGTGACGCGGGAGATGGAGGACGCCGTACTGCGGACCGTCGCGCGCCTCGATGGTACGCCGTTCCCGTCGACGGCCCGGCTGGCGTCGCGGTGGGCCCTTGGGCGGATCCCGGCGCTCCGGCGCGGATCCCGCGAGCTCGCGCTCGAGTCGGCGTACTGCGCCGAGGTGGTGGCGGTGACGTACGAGGAGATGGGGCTGCTGCACGGGCGGTCGCCGAGCTGGTACGACCCGGGGCGGTTCTGGAGCGGCGACGACCTCCGGCTGTCCTCTGGGGCCCGGCTCGGGGAGGAGATCGCGGTCGACGTCCCGGTGGAGTAGAACTGTCGGCGACCTGTGATTGGGTTGTTCCGGGTCGGTAACCGAGCCGGAGGAGTCGCCGCTGATGTACGCCGTCATCGACACCGAGACGACCGGCTTGCTGCCGAGCCATCGGCACCGGGTGATCGAGATCGCCGTCGTGCTGCTGGATGCGCGCGGGCAGGTGGAGCACGAGTGGGTGACGTTGCTGAATCCCCACCGCGATCTGGGCCCGCAGCACATTCACGGGATCCTGACCGCCGACGTGCTCGCGGCGCCGGAGTTCGGTGACGTCGCGCGCGAGCTCGGCGGACTGCTCGCCGGGCGGATGGTCGTCGGCCACAACGTCGAGTTCGACCTGGGGTTCTTGCGCGCGGAGTTCGGCCGGCTCGGGTTCGCGGTGCCGTTGATCACCGAGCGGTCGATGTGCACGATGGCGCTGGCCGGCTACCTCTACCCGGGCGCGAAACGGACGCTCGGGGCGTGTTGTGCGGCGGCCGGGATCTCGATCGAGGGTTGGCACTCGGCGCTTGCGGACACGCGGGCCACGGCGCAGCTGTTCGGTCGGTATCTGCACGCCTTCCCGTCGCCGCCGCCGTGGCAGTGGGCGTACGAGGAAGTGCGGCGGCTGCCGTGGCCCGCGTTGCCCGGGACTGCGTTCACGCCGACGGTGCGCCCGGTGCACGCCGGTGGCCGGCACGGATGGATGAGCCGGATCGTCGACCAGTTGCCGCGGGTCCCCGAGCCGCCGCAGGCCGACTCGTACCTGGCTCTCCTCGACGGGATCCTCGCGAACCGGGAGATCACCGCGGCCGACGCGGACCAGCTCGTCCAGGTCGCGACCGAGCTCGGGCTGGCGCGGTCCGAGGTGCGCGACCTGCATCGGTACTACGTGACCTCGCTGGCCGAGGCCTCCTGCAGCGACGGCGAGATCACCGCCGACCAGCGTGCCGATCTCGACCGGGTCGCGATGATGCTCGGGCATCGGGTGTCCGACGTGGACGACGCGCTGCTGCGGGCGAGCTCCGGTCGGTACGTCGTGCCGGCCCGCCCGGGGTCCCATGGGTTCCCGCCGGGCAGCACGCTGGTGTTCACCGGGGACATGATCGAGCCGCGTGCGGTGTGGTGGGATCGCGCCGTCGCGGCCGGCTTCGCCCCTCAGGAGGCGGTCCGCCCGGACACCACCTTCGTCGTCGCCGCGGACGTCGACAGCCTGTCCGTCAAGGCCCGGGCCGCCCGCTACTACAACGTCCCGATCATCTCGATCGAGGATTTCCGCCGCCTGCTCCCGGACTCGCGCCCCATGCCGACTGCCTCGCGCCCCACGCCCACCGAACGCCAGGCCGGCTGAGCCGTGGATAGGGTGCGGGCGTGAAGATCGCGGAGTTGGGACGACGGGTGCACGCGACCGCGCACCTGACCGGGCGGTTCGTGCTGCGCTCGGGGCAAGTGGTCGGGGAGTACTTCGACAAGTACCAGTTCGAGGCGGATCCGGTGTTGCTGGACGCGATCGCGGAGGCGATGGTGCCGCTGGTGCCGGCGGACACCGAGGTGCTCGCCGGGCTCGAGCTGGGCGGCATCCCGGTGGTGACCGCGCTCGGCCGCCGGACCGGGCTGCCGTGTGCCTTCGTCCGGAAGCAGGCCAAGGCGTACGGGACGCAGCGGCTCGCGGAGGGCGCGGAGACGGCCGGCCGACGCGTCACCGTGGTCGAGGACGTGGTCACCACCGGCGGCCAGATCGTCCTGTCCACCGAGGAGCTCCGCGCCCGGGGCGCGTGGATTACCGGCGCCCTGTGCGTGATCAACCGCAACCAGGCGACGCCTCAGCCGCTCACCGACGCCGGCCTCAGCCTCCGGGCCCTGTTCACCTCAGCGGACCTGGCGGCCTACACAACAGCGGCCGGCTGAGCCGTCGCGCCGCGTCCGTCGTGAGCCGAAGCCGCCGGCTGCGAGCCGCTCGGTACGCCGCAGGACTCACTCCGTCTCGTCGACGGTCTCCCGTTCGATCTCGAAGCGGAGTTGCTTGCCGGAGCGGATCCGCTCGACGGCCGCCAGGCAGGCCGCTTCGCTCATCCCGACGCCGATCTCACCGAGTTTGTGGCGCAGTACCAGCGCGGCGTCCTCCGCGGAGCGGGCGCTGGACTCGTTGATGGCCTCGATGGTCGTGGCGGTGAGCTTCTCGCGGATGTCCGGATGAACCTCGTGGATCTCGTGCGTGATTCTGAACTCCGTCATCGCGACTCGCTCTCCCTTCGCCCGTGTGGACCTGCCGCTGCCACCAGCGTAGATCCAGGTACCCACTGCGGAAGCTCAAGCGAGGACGCGATTCACGAATCCGTCGAGTCGGGCGGTGAGCCGCTCGGCCCGGACCTCGGGGGCGGCGGTCTCACCCTGCGGAACCTCGAGCTCGCGCAGGCCGCGCAGGTAGAGCGAGCAGGCCAGGTCGGCGCAGATGTACAGGCCGACCGTGTTGCCGTCCCGGCCGGCCGCACCCGCCCGCCGGGCCGCGAACAGTGCCACGTCGGTCACCTGGTGCGCGGTGTGGCAGAGGTCGCACAGCCCGGTGCCGCGGCGCGGCTTCCCGGTCGCCTGGGTGTTCAGCGCGATCCCGGTGACGTCGCCGTCGCGGCGGACGACGAGGTACGCGCGGTTGGGCGCCTTCGGGTCACGCCAGCCGAGGTAGTCCAGTGACTCCCAGGGAAGGTCGGCGAATGCCCGGGGCAGCGTCATGGCCTTCACCAGGCTCTTGGACGAGTTGACGAACGAGCGCCTGATCTCCTCGACGCTGAGCGGTTGCACGACAGTCCTCCGATCTTCGACCACACATGACACCCGCCGGGCCGCCGGGCCCGCAACCGAATAACGGCTGGTGCCACGGCAACGGCCAGGTCCGCGATCCGGGTCGTGGCCGGGTTATGTCCTGACAGGCGGACACCCGGAGTGGACATTCGGCGGAAGTGGGTGAAAACTGGACTATGCAAACTTCAACTAATCTCTCTGGAGGAATTGTTCGATGGCCAGCGAGTACGCCGCTCTGACCGGTGACTACACGATCGACACCGCCCACAGCCGGGTCGGGTTCGTCGCCCGGCACGCGATGGTGACGAAGGTGCGGGGGTCGTTCAACGAGTTCGAGGGGTTTCTCCACCTCGACGGCGAGAACCCGGAGAACTCGTCCGGGCGGGTGACCATCCAGGCCAAGAGCATCGACACGCGCAACAGCCAGCGGGACGACCACCTGCGCAGCAACGACTTCCTCGACATGGACAACCACGCCGAGATCACGTTCGCGTCGACCGCGGTCAAGCACAACGGTGGCGCGGACTTCACCGTCGTCGGCGACCTGACCGTGCGCGGCGTGACGAAGTCCGTCGAGATCCCGTTCGAGTACACCGGCTCGGCCACCGACCCGTTCGGCAACCAGCGCGTGGGCCTCGAGGGCTCGGTCGTCATCAACCGCAAGGACTTCGGTGTCAACTGGAACGCCGCCCTTGAGACCGGCGGCGTTCTCGTCAGCGAGAAGGTCACCCTGGAGATCGAGGTCTCCGCGATCAGGAACAGCTGACCACCGGCGTCGGCAGCCCGCGGATGACCCCGGTCGTCCGCGGGCTGTCTGCTGTCCGGGGTTTGTGGAGGTGGGATCACGATCGGGGTGTGGGCGGTTGGGTGGCCCGGCGGAGTGGGGAGACTGGGGGTAAGTGCCGGCTAGGTCGAGGGGTCCGCCGATGATCGACACGAGATGGGGGCGTTGGTTGGCGCCGCTGTTCGGGCGGCGGCGTGCTGGACGGCGTACGCCCGAGGCGTTCCGGCCGCGCGGGACGAGCTCGCGGGTGAGCCGGCTGGCGGCGCGGTACGACGCCGAGGTCGACGCGGCGCTGCAGCGGCTGTGGCCGAAGGCGCGGATCTATCACGACCGCGAGTTCACCCGGGACCGCGCCGACTACCTGCTGGTGGTGCGTGGCCGTGGCGTGATGGTCGAGACGAAGGTGAAGAGCGACCCTGGTGTGTTCCGCGGCTCGACGCTGCCGCCGCTCCTCGACCGGTTGCGACGTGACGGTCGCCGGCTGGTCGTCGTCCTGAATCAGGGAGACCCCACGCCGGCACGGGCGCTGGTCGCCGAGAAGCTGGGCGACAAGGGCTGTGTGGTCGTCTGGTCGGGCCCGGAGCACGACGACGATCTCCGCGACGCGGTGGAGGCCATGCTGCGCCAGATGGTCCGGCACGCGTGAGGGGAACGCAGCAGCGCGGAGACCTGGTCTCTCCGCGCTGCTGCGGCTCCGGCCCACGAGGTGTGCCGTCAGGCAGCGAGCCGGAGGTGCGATGGGTCGAGCGTGCTGCGGGCGAAGCGGCCGCAGTGGTTGGTGCGGTGCCGAGGTGTCAGCAGGCGTTCGGCGTGGTCCTGCCGCCGTCGACCACCCAGCGGCCTTGGAGTTGCTGTACCCGCATCTCGTCGAGCCAGCGGGTCGGGGTGGTGTCCGGGAGGACCGAACGGCCTCTCGAGTTGACGGTCCGGGCCGCGGTGGTGTCGTAGCAGGCGCTGACGATCACGCCGCTCGACGCGAGGGTGCGCTTGGCCCAGAGCACCTTGGTGGTGCCGGTGTTGCGCAGCTTCTTGGTGCGGAAGTACGTCGCCTGGGCGCTGATCGAGGTGAACAGGTTCGGCGTCATCACCACTGCGAGGTGCTTCGTCTTCCGGCCGCCGCTGCGCATCATCACGTCGAGGGCGACCCGGTAGTCGTAGTACGCGTCGACGACCGGGTCGGCCTGGCCGGCGCTGTCGACCTGCTCGGTGAGCCCGTCCTTCGACGCCTTCTTGGCGCCGGGAGTCGAGGCGGCGACGTCGGACGATGCGTCGTCGTCGCCGCACCCGGCGAGCATCAAAACCGGGATCAGCGTGGCGGTCACCACCAGGTTCCGAATGCGCATGTGGTCCGAACCTCCTGTCGGGCGCGGCGTGGCGGCAGGCGCCGTCGGGCGCCCAGGTGTGCACTGTGCGTGGACGCCGTCCGGCACTGACCGTGTAACGGCGCGACACGCACGGTGGTCACTGTGAGCTGAATCACATCGTTCTCGTGGCGTATAGCAGCCGGTTCGCTCCCTGGGCCGGATGTCCGGCCGGCCGTTCGCTCCTGGCCGGTCTCAGGACCCGAGACCCTGGGAGTGGCGATGACGGACACGTTGACCCAGACCGGTATCCGGGCGCAGGACCTCTCCGGCCGGCCTGTACCGCTCGATCCGGTTCCGGCAACTGTGACTCCGGACGGACTAGGGTCGCGAACGTGACCGCTGACGGATGGCGTACGAAGCCGGTGTGATTCCTGGGCCACGCCACTGAGGGAGGACAGATGGAGGCGCTCGAACGGCTGCGGGGACTGTGTCTGGTGATGCCGGAGACGACGGAACGGCTGAGCCACGGCGAACCGACCTGGTTCGTGCGGGACAAGAAGGCGTTCGTGATGTTCGCGAACCAGCATCACGACGACCGGGTCGGGTTGTGGTGCGCGGCGCCGCCCGGAGTCCAGGAGTCGTTGGTCGAGGAGGATCCCGAGCACTTCTTCCGGCCGCCGTACGTCGGTCATCGCGGCTGGCTCGGGGTCTATTTGGACGTGGACCACGTCGACTGGGACCACCTCGAGGATCTCGTCGAGAGTGCGTTCCGGCAGGTCGCTCCGAAGACGCTGATCGCCAAGCTGGACGCGTCGTCGTGACCGGGCAGCGTGGCGCCCGTGGGTAATGCGCGGACGCTCGCCGAGGTGTACCGGCGGTTCGAGTCCTCACCGCTGTACGAGCGGATCGCTGGCGCCTTGAGCGACTCCGAGGAGGCGCTGCGGGCGATCGAGACGGCGCCGGCGCGCAAGCGGCAGCCGGCGGCGGTCCTGGCCGCGCTGCACGACCTCGCCCTCTCCGGCCGGGCCCCGGCGTTGGCTGCCGCGTACGACGCGACTGGTGATGCAGCAGCACGTGATCAGGCTGCTGCGGCGGCGGTTGACACCGTGCTCTCCATGACCGATTCGGTCGTGCAGATCGCCGTACGGCGACCCGTGCGAGCGAACGAAGCCGGACGTGGCGCCGTGCTCTATCCGGTGGTCGCCGAGGCGGCTCGGCGGGTTGGTGCGACCGCGATCGGGCTGATCGATGTCGGCTGTTCGGCCGGGCTCAATCTGACGGTCGACCGCGTGGGAATCGCGTACAGCAACGCCCGATCGCTGGGTGACCCGTCGTCGCCGGTGCAGCTGTCGTGCTCGGTCGTGGGGGACCGGCCGGTCCCAACGCAGGCGATGCCCGAGGTCGTGACCCGGATCGGCGTCGACGTCGATCCGGTCGACGTGACCGACCCCGACGAGGCGCGCTGGCTCCGAGCGTGCCTGCCGCCTGATGAGTCGGAGAAGCTCGCACGGCTGGAAAGAGAACTGGCGTTGGCAGCGTCGGCGCCTCCAGTGCTGCTCGGAGGCAACATCGTCGACCTGTTGCCCGAAGCCCTCGCTCAGGTGCCCGCGGACGCCCTGCCCTTGGTCACGACGACGTGGGCGCTGTCGAAGTACTCACTCGAGGACCGGCTGCGGTTCCTGCAGCGCCTCGACGAAGCGGCGACCGAGCGGGCGGTGGCCTGGGCGTCGGCCGAGGGGGTCGGAGTCGCGCCGGCCATCCCGACGCTGGGCGACCGACGGGCGTCCGGCCACAGCATCCTCGGGCTGGCGGTCTTCGAGGCGTCGACCTTGAGCACCGAGGCCGTCGGCCGCTGCTGGTCACAAGGTCGCCTGATGTCCTGGCTCGGCGGCTCCTAGGTCCAGGTCGCGGTGTCTGGATCGATGCCGTGAGCAGCGGTGTTGGCATAGACCAGCGCGTGCAGCCACTGGGCCAGTCCGGGGGACAGGGAGTCGTAGTACCTGAGGTAGCCGGGTTCGCTGACGAAGGATCTCGCCAGACAAGCGTGCATCGCCGGCGTGCAGTCGAAGTACCGGGAGAACGACGTACGGTGCCGCTCGGCCAACGCGTTCCCTTCGTCGGAGCCGGGTACGACGCCCGCCCGGTGAGCCGCGGCCAGATCGGCGTTGAGGACCTCGGTGTCAGCCACGACCTGGCGCCAGTCGTCGGGCGTCAGTCCGCTGGTGCGTTCGACGTACTGCGCCCACTGTTTGGTGTCGCCCCACCGGTCCTCGGCCTCCTGGACCCACTCGGGTCGCCAGTCGGTGCCGAAGATCTCCACCTGCTCCCGAGGCGTCAGCTTCAGCCCCGAGCTCGAGGCGGCCAGCATCCGGTCGACGGCTTCGGCCATGGTGTGGAGGTGGGAGATGCGCTCGGTGAGCTGGAGGCGTTGCCGGCGGAGGTGCTCGCGGGCGTCCGCGGCCGGGTCGTCGAGGATCCGGCCGATCTCGGCCAGCGGGAGACCGAGCTCCCGGTAGACCAGCACGCGGTGGATGCGGGCGATGTCGTCGGCGGAGTAGACCCGGTAGCCGGCCGGCGTTCGTTCGCTGGGCCGGACGAGGCCGACCGCGTCCCAGTGGTGCAGGGTCCGCACGCTGAGGCCGACCAGTCCCGCCGCCTGGCCGACCGTCAGCTCGTCGGGATCGGAGGTCTGCTCTGGTGAGGTCACCCGGGTCAGTCTGTCAAGGAAGGGGGATCCCCCAGTCACGCAGGTTGTCCGCCTCCGGGCTCGCCGGGTCGAGCGGCCGCGCGGCAGTCATCGTCACTCGCGCGTTCTCCGGGGTGGTCACGGTCAGCTCGACCGAGTTCCAGGGCATCACCTCCGGCCCGGAAGTGCACCCCGGGACCAGCTCCTCGCAGCGGGTGGCGATGTCGGCGAGCTGGTTCAGCACCGCGGCGAAGCTGACGCCCTGGACGGCGGCGGAGGCGGCCGGTACCCCGGGCACCAGAAGCACGTCCTGGAACGCCCATCGGCGCAGGTGGGTCACCTGCTCACCCGGCGCGGAGAAGAGGTCGGCGAACCCGAGCCCGCGGATCCAGAACTCCTTCGACGCCGCCAGGTCTCCGGTCGGCAGGACGACGAACATCGGCATGGGGTAGATCTCGCGGCAGATCCCGGGCGCGACCGTGTCGGGACCGGGCAGCGGAACGGGGCTCACGAACTCGTTCATGCGTCCGATCGTCCGGCCTGACGCTACGTCAGGGTCAACCCGGCAAATCGGCGGCGACCCGTCCCGGGTCGCGGCGTGGGCTGGGCGCGCTGGAGGTGGGAGAGGGGTCACTGCCTGCCTGACGGCCCGGGAGTGTTTCGGATCGGCAGATAGGGTGACGCGGTGAGTACGCGTGACGTGGGATCGCGGCTGGCCATCGGGCTGGCCTTCGGCAGTTCGGCTGCCGTGATGGTGCTGGAACTGGTCTCGCTGCGGCTGGTGGCGCCGTACATCGGGCTGACGCTGGAGACGAACACCGCTGTGATCGGGGTCGCGCTGGCCGCGATCGCGACCGGTGCGGCGCTGGGCGGCAGGTACGCCGACGCCGTGGAGCCGCGCAGGACGCTCGGGCCGCTGATCCTGATCGGCGGAGCCCTGGTCATGCTGATCCTCCCGGTCGTGCGCTGGACCGGCGAGGCGCTGCGCGGTGGCGGGACCGATCTGGTGTTCCTGGTGCTCGCGGTTGCGCTGTTCGTGCCGGCGGCACTGCTGTCGGCGGTGACGCCGATGGTGACCAAGCTGCGGCTGTCGACGCTGGCCCAGACCGGTACGGTCGTCGGCCGGCTCTCGGCGTACGCGACCGTCGGTGGAATCGCGGGCACGGTGCTGACCGGGTTCGTGTTCGTGTCGGAGGTCCCGGTGAGCACGATCCTGCTGGCACTGGGGGGTCTCCTGGTGGTCTCCGGGGCCGTTCTGACCGTCGTACTGCGGGGTGCTCGGGCGGCGGCGAAGCCCGTGGCGCTCGCGCTCATCGGCGCGACCCTGACCCTGGTCGCACCGCGGCCGTGTGAGGTCGAGACGGCGTACCACTGTGCACGCGTGGTGGCGGACCAGAACCGCGAGAGCGGGCGCACGCTCTACCTGGACCAGCTGCGGCACTCGTACGTCGACCTCAACGACCCGACATACCTCGAGTTCGCCTACATCAGGAACTTCGCCGCGGCGATCAACGGGACCTGGCCGGACAACCGGCGGCTGGACGCGCTGCACATCGGCGGCGGTGGGCTCACCATGCCCCGCTACCTGACCGCGACCCGGCCGGGCAGCCACAACAAGGTCTACGAGATCGACGGCGCCGTCGTCGAGTTGGACAAGAAGGAGCTCGGTGTCCGGACCGGGCCGGAGCTGGACATCTCGGTCCGCGACGGGCGGCTCGGCGTGCGAGCCGAGGCGACCGACAGCGACGACGTGATCATCATGGACGCGTTCAGCGGGGTGTCCGTGCCGTGGCACCTGACCACCCGCGAGCTGGTCGCGGACATCCGCCGCGTGCTCCGACCGGACGGCGTCTACCTGGTCAACGTCATCGACTTCGGCGGCCTCGCCTTCGCCAAGGCCGAGATCGCGACGCTGCAGGCCGAGTTCCCGCACGTCGCCGTGGTCGCCCGGGAGGACGAGCTCGCGGGGCAGTCCGGCGGCAACTTCGTCCTGGTCGCGTCGGACCGGCCGATCGACGAGCAGGCGATCGCCGAGCGCCTCGCACCCGGGATGCGGGTGCAGGGCGAGCTCGCGGACTTCGTCGGCGAAGCGCCGGTGCTGACCGACGACTACGCACCGGTCGACCAGCTGCTGACGCCGTACAGCAGCTGACCGGAACCGCCCCGAGTTGTGCTCGCGGGCCGGGGCTTGTTGCATGTTCCCCATGCACCCACGCGCAGGCCAGCCCGCTCAGCCCGAGGACCTCGTCGACATCGAGGCGCTGCTCAAGGCGTACGACGACATCACCCCGGACGTGGACGACCCCGCCCAGAAGGTCGTCTTCGGTACGTCGGGACATCGCGGCTCCAGCCTGGACGGCGCCTTCAACGAGGCGCACATCCTGGCGATCACGCAGGCGATCTGTGAGTACCGGGCCGGTGAAGGCACGTCGGGACCGCTCCTGGTCGGCCGGGACAGCCACGGGCTGTCCGAGCCCGCCTGGCGGACCGTGCTCGAGGTCCTCGCCGGCAACGACGTACAGATGCTGGTGGACAGCGCCGACCGGCTCACGCCGACCCCTGGGGTGTCGCACGCGATCCTGCGGCTCAACCGCGGTGCCGGTGCCGGTGCGGACGGCATCGTCATCACGCCGTCGCACAACCCGCCGCGGGACGGCGGGATCAAGTACAACCCGCCGCACGGCGGCCCCGCCGACTCCGGCGCGACCGGCTGGATCGCGGCACGGGCGAACCAGCTGATCGCCGGCGGCAACCGGGAGGTACGGCGGAAACCGTTCGAGCAGGCCCGGTCCGAGGCCGGGGAGTACGACTTCGTCGGCCACTACGTCGACGACCTGCCGTCCGTGCTGAACCTGGACGCCGTCCGCGCGGCCGGGGTGAAGATCGGTGCGGACCCGCTCGGCGGTGCCAGCGTGGACTACTGGGCGGCGATCGCCGACCGGCACGACCTCGACCTGACCGTGGTCAACCCGGCGATCGACCCGGCCTGGTCGTTCATGACGCTCGACCACGACGGAAAGATCCGGATGGACTGCTCCTCGCCGTACGCGATGGCCTCACTCGTCGCACAGCGCGACCGGTACGACGTGGCCACCGGCAACGACGCGGACGCGGACCGGCACGGCATCGTCACCCCGGACGCCGGGCTGATGAACCCGAACCACTACCTCGCCGTCGCGATCTCCTACCTGTTCGCCAACCGCCAGTGGGGTCCGGACGTCGCGGTCGGCAAGACCCTGGTGTCGTCGTCGCTGATCGACCGCGTGGTCGCGGACCTGGGCCGGCGGCTGTGGGAGGTGCCGGTCGGCTTCAAGTGGTTCGTGCCGGGGCTGATCGACGGGTCGGTGGGGTTCGGCGGCGAGGAGTCGGCCGGCGCGAGCTTCCTGCGCTTCGACGGGACGGTGTGGACGACCGACAAGGACGGCATCCTGCTGGCGTTGCTGGCGGGCGAGATCACCGCGGTGACCGGCGAGACGCCGTCGCAGGCGCACGCGAAGCTGGTCGAGCGGTTCGGCGCGTCGGCGTACTCGCGGGTGGACGCGCCGGCGACGCGCGAGCAGAAGGCGAAGCTGTCGGCGCTGTCCGCGGACGCGGTGACGGCGACCGAGTTGGCCGGTGAGCCGATCGTGGACCGGCTGACGAGCGCCCCCGGCAACGGGGCCGCGATCGGTGGGCTGAAGGTCACCACCGAGTCGGCGTGGTTCGCGGCGCGGCCGTCCGGGACCGAGGACCTCTACAAGATCTACGGCGAGTCCTTCCAGGGCGCCGAGCACCTCGAGCAGGTCTTCGCCCAGGCCCGCGAGGTGGTCTCGACCGCCCTCGAGAGCTAACGCACGAAGGAGTCGAGCAACCGGTCCAGGTCCGCGGCGGGGTCGTTGGTGAGCCCGCTGTGGATCGGTCCGGGGTGTACGACGGTACTGCGGGGCGCCGCGAGCCACCGGAAGCGTTCGCCGATCTTGGTAGCCGCGGCCGGGCCACCGTCCGGATCGCCCGCGCAGATCGCCCGGATGTGGTCCAGCGACGCGCACACCACGTCCACGTCGACGGCCGGGTCGAGCGCCCTGAGCCGCGACGGCTCGACGTCCCAGGCAGCGCCGAGGAAGTCCAAGGCGCGGCAGTACAGCACCGCGCCGACGTTCACGAACTCGCCGCGGTGGATCCGCGGCGCGGCCCGCAGGATCACGTAGTCGAAAGGCACCAGCTCGGCGCTCACCGGGCACCTCCCGGCAGCCAGGCCGCCCGGCTCTCCAGGCGGGCGGTCAGGTGACCGAGGTACCGCTCCCGGTCCCCGTCGTCGATCCACTCGTCCGGCACCAGCCCGATGACTTCGGTCAGCAGCGCCGGCGTGATCGCCGCCGCCAGTTCCGCGTCCACCGCCGGTACGCCGGCTGCGGCGACCGAGAACACGTGGTCCGAGGCGTCGTACGGCTGTCCGGCGAACTTCTCCGCGGACATCCAGGAGTGGTGGAAGTACAACGCGGCTCCGTGGTCGATCAGCCAGAGGTTCTTGTGCCAGACCAGCAGGTTCGGGTTCCGCCAGGAGCGGTCGACGTTGGCGACGTACGCGTCGAGCCAGAGGATCCGGGCCATTCCCGCGTCCCCGGGGTTGCCGGCCGAGCCGTCGTACCCGAAGGAGCCGGGGAGGAAGTCGACGGCCAGGTTCAGTCCCGCGCTGCGCAGCAGCAGTTCCTGGATCTCGAAGTCCGGCTCGGACTTGCCGATCGCGGGGTCGAGGTGCATCAGCTTGAGCTCGGGCACCCGCAGGCCGAGGCGGCGGAACAGCTCGCCGACGACGATCTCGGCGACGAGGGCCTTCGGGCCCTGGCCAGCACCGGTGAACTTGAGTACGTAGGTGCCGAGATCGTTGCCCTCGACAACACCGGGCAGCGAGCCGCCCTCGCGCAGCGGCAGCACGTAGCGGGTCGCGGTGACGGTCGGCAGGCTCACGCCGCAGAGCCTAGTGACCTCGTTTCCACCATGGGCCGCCCGGGTACCAGCCTGGCGTGACTCATTCTTTGATCGGAGTCGAAGAAGAGCTCCTGCTCGTGTCCGCCACCGGTGATCCGCTGCCTCGCAGCAAGGCGGTCGTCGAGGAACTGCCGGAGCTGGACGTCGCCCTCGAACTGACCAGAGCCCAGGTCGAGATCAACAGCCCGGTGTGCCGGACGGCGGCCGAGTTGCACGCGCACCTGTCCGACATGCGCTCGGCGCTCGCGCGGGCGGCGGCCGAGGAGGGCGCCCGGCTGCTCGCCATCGCGGTGCCCCCGCAGGGCAAGGCGATCCAGTCGATCACGAAGAAGCAGCGGTACCAGGAAATGGCCGCCAGGTACGGGCAGTTGGCGCGCGAGCAGGCCGTGTGCGGGTGTCACGTGCATGTCGACGTACCCGACAGGGAGGCGGCGACCCGCGTCAGCAACCACCTGCGGCCGTGGCTGCCGACCCTGCTGGCACTGACGGCGAACTCGCCGATCTATCTCGACGAGGACACCGGCTTCGCGAGCTGGCGGTGGCTGATGTGGTCGCGTTGGCCGTCGTCCGGCCCGCCGCCGTACTTCGAGTCGGCGGAGCACTACGACGCGCTGGTGGCGATGCATCTCGCGGCCGGGACGCTGATGGACGAGCAGATGGTCTACTGGGACGTCCGGCCGTCGTCCCACCTGCCGACCGTCGAGGTCCGGGTCAGTGACGTACCGCTGACGGTCGACGAGACGGTGCTGCTCGCGACACTCGTCCGTGCGTTGGTGATGACCGCGCTCGAGGACGGCACGAAAGGCCCGACGCTGGAGCCCGAGGTGCTGCGGGCCGCCTACTGGCTGGCGGCCCGTGACGGTCTCACGGCCGACGGCCTGGACGTCCTGCGCGCCGGGCTCGTGCCGATGTCCCAGGCCTTGGATGCGTTGCGCAAGCATGTCGAGCCGGCGCTGCAGGAACTCGGTGACGCCGACCTGGTTGAAGACGGCATTCAACGGGTAATCATTCACGGCAACGGAGCCGTCCGCCAACGCAAGGCCTTCCGTGAGGGCGCCAACCTCATCGCCCTCACGGAAGTCAAACCCTAGCGGCGGAGGAACGACTCCAGTCCGTGCAGGTCGTCGGTGTTGATGTGGTCGACGCCTGCCGCCTTCAGCTCGCTCCAGAGCGCCTCCCGAGCCATCCCGCGCACGTCCGGCGTCGCCCAGAACCGCACCCGGTAGCCGGCGTGGTGCGCCCGGACGACGATGTCGTGGAGCTTGGTCCGTTCGGCGGCCGGCATCGGGCCCAGACCGGTCCAGGTGAAGTTGTTCGTCCAGTTGTCGCTCAGCAGCGGCATGAGGGACGCCGGCATCCCCGACGGCAGGTCGCCGAGCCGGCCGTCGTACCCGGCGTACCGGACCTTCTGCGCCCGCAGGACGTCGAGCGGCCGGTTCCCGCTGATCACCGAGGTCACGGCGCCCTTCAGCACGCGCCCGTTGATGAACACCGTGCTGATCCCGCGGTACTTCGTCAGCGCCTTGTCGATGGCGGCGTACGTCGAGGGGCCGTCGCTCTTGATGTCGATCAGCAGCTGGAAGTCCCGGCCGTGCTTGTACACCTGCCCGTGGTTCGCCCGCACCCGCTCGGCCAGCGGCTGCAGGTACAGGCTCTCCAGCGTGCGCCCGGGGACGGCGTCCTCGAGGTCGTGCGTGACCCGCAGTTCGCCGTCGATCAGCCACACGTCCGCCTCGACACTGTTGAAGCCACGGTCCAGCGCGTCCTGCAACGGCCGCCGGTGCTCGTAGTCGTTGTGCGCGTGCGCCGCGGGCAGCGCGCGTACGGCGGGAGCGTCGTACGACCGCGGCAGCCGGTAACCCTCGGACCGGACGACGTCGCGCAGCCGGTCGGGGTAGTCGGTGATGATCCCGTCGACGCCCTTGTCGATCAGCGACCGCATGGTCGCCGGGTCGTCGACCGTCCACGGCACCACCTTCATCCCGGCCTCGTGCGCGGACTCGACCATGTCCTCGGTGACGTACGGCCGGTAGGTCGGGTCGGTGACCTTGCCGTCCTGCGGAAAGCCGTGCACCGGCGAGATCGCGGACGCGCCGAAGGACTTGGTCGCCTTGACCAGGTCGCCGCCGAAGTCGTCGATGTCGATTCCGCCCAGCCACGGCGACCGGCCCGGCTGACCGACCTGGAGGAAGTCGTAGTTCGTCAGGGCGACCAGCGGCAGTTCGGGCGCGACCTGGCGCATCCGCATCAGCGCGCCCCAGTCGAAGCTCTGGATCGTCACCTGCCGGGCGATCCGGGCCTTCCGGATCTCCTGGGACACGACCTGCACGAACTGCTCGCGGGGGGCGGTCTCGGACGGTGCGCCGGCTTCCACCTTGGTCTCGATGTTGAGCTTCACGCCGTACGCGTGGAAGCGGTGCACGAGCGCGAAGACGTCCCGCAGTTCCGGCATCTGAGCGCCCGGGTCGGGCCGCTGGCCGGGGTGGTTCGGCAGCGTCTGCGAGCCGCAGTCGAGCTGCTCGACCTGCTTCAGCGACAGCGTGTTGATGTACTTGCCGACGTACGGGTACTCGGGATCACCCGGGGTGTACGGCGCGGTGTCCTTGCACTTGGTGCCGGCGATCCGCCGGTCGTGGGTGACGACCGCGTGGCCGTCCTCGGTGATCTGGACGTCGAGCTCGAGCGTGCTGACGCCGAGCTCGAGGCCGTGGGAGAAGGACGCGATCGTGCTTTCCACCGTGAGTCCGAGGCCACCGCGGTGGGCCTGGACGTCGAACTCGCCGCGGGCGGCGGCGGCCGGTGCGGCCGGGAGCACCCCGGCGACGAGGGCTAGCGGAAGCAGCGCGCGGGTGAGGCGGCGCATGGGGGTCTTCCTTCCAGAGGGGTGTGGGCGGACGCCCCCTGAGGCTGGCTGCCACAGGGAGACCTGTGCCTTCGTGAAGGTAACCCAGAAAAGGCCGGCTGGTGACCTTCGCGTGTCGCGCAGCGACTACGGAGCGGATAGGACTACCCGGCGCACCGACTGGCTCTCAGCCGTCAGGGTAAGTGCGACCGCCAGGGCGGCGATGCGCTTCACAGGTCGCCAGCTGATGGGCAGGCTGGCAAGCTAAGCCGCGTTTCGCCTAGGCTGTCACACCGGTCTTTCTCATCAGAGTGAACAGGGATTCCACCATCGGCATGATGCCCTCGCCGAGGTCTTCCAGGGAAATCATGGGGAGACGGACGCCTGTGCCCTCGGATCTCTTCAACCAGGCGTGGTCCAACTCGTCATCACGCACGCGCCATGTGCGATGCACGTGAAGGTGTTCGCCGGCCAGGTTGTCGTACTCACCTTGGTACAGCTGTACCTTGAGCTGCAGCTTCTCGCGGGCGGATTCGGCATCGAAAACCCTGGGCTCACGGTTCTTCTTGTCGCGTTTACGGTCGTCCCACAGACCGAGTGCGTCTCTGGCGAGAGGCACTTCCCGGGCGATGTCACCCAATCCCGGGTTGGCGTATGTACCTCTCGGGGACCGTTTCTCCCCGCCGAACAGATCGCCAGCCCTTTCTATCCCGAACTGGCCGGCCTCGACGCCGTTGCGGATGAGGCTCGCCACGTCTGCCTTCCCGGGCAACTCTCCGGCCAGACCGTTCGTAAGACCGGCGCCGACCATCGCTCCAGCTCGAAGTACCAGGTCTTTGATGAGCGTCGTCTTGCCGATGATGAGCTCGTCCCGCCGTCCACTGCCCTGGATGTAGTGGCTGATACCGACTTCGGCGGTCAGCTCGCCTGACGGGATGTCATCACCCCAATTGTCGTGGTTCAGGTTGAGTACACAGAGGATCGAGCCCGCCCCCGCCCGACTGTATTGCCTGGTCAGGTCTGCCAATCTGCCAATCTGGATGACGTTGTGATTGTCTAGGCTGAAGTACCGCACGTCCCGCCATCGGTCGCGCTCGGTCTCCTGGAGCTGAGCGTTCCAAGGATAGGCGGTCTTCAGTTTTTTCCGTCCCTGGTAGAGATCGCCGGCGTACTCGTAGATCCGCTCCGACTCGACATCGACCCGATAGAACCCGGGCTCGATCGGCCGGGCCGGCCCGGTCTCCGGGTTCAGTTTCTGCTTGAGGGCGGTCGCTTCTTCATGGAAGAAGCCCTTGAGGGTGTCCAAGAACGCCTCGCCAGGTTTGTTGACGGCTCCGGTGCGAGTGCTGGAATCTCTCGAATCTGGCATGGTCAGCTCCTTCAGCTCCTTCAGCTCGAGTGGCCGGCGGCCCACCGCAGGATTTCGTCCCGTGGGGTTTGGCGGATCCGCTCCTCGACAGTCGCTTCGTCGACGTTCAGACTGGCGGCGATCTCCGGGATCCTGGTGTACAACCTCTTCATCGTGGCCGCTGCGAACGACTCGGTCTCGACCGCTTCGCCCGGCTCGCCGTCGGACCACGAGTCGTCGTCCAGCTTCTCGGACCTGGCCCGTTGGCCGTGCCCACGTTCGAGCCCTCTCCGGCCCGTCCCGAGCCGGCGGTCACGTCGCCGGCCACCGCCGGTGTTGTGCAGCGCGCCGTACTCGGTGATGTTGCGGCCTGCAGTGACTCCACCGATGGCGTCGGCGATTCCGTCGGCGCCGGCGATCTTGGCGAGGACGGCGCCCTCGGGGCCGAGCAGCATGGGTGCGGCCTCGATCGCGAGGTCGGCCATCCGCTCCAAGTGGTCGGCCGCGATCTTCATCGCGGCGGTAGCATTCTTGCCGCCGGCCTGGTCGCTGCTTGCGGCGAGTTCGAGACTCTTGCCGAGCAGTTCCTGCGCCCCGGACAGTCCACTCATGTCGCGGAAGAGGTTGGCGGTGGCCACTGTACGCAGGATGGCTTCGAGTCCGGCGGGTTCGGGCAGAGGCTGGAGCGGATTGATCCGCGCGGCTGGTGCGGCCATCGCTGCGGGAGTCAGATCGGGCTGGACCGCCCGGCTGTCGGTCGACACGGGCGCGATCTCGCTCGCCAGAACCGGAATCGGCGAGTCCTGCCAGTTCCAGAACCGGGTCGCGTCGAGTTTCTCCGCGGAGTTGGCACGACCCAGCACCGCCTCGGCGAACACCCCACGGCCGGGCAGGCCGAGCACCATCGGGTCAGGCTCGTCGTCGAAATCCACGTTGGCCTCCAACCACGTCCTGCGTTCCCTCGTGCTGGCAAAGTGCCAGCGGAAGGCGAGGTAGTTGCCGGTGATGGCGACCGGTTGCGGATCCAGGCAGACGGCCAGCGGGACCGGATCGCGCTTGCTCTCTGGTGTGTAGTGGTAGGTGGCGAGCATCCGGCTGAGTTCGAGCTCGCCGGCGTGGGCCCAGATGACGCGGCTGTAGAACGCGGCGTTGTCGTTGAGGTGGTCGAGGATGTCGGCGGACGCCGCCTCGGCCCGGACCCAGAAGCCCAATGTCGCGAGGAATCGCTGCTTCCCGGTGGTGGATCCCACCTCGCCGAACAGTCCACACAGGGTCGAGCCACGAACGTCCAGAGAGATCTCCCTGGCTCCTGTCACCGGCTCACCAAAGATTTGCTCGCCGGAGTTGCTCTTGACGACGATCTGGCGCAGATTGCCGGCGACCACGCGCATCGTCAACGCGATCAGCCGATCGCCGGTAGGGAACTTGTGGGTGGCCGAGTTCAGCTGCAGGGCCGGATCAGTTTCGCCGAAGTTGAAGTTCTCCCCAGCCGCTCCGGTGGCGCCTCGCATGGTCAGCTGGATCCCTCGCAGCTTATCCTTGTCCCACCAGACGGTCAGTGCCGCTGCCTCGGCTTTGTCGTCGTGCTTCTCGAAGCCGGAGACGTCACGTGTCAGGATGCGGACGGGGGAGCCATCCGGAGTCAGCGCCCACAGCTCGCTCCCGGAGACCGGGGCTGCGACCTTGAGCTTCTCAGCGCCGGTGTAGGTCCGGTGGTCCCAGCCGGCGCCGTTCCATTGATAGAGATCGTTGCCGGCATTGACCCCCCACAAAGACCCGTCGGAGGCGCCGGCGATCTGGGTCAGTACACCGCCACGCTCGTCCCACCGCCGAGTCTTGGAGTTCCATTCGTACGGCTGGCCGTTCGCGTGCAGGCACCATGCGACGTCCCGCCCGACGGCGGCGATGCTGCCGCCGGGCTCGCCGCCGACGTCTTGGCCCATCGCCTCCCAGTTCGACCCGTCACGGCGGTAGCGGCCACCGGCGGGTCCGCTGCCCCAGACCGCGCCGTCGGCCGCGGCCGCGATCGCGACCAGACCGCCGGTCGCCCGGCCACGATCGATCTTGGTCCAGGTCTGTCCTTCCAGCCGATAGATGTCTTTGTTCGTCATCGTCACCCAGACCGAGTGTGCTCCGCCGACGGCGATCGCTGCACCGCCTTCGGCCGGCAGGCCCGGTACGGCAACCCAGGAGTTGGTCGGCGGGTCCCATCTCTCTGGCTGTCCATTGGTGAGGCCGAGTCCCCAGACGGCATCCGCAGATGCCGCGAGGTGCTTGAACTTCCCCGGCTTGATCTCGATGACCGCGGCGGCCGTCGCACCGGGAGCGACCGTCACGGTTCCCGAACTTGCGGCGGTCATCGCCACCTTGGTCTGGAACGGATCCGTGCCCGCCATCCGATCCTTCCAGGCCTTCGGCGCGGCCAGTGCGAGGACGTCGGCGTACCGCTTCAAGATGTTGGTGGTGAACGTCAGGATCTTCATCGGGATGAAGAGACAACGGTCGACCTGGACCGGTTTCGTGGTGACCTCGTAGACCTGCACGACTTCGTAGTACTGCATCGTGAGTGCGTGCATGTGGTTGTAGTTGGTCACGACCCTGGTGCTGGCTTTCGCGCCTTCGACCTGGTCGGTCTCCTGCACTACCGCGACGTGCTGGTTCCGGACCGCGGTCGCGACCTGGCGGGTACGGCCGGCGATGTCCTGTGCCGTTCGGCCCGCGACTTCCCGAGTGCCCGACGAGCGTGCGACCGCGGTCGCGGCGCCCATGCTGCTGGACAGGCTGCCCTGGTAGCCGTTGCTGAAGATGCCGAGCGATACGCCACCCGTCGCCGCAACGGTCGCCGATGCCGCGATCTGGCCGGTGGTGGAGTCACCGAACTGCTGCTCCAGCGCAACCGAGTTGGCGACCTCGGCCACCGAGCGATCGAAGACGGCGTCCTCGCCGGTCTTCTCTGCGACGTCCACTCCTTCGTCACGGGCGCCTTTGTCGCGCCGGGTCCAGTCGACCACGGCCACCCTGGTGCTCTCCCCTGGTGCCAGGGCCAGGCTGTGCAGAAGGCGTCCGAGGGTGACCCCGAGTGAGCGCCATCGCTGCTCGGTGGTGATGATCAAGCCTTCACCCGGACGGTCGAACAACTTCAGTTCACCATCGTCCTTCCCGAGGTCGACGGGCTCGTTCAGTTCGACCAAGGCGTCCTGCTCGGCATCGGGAATGTCAGTCAGAACAACGGTCTGATACCGGACGGTCTCGGTCGGGTAGCTGCCGGTTGCGGGTAGCAGGTCGGGCGGAGCCTGCCCGTCGTCGGCTGGGATGAATTCGGGCATGACAAACCTCCACGGCGAACAGTGGGCCCGGCTTTGCGACAGGCCGTGCGCTCTGCCGGACGACGGTACGTCGGCACGCGGGTACTGATCGGCGTGCGGACCCAACTCCGCACGCAGAGTCAAGATCCACGGCCGGTCGGCTGTCGACTCTGCACGAATCGTCAAAAAGCGTGCTCGTCCGTGCGCCGGGCCTCGCGAGGAGTCTGGCCGAACTCGGCATGGAACAGCCGGCTGAAGTGCGCCGGACTCGGCAGGCCGACATCGGCACCGATCTCGGCGATGCTGCGATGCCGGTGCCGGGGGTCACGCAGTAGCGTCCGGGCCCGCTGGAGCCGGCGCCGCCTGATCGTGGTGGCAACTCCCTCGCCCTCATCGGACAGTAACTGGTACAAGGCGCGCCTGGACATGTGCAGCGCGGCTGCGATCTCGTCAGGACCGAGCCGCCGATCGGCGAGGTTGGCTTCGATGAACCTCCATACCTGGAGCCGCCTGGCCGCGGCGTGCTCAGTGCCGTCCGTGCTGATGCCATGGAGGGAGTGCACGAGCATCGTGATCAGCGAGACGCTGATGGTGTCCAAGTTTGCGGTCGCCGTGTGAGACAGGTCCTCCAATCGGCCGAGCATGCCGATCAAGACGGGTCGGACCAGGGATTGGAAGACCGGCGAGCGTTCGAGTTGTTGCCGCGCGGTAACCCGATCGATCGCCCGATCGGGCAGCTCTACGGACGTCCGAGGCACGTTGATTTGAATCGTGCGGAAGCCAGCTGGATTGCGCCAGTAGCCGCCGGTGCGGCCGTAAAGAACCGGCGAGCCGTCCGTCAGCGACATGTCCTGCCCATGCCAGTGGCCGGTCACGCCCCGGCCGCGAACGAACATCGCGACTCGCAGCAGATCACTGGCCTCCGTGGCCTCCGGCCGCCAGCTGCCGACGGCCGGACCGCAGTGCAGCTCGATGATGCTCGTGTCGCCGCATGCAAGAACCTCCCCCAATGATCGGAAATCAGCCGGGATCCGGTCGATCGGATCCAGCCGCATCGTCGCGATCGCCGCCTCTGAGTACCAGGTCCGCCAATAGTCGAACCGCTCCCTGGGCAAGATCCCCGGCGTATCGAACCGTCGGTGGTGCATTGGCCCCGTCATGGCATTTCGTCCCATCGCTTATCACGACAGCCGAACTACGACCGCCTCGCGAGCAGCCGCATCAGCCCCGACGCTGCACGCGAAGGCCTTCCCCAGAACCACATGTGAACACCCGGTTCGCCTCCGTGAACGGGTTCAGTGAGAATTGTGGCGCCCAGAGGTGCTTCGCGGCGATTGCGGACGCGACGTGTCTCACATAGCGACACCCGCTAAGACGTCAAGGTGTGGAACTGGGGATCGTCGGTGACGTTATATCAGGCTTGGGAACCGGCACATCGAGAGCTGATACGAAGGTTGGATTGCGGCTGGGATCGTGACGGGACGTCCCGGATGAAGTACGAGCCCGCGCGTCGGGACGGCGACTCGATCTGGAGCAACTTCCCCAGCTGGTCCGATGCCGAGTCGGAACACTCCTCGCGGCACGGGTTTCGTCTACTTGCTGGGACCGAGCTGCTCGCCGACGGCCTGTCGCTGGGGGAGTACGGTGCTGCGGGCAAGGTACTGGGATGTGCCGGTTGCGGCGACGATCTGATCTGCTGTAACGGGCAGATGGGCCGGCTGCGCGGAGACTACAAGTGGAAGTCGCCGACCACGCCCGAAATTCAGGAGCTCAGCAGCCGACGCGGGCAAGCCGATACCGTTGATGTTCCCGGACTACGATCTGTCGGTCGACCTACGCGGCCGGGCACGCTGCGTGCCGTATTTCCCATCAGCATCACCACCGAGTCGGCCAATGCTACAGATCGGGTCGTTTCGCCATGGCGCAAGCTTGGACTTTCTAGACAACGGCGCGACGCGGACGCAGATCCCCTCCTGAACCTCGGTTCCGAGGTCGCCGCGCGGCCGACAGCACCGAAGCCACCGACATCGTCACCCTCGAGATCGCCATGACCGACTTCAACCACGAGGCAGTAATCCAAACCCTCCCCGCTCTACCGAGTCCGCTGACCCGAGAGCGAATTCTGGATTTCTGCTCGCTTCCGGCGAGCTCGCCGACGGAATCCACGACTGGACGGGTGCTGAGCGAGTTTGTTGGGCGTCGGACCGGGAAGCGCCTCACGGCGCGTGGCCGCTCGTAGCGGCTTATTTTGGGACCCGGGGCTTACGCCGGCCCGACACCTCGATCAGTGTAGCGGGTGCCGAAACCCCTTGTCCTGTGGTGATCTCGGGCCGCAAGACGCCATAGCATCCGAAGCGAGAACCCGCAACTACCAGAGCTGTCCGGCGCGTTCGGTGCGGGCCGCGGTCTGCAGCTGATCCGCCGTCTCGACCAGCTTCGATGCCGACAGCACCTGGTCGTGGCCGTCGTCGGCGAGATGCGCCCGGCCGGTCGCGACGATCCGCGCGAACGCGGCCGCCCGGTCCAAGGTGGTGGCGAAGTCCCCGGTCGCGACCCCGCGCAGTACGGCGTCGACCATGTCCCGGACCTCGGTCGGCCCCGGCGGCTCGGCGACGCCGGCGACCACGGCGTGCACCTCGGCGTACTTGCGTCCGGTGGCGAACTCGCGGGAGACGCCCTCTGCGTTCGAGTGCACCCAGGAGCGCAGCAGGTAGAGCCGCCAGAGCGCGCCCGGCAACGAGTCGGCCGGCGCGTCCGACCAGAGCTCGGCCAGCTCGTCGAGGCCGTAGTCGTCGGCCAGCTTCACCACCCGCGCGTGCACCTCGGCGTCGTCCGAGGACCGGGCACCACGGACCAGCAGCTCGGCGGTCCGGTGCGCGGCCTCGGTGACCGCCGCGGGGTCGGCGGCACCGGGGAGCGACTCGAACAGCTTGTTGCCGGGCATGATCGGACGGCGCGGGTTGGGGGAGGTCACGCGCTCCATGGTGCCCGACGCGGCGAAGCACCGCATTCCGACCCGGCACAGTCAGTACGCTCGGTGGTATGGCAGGTGCAGGTGACAAGCGCGGGCGACTGGCCAAGAACCTGGTCAAGTACGGCGTCCGGTACGGGCCGCTCGCCGTCGAGGCGATCAAGCACGGGCGCGAACCCGCCCAGCAGGCCGTCCAGGCCGCCCTCGCCAAGCGCGCCGCCCGGAAGAAGGCGGTCGAGCACGCGCTCACCGTCCGCGACGGGTCCTTGCTGAAGGTCATCAGGGACGGCCAGGCGATCTACTTCGTGTTCAGCGGCGACGCGATCGTGACGACGTACCCGCCGGTGCCGCAGAACACCTACCCGGAGATGCTGCGGCATGCCGACCTGGACAAGCGTGAGCCCGCGGTCGTGCTGGCCGCCCGTCGACCGGTGTTCGGCGCCCGGCTGCCGAAGATTCGCCGGCGCTGAAACGTTGACGCGGGCGTAACATCCCGGACCCGGCCGGGCAACAGGCGGGCCGCAGAGTGGAAGGACGTTTCCACGAGGGAGGGCGTCCGCATGCTCTGGAAGATCAGGACCGAACTCGCCGACCGGCCCGGTGCGCTGGCCGAACTCGCTGCACGATGTGGTGCGGACGACATCAACATCCTCAGCCTGGAGGTGTTCACCGCCGAGACCGGCGCGGTCGACGAGCTGGTGGTGTCCACCGGTGTGGGCTGGACCGCCGACGACCTGGCCGCCCTGGTCGCCGAGGCGGGCTGCTCACGGACGACGGTTCGTCCGTGCCAGGCCGGCGTGCTGAGTGACGCGCCGACGCGCTACCTGCGCGCCGTACTGCGGCTGATCGACGACCCGGTGTCCGTCGACGAGGAGCTCGGCAACCTGCAGGGGTTCGACGAGTACACGCCGGCCGAGTGGGCGCGGGCCGACGTCCTGGTGGAGATCGCGGGGCGGCTGGCCGAGCGGTTCGAGGGGTCCGTGGTCGAGGGGCCGCGCCCGGGCAGCGGGGTACCCGAGCTGCGGATGTCGACGGTCGAGGACGCCGGGGCGGTCGTCGCGATGCACGAGCGGTGCTCGTACGAGAGCCGCACCCGGCGCTACCACGTGCCGATGCCGAAGCTGACCCACCGCACCGCGCGGCACCTGTCCGCACCCGCCGGCGGGGTCTCGATCGTGGCCGTGGTCGGGGACGCCGTGATCGGGATGGCGACGGCCGCCCCGTGGGAGGAGCTCGGGAGTACGACGATGGAGGTCGCCGTCCTCGTCGAGGACGGCTGGCAGGGCCAGGGCCTGGGACTGCAACTCCTCCGGCGGCTGGTCGTCGAGGCGCGGGCCCTGGGTGCGGACCGGGTCGTCTGCGTGGTGCAGCCGGAGAACCACGCGATGCTCCGGACCCTCGAGCGGCTCCGGATGCGGTCCAGAGTGGTCCAGGACGGCGACAACCTGACCGTCACTGTCGCCCTGTCCGACCAGAGCCTGTCGCATGCGGTGGATCGGCCCCCGGTGCAATATCGTCAGTCACGTGCCACCCCTTTCCCTCGGCCGCAATCCCCACGGTCTGCTGGTCAACCTGCCCGCGAGCACACGCTCGCCGCTCTTCCAGCTCTTCAGCCGCTTCCTGGTCGCGCTGGGGCTGCTGACGGTCATGGTGCTGATCGTGGTGGTCGACCGTGACGGGTACAAGGACAGCTTCGACGGCAGCGTCGGGGTCATCGACGCGATCTACTACGCGACCGTGACACTGACCACCACCGGGTACGGCGACATCACCCCGGTGACCCCGACGGCGCGGTTGATCAACGCCTTCATCGTCACCCCGTTGCGGATCTCGTTCCTGGTGGTGCTGGTCGGCACGACACTGGAAGTCCTGGCAACCGAAGGTCGTCGCATCATGCGCGACACCCGATGGAGGAGGCGCATGAAGGACCACACGATCGTCATCGGCTACGGCACCAAGGGCCGGTCCGCCGTCCAGACGCTGATCAGCAACGGGGTCAAACGCGAGAGCATCGTCGTGATCGACCCGCGCGCGCAGGCGATCGGTGACGCGGGCAACGACCAGATGGCGGCGTTCCACGGCGACGCGACGAACCGGACGGTGCTCCGCCGGGCCGAGGTGATGACGGCCCGCGAGGTGATCGTCACCACCGACCGCGACGACGCGGCCGTGCTGGTCACCCTCGCGGTCCGGCAGCTGAACCAGGACGCGCACATCGTGGTCGCGGTCCGCGAGGAGGACAACGTCCCGCTGCTGCGGCAGAGCGGTGCCGACGCCGTGGTCACGTCCTCGGAGGCTGTCGGCCGGCTGCTCGGCCTGTCGGCGGTCAGCCCGAACCTGGGCGAGGTGATGGAGGACCTGCTCACGTACGGCGAGGGACTCGAGGTGGCCGAAAGGCCGGTGCTCGGACGCGAGGTCGGCAAGCCTCCGTCGGCCGTGCCGGACCGGGTGGTCTCCGTCGTCCGCGACGGCCGGGTCCACCGGTACTACGACTCCAGCGTCTCGGTGCTTGCCGCGGGCGACAAACTCATCGTCGTCCGCCCGGCCAAGGAAACCCCGTGGGCAGAACGCCCCGGCGCCGACGAACAGGACGAGTGAACTCTTCCACCAGCGGCGCTCGAGTGCTTGTCTCGGAGAAGTGAACCGAGGTGGTGAGGCGATATGCGGTGGAAGAAGCGGGTGGCGGGCGTCACGGTCGCGGCGCTGGTGTGCCTGGGGCTGACCGGCGGCCAGACTCAGGCGGTCGAGCCGCCGGGTAACGAGTGGTTCGCACCGTGTGACCCCGGTGCGGGCGAGGCACAGGCGCGGGGCGGACCGGCCCGTGAGCCTCATCTCGGGCAGGAGCACAAGGATCTTCCGGTCGCGGCGAAGGGCAAGGCCGGGCGCGACTTCAAGGCGACCGTTCCGGTGTACTTCCACGTCGTCACCGATGGGTCGACCGGTGCGTTGACGAAGGCGCAGATTTCCGCGCAGATCACCGTGCTCAACAAGACGTTCGCGGGGGCCGAGGGCGGCGACGACACCGGCTTCAGCTTCCGGCTCGCGGGCGTGACCCGGACCGACAACGCGGCCTGGTTCTACGCCGGCCCGGGCGGCACCAACGAGCACAGCATGAAGCGCTCCCTGCACACCGGTGGACCCGGTGACCTGAACCTGTACTCGACGACCGCGGGTGCAGGTCTGCTGGGCTGGGCGTACCTGCCCGACATCGTGACCAAGCCCGGTCAGGCCTACCTGGACGGCGTGGTCGTCGACTGGGAGTCCTTCCTCGGTACGTCGACGAGGTACGCCGGCGCGTTCGACCAGGGTGAGACGACGACGCACGAGGTCGGTCACTGGCTCAATCTCGAGCACACCTTCTACGGTGGCTGCAGCGCGCACGGCGACTTCGTCGAGGACACGCCGGCGCAGAAGACGCCGAGCAGTGGATGCCCGGTGGGCAAGGACACCTGCAAGGCGCCGGGCCTCGACCCGATCCACAACTACATGGACTACTCGTTCGACTCCTGCTACACGCAGTTCACCCCCGGCCAGTCGCAGCGCATGGCCGACTCCTGGCTCCTGTACCGGGCGTAGCGGACGGCGGGCACGGACGCCGGATCACGACCGGGTCTCGGGGGAGGCCCGGTGTTGACGGCGCCTGCCCGCCGTCTTAGTGTCTGACCTGTAAACGATTACAAGAACGATTACAGGAGGCCGTGTGAGCCGCCCGACGATCGCCGCGGTCGCCCGGGCCGCCGGTGTCTCGGTGGCGTCGGTGTCGCGCGTGCTGAACGGGTTGCCGGCCACCGGGGAGATGACCGAACGGGTCCGGCGGGCGGTGCAGGAGCTCGGGTACGTGCCGGACGCGCGGGCCCGGTCGCTCAAGGTCGGCCGGACGTTCCAGCTCACGCTCGCGGTCGCCGACGTCGGGAACCCGGTGTACGTGACGATGATGCGCGCGGTCGAGGAAGTCGTCTCCGCCGCCGGCTATCGCCTGGTGGTGACGACGACCGGCCGGGACGTGGTCGACGAGGTCGCGCTGGTCCGGGGAATGGCCCGTGGGTACGCCGACGGGCTGGTGATCAGCCCGCTGCGCGTCGACGACGACCTGATCAAGTCGATTCGCGAGTGCGAGGTCCCCGTGGTCGTCGCCGGTAACGTCCCCGCCAGAGCGGGGGTCGACACGGTCCGCGCCAACTCCCCGAAGGGCATCCGGTTGGCCGTCGACCACCTGGTCGCCCGCGGCCGCCGCCGGATCGCGTTCCTCAACGGCCCCGCCGACACAGTCCCCGGCACGGCTCGCGCCAAAGGTTTCGCCGACGCCCTGAAAGCCCACGACCTGCACCCCGCCGCCACGGCCGAAGCCGCCGACTTCACCTTCCCCGCCGGCCGCGCCGCCGCACCCCGGTTGCCGGCCGCCGGCAAGCTGGATGCGGTGATCTGTGCGAACGATCTGCTGGCGGTCGGCGTGATGCACGAACTGGCGGCGAATGGGCTTCGCGTGCCGGAGGACGTCGCGGTGGTGGGGATGGACGACAGCGAGCTGGCCGAGCAGAGTTTTCCGCCGTTGACGAGTGTCAACCTGGGGTCGGCCGAGCGGGGGCGGCGGGCCGCCGAGTTGCTGTTGGCAAGGATCGAGGACAGTACGCGGACGCCGCGGCGGATCGTCGTACAACCCTCCCTGAGCGTGCGGAGGTCGACTCCGTGACCGTATCGATGCCACGCCTCCGGCGCGGCGGGTCATGGAGCTGTTGCTCCCGGCCTTCCCTCGTCGCTGCGGTCGCTGCGGTCGCTGCGCTCCCTCCGCTCCTCAGTCCAGGCCGGGAGGCTCCATGACCGCGACCATCACCGCGCCGCCGGAGACACCGGTGCGGAAGACCGGCCGGCCGAAGCAGAACCGGGAGGCGATCTTCCTCTTCCTGCCGGCGCTGCTGCCGGTGCTGCTGCTCAGCGTCTACCCGCTGATCCGCGGCATCGCGCTCGGCTTCACCGACGCCCGCGCCGGGCTGAACGTCGACACCAGCTTCGTCGGCTTCGACAACTTCGCGAAACTGCTGCAGAACGACCTGTTCTGGTCGTCGTTCCGGATCGGCGTCATCTGGACCCTGTCGGTGACGATCCTTCAGTTCGTCGCCGCGCTCGGCCTGGCGCTGCTGCTGAACACCGACATCAAGTTCCGCGGCGTCGCCCGGACGCTGGCGCTGATCCCGTGGGCGATGCCTCCGGTGGTGGTCGCGATCATGTGGCGGCTGCTGCTGCACCCCACCAACGGCCCGGTCAACGAAGTACTGCAGACCCTCAACCTGACCGACCAGCCGGTCAACTTCCTCGGCGACTTCGGTACGGCGCTGCCGGCCGTGATCGTGGTCGGCATCTGGGTCGGCATGCCGATGACCACGGTGACGCTCCTGGCCGGCCTCCAGGGCATCGACCGGTCGCTGTACGAGGCGGCCGCGGTCGACGGGGCGGGCGTGTGGAGCCAGTTCTGGAACATCACCCTGCCGCAGCTGAAGACCGTGATCGTGGCGATCACCAGCCTGGACCTGATCTGGAACTTCAACTCGTTCGGCCTGGTCTACGTGCTCACCGCCGGCGGCCCGGGTGGCAAGACGATGCTGCCGATGCTGTTCGCCTACAACGAGGCGTTCCGCTACGGGAACTTCGGGATGGCCGCGGCGATGGGTGACGTGATGGTCGTGATCATCATCGTGTTCCTCGCGTTCTACCTGCGGAACCGGCTGAGGAGCCAGGCATGAGAACCCGTCCGGTCGCCCGCACCCTGCAGTACGCCGCCGTCGTCTGCTACCTGGTGTTCCTCGCGTTCCCGCTGCTGTGGCTGCTGTCCAGCTCGCTGAAGTCGCCGCGGGAGTTCGCCGGTATCACGCCGAGCCTGCTGCCGAAGGACGTCGACCTCGGCAACTACAGCGACGCGCTGAGCGAGCAGGGCCTCGTCCGCGGGCTGATGAACAGCCTGCAGATCTCGATCGCCAGCACGATCCTGGTGCTGGTCGTGTCGCTCCCGGTCGCCTACGCGCTGGCCCGGTTCCGCAGCCGGCTGCGGCCGGTGACGAACGGCTGGATCCTGGTCAGCCAGGTGTTCCCGGTGATCCTGATCGTGATCCCACTGTTCATGATCCTGCGGCCGCTGCACCTGACGAACACGATCCCCGGCGTGGTGATCGTCTACATGGTCTGGTCGATGCCGTTCGCGCTGTGGATGCTGCAGGGCTACGTCGCCGCCGTACCGCGGGAGCTGGAGGAGGCCGCGTCGGTGGACGGGGCCGGGCGGCTGCGGACGATCGTCTCGATCGTGATGCCGCTGCTGCGGCCGGGGCTGATCGCGACCGCGATGTTCACCTTCATCTCGGCGTGGAACGAGTTCTTCTTCGCTCTGGTCCTGCTGCAGGACCCGGAGCTCAAGACGCTGCCGCTGGTCCTGGCCCGCTTCGTCGGTGCCGAGGGCCAGGTGCAGTTCGGTCCGCTGGCTGCCGCGTCCGTACTGGCGACGGTACCCAGCCTGGTGTTCTTCGCCTTCCTGCAGCGCCGGCTGACGTCCGGCCTGCTGAGCGGCGCAGTCAAGGGTTAGGAGAGGCAATGAAGAAGGTACTGACCGCGTTGCTCGCGGCGGGTGCGCTGGTGACGCTCGCGGCCTGCGGCGGCAACAGCGACGACGGCTCCGGAGACTCCGGGTCGTCGAACGAGAAGGTGACGCTGAAGTTCCAGAGCCTGGCCTTCCAGAAAACCACGGTCGCCGCGACCAAGAAGATCGTCGCGGACTGGAATGCCGCCAATCCGAACATCCAGGTCGAGTACGTCCAGGGCAGCTGGGACTCGGTCCACGACCAGCTGGTCACCCAGTTCCAGGGCGGTACGGCGCCGGACATCATCCACGACGAGTCCGCCGACATCACCGGCTTCGCGAACCAGGGGTATCTGGCCGACCTGTCGCCGTACCTGAGTCAGGAGACGAAGGACGCCGTACCGCAGGGTGTCTGGGACACCGTGAAGACCGGCGACGGCAAGATCATCGCGGCGCCGACGCTGCTGCAGTCGTACGTCGTGTTCGGCAACTCCGCGTTGCTGAAGCAGGCCGGGATCAGTACGACGGGTGACTCGCTGAGCTGGGACCAGTTGCAGGCGGACGCGAAGAAGCTCACCACCGGCGGCAAGTACGGCCTGGGCTGGGGACTGAAGAGCCCGACCGCGACCGTGCTGAACCTGGGGATGAACTTCGACGCGCAGTTCTTCGAGGGGTCCGGCCGGGACGCGACGGCGAAGATCGGCGACCCGGAGCTCGAGGTGCCGAAGCGGATCCACGCGATGGCCTACACGGACAAGTCGATCGAGCCGACCTCGCTGACCCAGAGCGGTTCCGACGTGCTGCCCGGCTTCTTCGCCGGCAAGTACGCCATGGTTGTCGGTGGCAACTACGCCGCGCAGCAGATGGTCGAGCAGGCGCCGAAGGGCTTGCGGTGGGAGGTGCTGCCGCCGCTGAAGGGCGACAGCACCAAGCAGGCGGCGAACCCGCAGACGCTGTCGGTCCCGGCCGAGGGCAAGCACATCGAGCAGGCCGCCAAGTTCATCGACTACTTCATGAAGGCCGAGAACCTGGCCGCGGTCGGTCAGGGTGACTGGCTGATCCCGACCACCCAGGCGGCCCGGGACGCGATCCTGAAGTCGACCGGCGGCAAGAACGGCTGGGAGCAGACGCTGGCCGGGGCCGGCGAGCTGACGAAGGCGCCGTTCCAGAGTGTGGAGAACTACCCGAAGTGGAAGGACCAGATTGCGACGCCGGCCTTGCAGGAGTACCTGGCGAACAAGACCGACCTGGCCACGCTGGGCAAGAAACTGAGCGATGGATGGGGTCAGGTCAACAGCTGATGTCCCTGCTCGAAGACAAGGCGACAGGTGCCCTCGTCGGCGCCGCGGTCGGTGACGCGATCGGCGGTGCCGTCGAGGGCTGGACCCCGGAGGCGATCCGGGAGCGCCACGGGGGCTGGGTGACCGGCATCGTCGGTCCCTGGTACGACGAGTGGCGGACCGCCCGGCCGATCGCGCCGTACCACAAGGGTGATGGCCACATCACCGACGACACCTTGATGACCCACGCGCTCGTCGAGGTGTACGACGAACGCCGGACCCACCTGGACGCGTACGCGATCGCGGACCTGCTGGTGCCGAAGATGCTGACCGGGCGCCGCTGGGTGCCCGAGTTGGAAGCCGACGCGCTGCTGCTGCACCGGGTGTTCCTGGCCGAGAAGTGGTTGGTCACCCGGTTGCACTACGGCCACGTCGATCCACGTGAGGCCGGTGTCGGCAACATCGTCAACTGCGGTGCGGCGATGTACATGGCGCCGGTCGGGATCGCCAATGCGGGCGATCCGGAGGGCGCCTACGCGGAGGCGATCGACGTCGCCGGGGCTCATCAGTCGAGCTATGGGCGGGAGGCGGCCGGTGTGTTCGCGGCCGCCGTCGCCGCCGCCATGGTGCCGGGGGCGACGGCTGCCTCGGCGGTGGACGCGGCGCTCGCGCTGGCCAAGGACGGCACCCGGCGGGCCGTCGGGGCGGTGGCCGACGCGGCCGACGGCATCATCGACTGGGAGCAGGCGATCCCGCTGCTGCGCAAGGCCGTCGAGCCGTACGACCTGGTCGGTCCGGAGTACCGCGACCAGTCGATGGACGCCCGCCGGCCGAGCCGGACGAAGTCGATCGAGGAACTGCCGGTCGCACTCGGGTTCGTCCTGGTGTCCGGCGGCGACGTACGCCGGGCTGTCCTCGGCGGCACGAACTACGGCCGGGACGCGGACTCGATCGCCTCGATGGCCGGTGCGATCACCGGTGCGCTCAGCGGCCTGGACGGCGTACCGGCGGACTGGGCGGCCGACATCGCCGAGGCGAGCAGGACCGACCTGGTGCTGCCGGGTCGGGTGATGGCATCGGTCGCCGAGGACATCCGCGCGGCCGACGCCGAGCGTTGGGCCCGGCGGACGGCCGCGATGGACGCACTGGTCTGAATGTCAGGAGCTGTACGCCTCGAGTTCGACGATGCGGGAGTACCCGTGGTCGTTGGAGTCTTGGATGACAAGTCGCACCGCGTTGCTCGTGACCGGGTCGAACGAGACCGTCACCCACCCCTGGGTGTTGTCCCGGACCACGCCGACGGTGGCCCACTCGGAGCCGGTGCGCACCTGGACGTCGAAGTCGCGGATCCCCATCACGGACGCGGGGTAGCGGGCCGAGTCGAGGGTGTGCAGGACGACCCGGCCGACGGAGACCGGTGTGACGAAGTCGACGCCGTAGGTGTCCGGGAAGACGCCCTTGGTGGCGTCGTGCCAGCCGCCGGCGCCCCACTGCGCGGAGTCGGCGTTGCCGTCGACGCCACCGCAGAGCCGCATGTTGCCGTGCGTGGACGAGGCGGCGGCCTGCTCACCGAGGAGCAGGTTGTCGCCCGGCCCCTTCGGCGGCGCGGGCCGGATCGCGACCGGTGCGGTCAACTGCTCGCGCCCGGCCTGCAGCCTGATGTCGTACGTCGCGGGCGCGGTCCCACGCGGGACCGTCACCTCGAGCGGCGCCTTCACGAGTTGGCCGACGGGCAGGTAGCTGGAGAACTGGTGCCGGGACAGCATCAGCTCAGGATCGCCGCTGATCCGCATGTCCGCGACGGTCGCCTTCCGGCCGGTGTTGGTCATGCCGAGGGTGAGCTTGCCGGACGGGAAGCAGGGCAGCGGCACCACCTCGACCGGCTGCGGCGTGGCACTGATCTCGACCTGCTTGTTGCCGCTGGCAACGGCAGCGGCCGGGACGAGCAGAGTGAGCGGGAGGGCGAGCAGGGCGGCGCGTCTCATGACGGGTTCCGTTCAGGCCAGGTGGGTTCCGGGACGGCCGTCCTCGACGACCAGGGTGGCGCGGGTGGACGCCGTACCGCCGGGGGTGGTGACCCGGTCGACGATGCGGAACTCCGACGTCCACCGGCTGCGGTCCAGCCGGCAGCTGAGGTAGCCGCGCCGGACGTTCTGGAACTTGACGTGGGGGTTCTCGGCCAGCAGTGCGCGACCGGTGGCGTCCTCGTCGACGCCGTCCTTTCCGGACGAGATCGACGTGGTGACGAACTCGCTGCCGACCGCGGGCGCCGCCGGATCGGCGAAGTTCATCCGCAGGTCGGAGGCGATGCTGCGGTGCAGGTCCCCGGTCAGGACGACGAAGTTGCGGACACCGCGGTCGCGGACGCCGGACAGCACCCGGTCGCGGGAGGCGGCGTACCCGTTCCAGGTGTCCATCGGCAGCTCGAAATCGGGACCCGTCCTGCGGTCGAGCTGGGCCATCGCGACCTGCTGGGCGACCACGTTCCACCGGGTGGGGGAGCGGTGGAGGGTGTCCAGCAGTCAGCGTTCCTGCTCGTCGCCGGTGATCGTCCTGGACGGGTCGGTCGACACCTCGTCCGGCGGCAGCCAGCCACCGGTCCTGGTCTGGTCGTCGCGGAACTGCCGCGTGTCCAGCACACTCAGGTCGGCGGTCCGGCCGAAGCGGAGGTGGCGGTGCAGCCGGATGGACGGTCCGTCGGCGGACTGGTCGAGCCGCAGTGGCATGTGTTCCCAGTACGCGCGGAAGCCGTTGGCACGCCGGACCAGGAACTCGTCGTGCGGCAGTCCGTCCTCGGAGACGTAGTCGGCCCAGTTGCCCTCGACCTCGTGGTCGTCGAGCGTGACCACCCACGGCGAGGCCGCGTGCGCGGCCTGCAGGTCGGGGTCGGTGCGGTGCAGCGCGTACCGGGCGGGGTACTCGTCCAGCGTGAAGATCTCGCCGGCGAAGTCGACCGGTACGGCCTGGTTGCGGACGCCGGCCGTCGGACCTACCCCGACGTCGTGGATGTAGTCGCCGAGGAACAGCACGACGTCGTGGTCGCGCCGGACGACATCCTGGTACGCCGTGTAGTAGCCGTCGTAGTACGCCTGGCAGGAGGCGACCGCCATCGTCATCGCGGGCTCCTCGTGCGGCGCCGGCGCGGTCCTGGTCCGGCCCACCGGACTGATCTGGCCGCGCGCGCGGAAGCGGTAGAAGTGGTGTCGCCACGGCCGCAGACCACGGACGTCGACGTGCACGGTGTGTGCGTACTCCGGCCGGGCGTGCGCGGTCCCGCGCCGGACGACCCGGTGGAAGGTGTCGTCCTCGGCGACCTCCCACTCGACGTTGACCATGCGGTCGTCCACGCCGCCGAACGGTTCCAGCGGGCCCGGGGCGAGATGGGTCCAGATCACCACGGCGTCCGGCATCGGGTCGCCGGACGCGACGCCGAGGGTGAACAACGGGCGGTTGTCGGTGCGATGCGGTATTCCTACTGCTTCACCGATGTCGGGAAGGGTGCCGGTCAGTGCGAGCGCGGCGGCGGCGCCGGCCGCGGTGAGGAAGCTGCGGCGGGTGGACATGACAGGGAGTATCGGGCGGCCGTGACACGACGTTCCAGGGACGCGTTTCGCCTGCTGCAACAAGGGAAGGAAGGAGCGCGATGAGACTGACCTGGGTGCAGCCGGAGGATCTGCTGCCACACCAACTGATTCAGTCCCGTGCCGAAGGGGTGGACGTCGCCGACGTCGAGGAGCGCTGGCGCACGGCCGGCGGTACGGCGGACGCGCCGGCCTCGGGGGCGTCGGACGAGCCGGCCTCGCCGGAGCTGCGGTCCCTGGCCCGTGAACTGATGGCCGAGCTGGACCGGCGGTCGACCGGCTGGCAACCGCCGGACATCCCGGACGTCCCGGTGCTGACGGGTACGGACGACCTCGAGCAGCGGACGCTGAACGCCTGGCTCGGCCGTGCCGCCGGGAACCTGGTCGGGAAGCCGGTCGAGAAGATCCCGCGCGAGGGCATCCGGGAGATCCTGGAGTCGTCCGGGCAGTGGCCGCTGTCGCAGTACATCACCGCGGTCGGCGTACCGGAGGAAGTGCAGCAGCGCTGGCCGTGGAACCGGCGGTCGAAGCCGACCAGCCTGCGCGAGGTCATCGACGGCATGCCCGAGGACGACGACCTGAACTTCGCGATCCTGGCCCTCCGGCTGCTGGAGCGGCACGGTGCGAAGCTGACCACCGAGGACGTCGCGCAGGCGTGGCTGGACGACCTGCCGGCGGGCCGGGTGTTCACCGCCGAGCGTGTTGCCTACCGCAACCTTCTCGAGGGGGTCGAGCCGTCCCGGGCCGCCGTCGTGGGCAATCCGTTCCGCGAGTGGATCGGTGCCCAGATCAGGACCGACGCCTACGGCTGGGCGCGCCCGGGCGACCGGACGGCCGCGGCCCGGATCGCGCTGGTCGACGCCCGGCTGAGCCACACCGGAGCGGGTGTGGACGGGGCGTTGTGGGTCGCTGCCATGTCGGCAGCCGCACTGGTGCTGGACGATCCTCGCGAGGTGGCCGTCGCCGGTCTCGACGTGATCGCCGCCGACGGTGCGATCGCCCGGGCCGTCCGCTTCGGGTTGGCGCTGGCGGACAGCGAGCTGGACGACGCGCTCGACGTCCTGCACGCGGAGTACGGCGACCTGCATTGGGTGCACGCGGTGAACAACTCCGCGCTCACGGCGTACGCGCTGACCGCGCCGACCTTCGCCGACGCGGTCGGTCGCGCGGTGATGGGCGGCTGGGACACCGACTCGGCCGGCGCCACGGTCGGTGCGGTGTTTGGCGCCGTCCGCGGGGTTCCGGCAGAGTGGTCTGCACCACTGGACAACCGGCTGGCCACGAGCCTGCCGGGGATGAACCAGATCGCGATCGACGAGCTGGCGGCGAGGACTGTGGAGGTGGCCCGGGGTGGTGGAGTCTGACGTGGTGGTCGTCGGCAGTGCGAACGTGGATCTGGTGCTGCCGGTCCAGCGGATCCCACGCCCCGGCGAAACCGTCCTCGCGGGCGCGATGACGCGCGGGCCCGGCGGCAAGGGCGCGAACCAGGCGGTCGCGTCGGCTCGGGCGGGTGCACGAACTGCAATCGTTGCCTCACTCGGCGTGGACGACGCCGGCGACGTGCTCCGCGACGCGCTCTCGGAGTCCGGCGTCGACCTGTCCCTGGTCGCGTCCTCGAGCGGCTGCCCGACCGGTACGGCGATCATCACGGTCGACGAGTCCGGCGAGAACTCGATCGTGGTCGCGCCGGGTGCGAACGGCGAGCTGACGCTGTCCGGCGACGCGGCCCGGGCGGTGGGCCGGGCGAAAATCGTCCTTTCCCAACTGGAGATCCCGTTCGGGACCGTCCAGGAAGCGGCCGCGACCAGCTCGTACTTCATCCTGAACGCGGCGCCGGCCGCCGAGCTGCCCGACGCCCTGCTCGCCGACGTCGACCTGCTGGTGGTGAACGAGACCGAGGCCGAGCTGATCGGCGGCGCCGACCGGGTCGCGCTGCTCGAACGGGTGCCGGCCGCGGTCGTCACCCTCGGCGGTGCGGGAGCGGTGATCCTGACCCGTGGCGACGACGAGACCGTGGTTCCCGGCGTACCGGTGGACGTGGTCGACACCACGGCCGCGGGAGACACGTTCTGCGGTGTACTGGCGGCAACATTGTCTGCCGTGTCAGCTACCGACGCGATCACCGCACGCGACCTGACGAATGCTGTCCGACGCGCTAACGTTGCTGCTTCACTGAGTGTTCAGGCCGCGGGGGCGATTTCCTCGGTGCCTCACGGGGATGCGATCGACGCGCGTTATGCGGAGGTGTACCTGTGAATCCGCTCGAGCCGCGGCCCATCGATCTGCCTGCCAAGGTGGACCTCGGGCTCCGGGCCGACCTGGCCTTCCTCGACGACGCCAAGATCCTCGGCGCGCCGGAGGACCCGGCCGACCTGCCGCGCTGGCGCGGCAAGCTCGCCGAGTGGTTGATCGGGGCGTACGACCGGACGCAGTACGACGGCACCCACTACGAGGACCCCGGCCGGGAGTGGACCCAGACGGCGTACTCGGTGGCGCTCGTCTGGCTCTGGGACGACCAGTTGTACGACGTCGAGACCGGCAAGTTCACGCCGGAGAAGTTCGTCCGGCACGGGATCGACGACTTCGGCGGGTACGACGCGGTCGTGCTCTGGCACGCCTACCCGGTGATCGGGATCGACGACCGCAACCAGTTCGACTACTACCGCGACGTCCCGGGGCTGCGGGAGCTCATCGACGACCTGCACCGGCTCGGGCTGAAGGTGTTCTTCGACTACAACCCGTGGGACGTCGGCACCCGCCGGGCCGCGCGCTCCGACGCCGACGAGTTCGCCGCGCTGGTCACCGACTACGCGGTCGACGGCGTCTTCCTGGACACGTTGAAGGAGGGTGACCCGGCGTTCACCCGCGCGCTCCGCGCGGCGAACCCGGCGATCGCGTTCGAGGGCGAGTCACGGTTGCCGATGGCAAGGATCGGGGACCACGCACTGTCCTGGGCGCAGTGGTTCGCCGACACCAAGGCGCCCGGTGTGCTGCGCGCGCACCTGTTCGAGCGCCGGCACATGATGCACCACACCCGCCGCTGGAACCGGGACCACAGCGACGAGCTGCAGTCCGCCTGGGTGAACGGCGTCGGCATGCTGGTGTGGGAGTCGGTGTTCTCCGTCTGGGTCGGCTGGAACGCGCGCGACCGGGCGACACTGCGCCGGATGGTCGCCGCCCAGCGCGCCTTCGCGCCGGTGCTGATCAACGGCGACTGGATCCAGCTGACGCCGGAGGTGCCGGACAAGGCCCGCGAGCACGGCGTCTACGGCTCCCGCTGGGACCTGGCCGACATCACCTTCTGGACGCTGATCAACCGCGACGAGCAGGACTTCGAGGGCATCGTGCTGCGCTCGGAGGACCAGGTCGGCGACTGGTACGACGTGACCTCGGGCGTCCCGATCACGGCCGACGACGACGGCGTGCACCTGGTCGTGCCGGGCCGTGGCGTCGCCGGGATCGTCCGGGTCGGCGCGACCGCCGGATCCAACTGCCGGGCGACCGCCCGCCGGCTGGGCACGCTGCCGCGATCGCACGTCAAGGACTCCGCGTTCCCGATGTCGCCGGCCCGGCGGATCGAGGTGCCGGAGGTCTCCGCTGACGCGTCCATCGGCCCGGCGGTCGCCGTACCGGCGGGCGAGCACGCGCTGATGGTCCGGCACCGGCGGCGCGAGACCGGGCTGTACGACCAGGCGCCGTACGTGGACGAGTGGAAGCCGCTGCCGCCACGGCTGCACGACCTCCGGACGGTGCGGCGCGAGGTGACCCTGCCAGGCATCTCCGTCGCGGTGTCCGAGGTGACGAACGACCAGTACGCCGAGTTCGTCGCCGCGACCGGCTACCGGCCGCGGATCCCGAACCGGTTCCTGAAGCACTGGGTGGACGGTGCCCCGGTCGCCGGGACCGAGGACCACCCGGTGACGTACGTCGACCTGCCGGACGCGCGCGCGTACGCCGCCTGGCGCGGTGGGCGGCTGCCGACCGAGGACGAGTGGCAGGTCGCCGCCGGGCTGGACGGGTTCACCCGGGCCGAGCCACTGGTGTGGAACCTGACCGAGAGCGAGCACCGGGACGGGCGCAGCCGGTTCTGCATCCTCAAGGGCGGCTCGTACTATGTCGCCGAGGGCTCCGACTGGTACGCCGACGGTGGGCCGAAGGATCCTGAGGTGAGCTTCAAGCTGGTGCTGACCGGTGGTGGTCTCGACCGGGCCGGGACGATCGGTTTCAGGGTTGCGGGATGAACGGTGATCGACCGGAGGGCCTTCGGCCGGCGGCACTCGACGGGGTGAAGGTGCTGGAGGCCGCGACGCTGTTCGCGGGGCCGCTGGCGGCGACGT
This sequence comes from Kribbella turkmenica, assembly GCF_004348725.1. GTDB lineage: Bacteria > Actinomycetota > Actinomycetes > Propionibacteriales > Kribbellaceae > Kribbella > Kribbella turkmenica. The sequence goes on from NZ_SMKR01000003.1 coordinate 43,499, forward strand.
TCCTCGGCGACTTCGGGGCCGACGTCACCAAGATCGAGCACCCGGCGCGGCCCGATGCGGCCCGCACGCACGGTACGTCGAAGGACGGCGTCGGGCTGTGGTTCAAGACACTCGGCCGGAACAAGCGGCTCGCGACCCTGGACCTGTCCCGCGGGCGCGAGGTCTTCCTCGACCTGGTGCGGCGCAACGACGTCCTGGTGGAGAACTTCCGGCCCGGAACGCTGGAGCGGTGGGGTCTCGGGCCCGACGCCCTGCTCGAGGCGAACCCGCGGCTGGTGATCGCCCGGGTGACCGCCTTCGGCCAGGTGGGCCCGTGGTCGAAGCGGCCCGGGTTCGGCTCGCTGGCCGAGGCGATGAGCGGGTTCGCGGCCGTGACCGGTGAGCCGGACGGTCCGCCGACGCTGCCGCCGTTCGGGCTGGCCGACGGGATCACCGCGCTGGCGACCGCGTACGCCGTCCTGGTCGCGCTGCGCGAACGTGATCGGTCCGGCCGGGGCCAGGTGATCGACATGGCGATCATCGAGCCGATCCTGATGATGCTCGGCGGCGGCATCACGGCGTACCAGCAGACCGGTTACGTCCAGCCGCGGCTGGGGAACCGCTCGTCGAACAACGCGCCGCGCAACGTCTACCGGACGGCGGACGGCCGCTGGGTCGCGGTGTCGACCAGTTCGCAGAGCATCGCCGAGCGAGTGGTCACGCTGGTCGGTCGCCCGGACCTGGTCGCCGAGCCCTGGTTCGCGACCGGCCGGGAGCGTGCGCAGCACGCCGACGAGCTGGACGAGGCGGTCGGGTCGTGGATCGCCGAACGGTCGCTGGACGTGGTGATGGCGGAGTTCGAGAAGGCGGAGGCCGCGGCCGGGCCGGTGCACGACATCCGCGGCATCATGGCCGACCCGCAGTACGCCGCCCTGCGGACGATCGTCGCCGTGGCCGACGAGGAGCTCGGGGGACCGGTGCAGATGCAGAACGTGCTGTTCCGGTTGTCGGCGTCACCGGGAGCGATCCGCTGGGCCGGCCGGCCGCACGGCGCGGACACCGACGACGTGCTCGCCGAGATCGGCGTGACCCCGGAGCAGGTCGCGGCGCTGCGCGAAGCCGGCGTGGTCTGAGTGCTGACCGCGCTGTACGTCCCGGCGAACCGGCCGGACCGGTTCGCTAAGGCAGTTGCCGCCGGTTCCGACCTGGTCGTGTTCGACCTGGAGGACGCGGTCCCGGTCGACGACAAGGCGGACGCCCGCGGCTGGGCGGTCGCCTGGATCGCCGCGAACGCCACCGGTGCGGTCGAGGTCCGGGTGAACGCGCCGGGGACACCCTGGATCGAGGACGACCTGGCCGCGGTGGCCGCCGTCCCGCGGATCCGGGTCCGGGTGCCGAAGGTCGAGAGCGCCGCCGAGGTGCACGCCGTGCTCGAACAGGTGCCGTCGGCAAAGATCACCGCGCTGATCGAGTCTCCGCTCGGGCTGGAGAAGGCGTTCGAGATCGCCTCGGCGGATCCTCGCGTGGTCGCCGTCGCACTGGGGGAGGCGGACCTCGCCGGCTCGCTCGGCGTCGACGGCTCTGCCGGGCTGGCGTGGGCCCGCAGCCGGCTGGTGACCGCGTCCCGGGCGGCCGGACTGGGCGCTCCGATGATGTCGGTCTATCCGCACGTCAACGACGCCGACGGGCTGCGGCGGACGAGTCTGGAGGGCCGTGCGCTCGGGTTCGTCGGCCGCACGGCGATCCACCCGCGGCAACTGGCGACGATCGTGGAGTGCTTCACACCGACCGCCGTTCAGGTGGCCGAGGCGGAGGCTCTGCTCGCGGCCGTCGAGAAGGCCGGGGTGACCGAGGGCGGGGTGATCGTGCTGCCGGACGGCCGGATGGTCGACCCGGCCATGGTGGGGCGCGCCCGTGAGGTGAGCACCCTGATGCGGGAGATCGAAGCACGCTCCGGCTAGTCTCGACGTATGCTCCCGCGCAGTGTTGACGCCGTGGTGATCGGGTCGGGGCCGAACGGGCTGGTGAGCGCGATCGGCCTCGCCGACGCGGGCTGGGACGTGCTGGTGCTGGAGGCCGCGGAGGCCTTCGGCGGTGCGGTCCGGTCGACCGAGAGTGACGGCTGGATCAGCGACCGTTTCAGTTCGAACTACCCACTCGGCGTGGCGTCACCGGTGCTGCGTGCGCTGGAGCTCGACAAGCACGGCCTCCGCTGGTCCTACGCGCCGTTGCCGCTCGTACACCTGATGGACCCGAACGGCGGCTCGGTCGCGGTTCACCCGGACCCCGAGAGCACCGCCAAGTCGATCGGCGCCGACCACCCGGGTGACGGCGACGCCTGGCTGCGGCTCTACCAGCAGTACGTCGAGATCCGCGAGCCGCTGCTGAAGGCGCTGCTGACGACCTGGCCGCCGGTCGTGCCGGGGATCAAGCTGGCCCGGAAGCTGGGATCGGTCGGCGAGTTGTTGCGGTTCGCCCGGTTCATGGCGATGCCGATGCACCGGATGGGCCAGGAACTGTTCGCGGGCTCGCGCGGCCCGGCGCTGCTCGCCGGCAACTCGCTGCACGCCGACGTGCCGCTGTCGGGCAGCGTCAGCGGCACCATGGGCTGGCTGCTGGTCATGCTGGCGCAGGACGTCGGCTACCCGGTCGTCACCGGCGGGTCCAGCGGCCTGGCGACAGCCCTGGTCCGCCGCGCCGAGCGTGCCGGAGCCTTGCTCGTTCCGAGTACGCCGGTCACCGCGATCGAGCTGTCCGGCGGGCGCGTGACCGGCGTCCGCACGGCCTCCGGTGAGACGGTCGTGGTGAAGCGGTCGGTGATCGCGGACGTGTCCGCGCCGGCCCTGTACGACCAGTTGTTGCCAAGTGCAACGATTCCGGCCGGGTTGCGCCGGGACCTGGACGAGCGCTTCCAGTGGGACTACCCGACGGTCAAGGTGAACTTCCGGTTGAGCGGGCGGGTGCCGTGGCGCTCGGAGGAGGCGCGGTCGGCCGGCGTCGTCCACCTGGCCGGAACGGCGGACGACCTGATCCACCTGTCCGCCGACCTGGACACCGGGCGGTTGCCGTCGCAGCCGTTCCTGCTGATCGGGCAGACCACCACGTCGGACCCGAGCCGGTCCCCCGAAGGGACCGAGGCGCTCTGGGCCTACTCGCACCTGCCCCGCGGCGTCGGCGACGACGAGTCCGCGGTCAAGCTGGCGCACCGGATGGAACGGGCGATCGAGCGGTACGCGCCGGGTTTCAGCGACCTGGTCATCGACCGTGACGTGCAGCGGCCGAGTGAGCTCGAGTCCGGCAACGCGGCGCTCAGCCTGGGCGCGGTCGGCGGCGGGACCATGCAACTCCAGCAGCAGTTGGTCTTCCGCCCGACCATCGGTCTCGGCAGCCCGCGGACCTTCGTGTCCGGGCTCTACCTCGGCAGTTCCGCGATCCACCCGGGCGGTGGCGTCCACGGTGCCTGCGGCCATCTGGCGGCCCGCACCGCGCTCCGCGACGCGTCCGTCGTCGGCCCGCTGACCCGGGCCTTCCCGGCCGCTGCCCTTCGCCGCCTGCAGCGCTGACGTGCGACTCGACGAAGCCGACTGCCGGGCTCGCGTCGCGGCTGCGCGGGTGGGGCGGTTGGCGACCGTCGGCGCCGACCTGCGGCCCCACGTCGTACCGGTGACGTACGCGGTGCACGGCGACGAGGTGTTCGTCGGGATCGACCAGAAGCCGAAGACCACGACCGCGCTGAAGCGGCTGCGCAACATCGCCGAGAACGATCGCGTGGCGGTCCTGGTCGACGAGTACGACGAGGACTGGACCCATCTGTGGTGGGTACGGCTCGACGGCGTCGCGCGGGTGCTCGCGGAGTCGCCGGCCGCGGTCGGCCTGCTGCGGGCGAAGTACCCGCAGTACGACGCCGATCCGCCGCGCGGGCCGGTGATCGTCGTCCAGGTGGACGGCTGGTCCGGCTGGTCCTACACCTGAGTCGCGATCAGCCTAGGGTGGGGTGGGTCGGTCGGAGCGCGGACGGAGGGGCAGCGGGTGGGTGACGGCGTGGGTGTGGAGGGACTGCTGCGGGAGTTGGCGCCGCAGGTGCTGGGTTTTCTGGCCCGGCGCTACGGCCAGTTCGATCTCTGTGAGGACGCCGTGCAGGAGGCGCTGCTCGCGGCGGCGACGCAGTGGCCGGTGGACGGCGTACCGGCGAATCCGCGCGGCTGGTTGATCACGGTCGCGACCCGGCGACTGACCGACCAGTTCCGCAGCGAGAACGCGCGGCGGCGGCGGGAGGACACGGTCGCAACGATGGCCGGGCCGGAGGAGCTGGTGTCGCCCGGTGCCGACACCGACGCGGCGCCTGAGTCCGACGACACCCTGACGCTGCTGTTCCTGTGCTGCCACCCGGCCGTCACCCCGGCCTCGCAGGTCGCGCTGACGCTGCGCGCGGTCGGCGGTCTGACCACCGCCGAGATCGCCCGGGCGTTCATGGTGCCGGAGGCGACGATGGCGCCACGGATCAGCCGGGCGAAGAAGAGCATCAAGGCGGCCGGCAGCCGGTTCGTGATGCCACCGGAGGAGGAGCGGGCAGATCGGCTGCGGGTGGTGCTCCAGGTCCTGTACCTGATCTTCAACGAGGGCTACACCGCGAGCTCGGGCGAGGAACTGCAACGCGTCGAGTTGACCGCCGAGGCGATCCGGCTGACGCGGATGCTGCACGACGTACTCCCCGGCGACGGCGAGGTCGCCGGTCTGCTGGCACTGATGCTCCTGACGGATTCCCGGCGGACGGCGCGGACGACGGCCGACGGCGGCCTGGTCCCGATCGACGAGCAGGACCGGTCGCTGTGGGACCGCCGGCAGATCGAGGACGGGGCCGCGCTGATCCTGCGCACGCTGTCGCGGGGTGCGGTCGGTTCCTACCAGTTGCAGGCGGCGATCGCGGCGATCCATGCCGAGGCCCCGAGCGCGGAGGAGACGGACTGGCGCGAGATTCTCGCCCTGTACCTGCTGCTCGAGAAGATGACGCCGAACCCGATGGTCACCCTGAACCGCGCGATCGCCCTGGCCCAGGTCGAAGGTCCGCAGGCCGGCCTGGACCTGCTCGCGACCCTCGACGACAACAAGTTCCTCACCGAGTCCCACCGCCTGGACGCCGTTCGTGCCCACCTGCTGGAGCGCGCGGGGGATCTCGCCGGTGCGCACGCTCTCTACCTGGCCGCGGCGCGCCGGACCACCAGCCTTCCGGAGCAGCGGTACCTGGCTGCCAAAGCCGCCGGCATCTCGCAGCAGACCACCGGCGGCTGAGCGGGTTCAGGCTGCTTCGGCGACCTGCTCGTTCTCGGCGGGTTCCGTCCCGGCGGGCGAGGGTTCGTCGCACAGGTGCGCGGAGCCGGGGCGCTCGGTCAGGGGATCAGCCGGTAGAAGCGCAGGTAGTCGTGCTCGACCGGAAGAACGTCGAGGTCCCGGAAGCCCGCCTCGGTCGCATAGCGGCGAAGGGTCGACCGGCGCATCACCGCACCGGTCGCGGCGCTCCGTGGGTCACCCATCGCGCCGGGCAGACAGGCCAGGACACTCCAGCTGTAGTGGTACCGCTCGAACTCCGACGCCGGCGCCGTGAACTCGTCCTCGACGAGCTCGTCGACGACCAGCACGACCCCGCCGTCGGCCAGCATCCTCCGCGCACTCGCGAGGGCCTCGACCGGACGCGACATGTCGTGCACGGCCTCGATGATCGTCACCAGGTCGTAGCCGGTCGTGCGTGAGAGCGCCGACGCGTCCGCGACCGCGAACCTGACCCGATCGGCGACACCCGCTTCCTCGGCGTGCTTCCGCGCCGCGGCGATCGCGTCCCCGTCGAGGTCGAACCCGTCCACGGTGACCCGGGGATACGCCTGCGCGACCGCGATGGCCGCCCACCCGGTTCCGCAGGCGATGTCGGCCACGCGGGCCGCTGGGTCCGAACGGAGCCGACGGTCGATCTCCGGGATCGCCGGCAGCCACTCCTTGGCCAGCAGGTTCAGGAACAGCGGCCGGTTCCACTCCGCCCGGCCTTCCGGCTCCCAGGCGAGCGGAGGCGGGGCATCGCCGGTCCGGAACGCCTCGACGAGATCGGGCAGCGCGCGCCCGGCGCGAGCGATCTCCACGCCTTGGTGGGCCTGGTAGCGAACGTCGTCCGGATCCGCGAGGACCGGGATGTGGTCGGCCGGCAGCGTGTACCGGCGTACGTCGGGTGCCGCGCCGGTGTCGTCGACGTCGAGGAGCCCGCAGGCGGCGTGGTGCTCGAGCCACTCGCGGATGTAGCGCTCCGCGGTGCCCGTGCGGGCCGCCAGCTCGACCGAGGTCGCTGGGCCCTGCTCGGCCAGGGACTTGTACAGGCCGAGCCGTTCGCCGACGTAGATCGTGTAGATCTCCAGGGCCGCGCCGGCGTGCCGGAGCAGGCGATCCGCCAGCGCCTTGGTTCGGTCGTCCGACTCGTTCGAGGGCATGCAGGGATGGTAGTGGTCTGGGTCACGTGACCTGGGTTGTAACTTCGGTTTACAGTGGCGGTATGAGCCGCCAGGAACGGACCAAGGGCCGGCGGGACGCGATCGGGGTCGGGGTGGCGCTGCTGAACCGGCTGGCGAACTCGCGGGCGATCGACCGGCTCGGATTGCGGAAGCAGACCGAGCGGGCAGTCTTCGAGGCCACCCGCACCGGGTTCCGGACGGCCGGCGCGCTGACCCGCAGCTTCACCGCCGCGGCCAAGCACGCGCAGCCGTCGCGGCTGCCGGCGGCGAAGGGCACCGGCCGGTTCGACCTGACTCCGACCGAGGACCAGCAGATGGTCGTCGAGGTGGTCAGGGAGTTCGCCGCCGAGGTCCTGCGTCCCGCCGCGGCCGACGCGGACACGGCCTGCGCGACCGACCCGAAGGTGATCGAGCAGTCGGCCGAGCTCGGGCTGAGCCTGATCGAAGTACCGGAGGATCTCGGCGGCATCGTCACCGAGCGGTCCGCGATGACCGGAGTGCTGGTCTCCGAGGCGATGGCGCACGGCGATCTGGGCCAGGCGGTCGCGTGCCTGGCGCCTGCGGCGGTGAGTACGGCGATCTCGCTGTGGGGTGACCAGACGCAGCAGGCGACGTACCTGCCGGCGTTCACCGGCTCGTCGGTGCCGGCGGCCGCGTTGGCGATCCTCGAGCCACGGCCGTTGTTCGATCCGTTCACCCTGCGGACCCGCTGGGATCGTGGTCGTCTGACCGGGATGAAGTCGCTGGTTCCGCGTGGCGCCGACGCTGAACTGCTCGTGATCGCGGCTCAGGTGGGGGAGCAGGGGCCGGCGTTGTTCCTGGTCGAGTCCCGCCATCCGGGCGTGACGATCGAGGCCGAGCCGGCGATGGGCCTGCGAGCGGCGTCGCTGAGCCGGGTGATCCTCGAGGACGTCCCGGCAGTGCAGTTGGGGACGTTCGAGGACTATGCCGCGTGTGTGCGGCTGTCCCGGCTGGGGTGGTGCGCGCTGTCTCTCGGCACGGCGAAGGCTGTCTTGGACTACGTCACGCCGTACGTGAACACCCGGACGGCCTTCGGTGAGCCGATCAGTCACCGGCAGTCGGTCGCGTTCATGGTGGCGAACATCGGCATCGAGCTGGAAGGCATGCGGCTGGTCACCTACCGGGCCGGATCGCGGGCCGAGCAGGGGCTCCCGTTCGCTCGTGAGGTCGCGCTGGCCCGGCGGTTGTGCACGGACAAGGGCATGCAGATCGGGACCGACGGCGTACAACTCCTCGGTGGGCACGGGTTCGTGAAGGACCATCCGGTGGAGCGGTGGTACCGCGATCTGCGGGCGATCGGCGTGATGGAAGGTGGGGTGCTGGTCTGATGATCAACCTCGAGACACCTCGCAAGTTCCGGGCCTTCGTCAACCAGGCGCACCAGGTCGCCGCGGAGATGCTCCGGCCGAACTCGCGCAAGTACGACCTGGCCGAGCACGCCTACCCGGTCGAGCTGGACATGCTCGCCGCGATGGTCGACGGACTAGGTGCCTCGGGCACCGGTTCGGGCGCCGGCGCGGGCGGGGTACGCCGTCCGGCGGACGCCGCCGACGGGGTCGTGAACGGATCCAACCTGTCGTCCGTGCTGTCGATCATGGAGATGTGCTGGGGTGACGTCGGGCTGCTGCTGTCGATGCCGCGGCAGGGACTCGGCAACTCCGCGATCGCGTCGGTGGCATCGGACGAGCAGTTACGCCGCTTCGACGGCGTCTGGGCCGCGATGGCGATCACCGAGCCCGGCTGCGGATCCGACTCGGCGAGCATCCGGACGACCGCGCGCCTCGACGGCGACTCGTACCTGCTGGACGGCGAGAAGATCTTCGTGACCGCGGGCGGCCGCTGCGACGCGGTCGTGGTGTGGGCGACACTCGACAAGTCGCTCGGCCGCGCGGCGATCAAGTCGTTCGTCGTACCGAAGGGTACGCCCGGGATGACGGTCGAACGGCTGGACCACAAGCTCGGCATCCGCGCCTCGGACACGGCCACGATCCGCTTCGAGAACTGCCGGGTGCCCGCCGGCAACCTGCTGGGCTCACCCGAGATCGACACCGGCAAAGGCTTCGCCGGCGTCATGCAGACCTTCGACAACACCCGTCCCCTGGTCGCCGCGATGGCCGTCGGCGTGGCCCGTGCCTCGATGGAGCTCACCCGGGAGTTGCTCGCCGGGGCCGGGGTGGAGGTCGACTACGACCGCCCGGTCCACCGCCAGCCGGCCGCGGCAGCGTCGTACCTCGCGATGGAGGCCGACTGGGAGGCCGCCTACCTGCTGACCCTGCAAGCCGCCTGGATGGCCGACAACGGCAGACCCAACTCCCTCCAGGCCTCCATGGCCAAGGCCAAAGCCGGCCGCACCGCCAACGACATCACCCTCCGCTGCGTAGAACTCACCGCCCCCCTCGGCTACTCCGAAAACCACCTCCTCGAGAAGTGGGCCCGAGACTCCAAGATCCTCGACATCTTCGAAGGCACCCAGCAGATCCAGCAACTCATCGTCGCCCGCCGCCTCCTCGGGAAGACGTCAGCCGAGCTGAGATAGCCTTGCCTACAAGGGATTCGGCTGCGAACCCGCAGCACTACATCAGGACACGCTCGATTCGGGCGTCCGGCCCGCGGATGCGCCCCAGGAACACTCACTCCGTCGAGCCTAGTGAAGCCACCAGGCGTTCTGCCTTCCACGTGGCTTCGGCATATTCCTCCTTCAGATCGGATTGCACGGTGATGCCGCCGCCGGTTCCGAGTTGCCACATGCCGTCGCCGCTGGTGGTAAGGCTACGGATCACGACTCCGAGGTCGGCTCTGCCGTCGCCGGAGATCCATCCGAAGGCCCCCGCATAGACACCGCGTGGCGTTGCCTCGACTTCACGGATCACTTCCATCGTTCGTTGTTTCGGGGCGCCGGTCATCGAGCCGGCGGGGAAGAACGCGCGCAGGGCGCCGACAGTGCTGACGTCGTCACGCAGGTGCCCTCGCACGGTGGAGACCAGTTGGTGTACAGAGGGGTAGGACTCGACATGCATGAGGTCGGGTACCTCGACGGTCCCGGGCCGGCAAACCATGCTCAGGTCGCTGCGGAGCAGGTCGGTGATCATCAGATTCTCGGCCCGGAACTTCGGGTCCCGCACGAGCAGCCGGCGCAGCCGCTCGTCGTCGGCAGGGGACGTGCCACGCGGCGTGGTGCCCTTGATGGGCCGGGTCTCGATGTGCCGGCCGGCGTCGATGGTCGCGTACCGCTCGGGTGACGAGCTGAGCAGCCAGTGCCCCTGATGCTGGATGAAGCCGGCGTACGGCGCGGGGTTGAGCCGGCGCAGCCGTAGATAGGCGTCGACCGGCGAGAGGCCGGCGGCGAAGTCGGCGCGGTACGTCAGGTTGACCTCGTAACTGTTGCCGGCGTGCAGGTGCTCCTGTACGGCGGCGAACGCCGCGGCGTACCAGTCAGGCACGACCGGGTCGGTCGGAGGGAGTCCACGAGGTGCGGGGCTGGTGATGCCTGCGTGCTCGACCACCTGGATGTTCCGGGTGTGCATCCACACGGCGTCGGGCATCACCGAGTCGACGTCGGTGAGGGCGGGTAGATCCGATCTGCAGGCATAGCCGAAGTACCCGACCCACAGGCCGTCTTTGCCCGAGGCCAGTTCCTGCTCGAGGACCGCGAACACATCCGTTCCGACGACTCTCGCCGTACCGCCGGCATGACGGGTCACTTCCCGGCGGGCTGCCCGGTAGGTGATCGAGGTGTCGTCATCGCCGAGCCAGCCGAGCAAAGAGCGATTGCCCGACCACGGACGCGCGGCGCCACCGTCCAGCCAGAAGCACCGTTCGCGCCGGGCTGCCATGTCGGTGAAGCACGCGACGTTCATGGTGTGCCGATGAAGTTGGCGATCAGCCGCGTCCCGAACTCGCTGAGCACGGACTCGGGGTGGAACTGGACACCGTAGAGTGGCAGCGAACGATGCTGCACGCCCATGACGACCCTGCCCGCGTGCGGATCGTCGCAGGACGCGGTGACGGTCAGCTCCGGCGTGATTCGAGTCGCCGCCAGCGAGTGGTACCGGACGACCGAGTACGGCGACGGAATGCCCGCGAACAGCCGGCTGCCGTCATGCTCGAGGGTCGCGACGCTGCCGTGCGCCGGGGGAATCCGCTCGACCGTCCCGCCGTACGAGGTCACCAGACCCTGCATGCCGAGGCACACGCCGAGGACGGGAACGGTCGCGGCCCGGACGACTTCCTTGCCGACGGAGAAGTCGGCGTCCACGTCCGGATGCCCGGGTCCGGGCGAGAGGACGACGCCGTCGAACGAGAGGACGTGCCGGGCCGACGTCCGGTCGTGCTGCACGACCGCCGGCAGTACGCCGGTCACGGCGGCCAGCAGATGAACGAGGTTCCAGGTGTACGAGTCGTAGTGGTCCACCACGACGACGTGCGGCACCGTCTTCATTTGCGCAATGTATCGCGCAATACGCAACAAGCCTAGGCTTAAAACTTTGGTTGCCGGAGGTCTTGACGACCTCACAGGGCCGGCTGCATTGTTGCTTGTGTCGCAATTGAGTGCAGGATACGCAACAGGAGGCTTCAGTATGGTCGGACGCCGAACGGTCATCATTGGTGCCGGAGTCGTGGGAGCGGCCCTCGCGGACGAGCTGTCCGCACTCGGCTGGACGGACATCACCGTGGTCGACCAGGGCGACCTGCCGGCCACCGGCGGCTCGACCTCGCACGCCCCTGGGCTGGTCTTCCAGGCCAGCGGCTCCAAGGTCCTGACCGACCTTGCGCGCTACACGGTCGAGAAGTTCGTTTCGCTCGAGCACGAGGGACAGTCGTGCTTCCTCCAGGTCGGCGGCCTCGAGGTCGCGACGACGCCGGAGCGCCTGGCCGAGATCCACCGCCGGCACGGCTGGCTCACCTCCTGGGGCATCGAGGCGGAGGTCGTGGACGCGGATCGGTGCGTCGAGCTGCACCCGCTGGTCGATCGCGAGCGGGTGCTCGGCGGACTGCACTGCCCGACCGACGGCTTGGCCAAGGCACTGTGGGCGGTCGAGGCGCAGATCGAGCGGGCGAAGAGCCGGGGCGTGCGGTTCCGGCCGCGCCACGAGGTCACCGGTATCGCGGTCGAGGACGGCAGGGTCGCCGGCGTCGACACCGACCACGGCCAGATCCCGGCCGAGGTGGTCGTGTGCTGCGCGGGCATCTGGGGTCCGAAGGTCGCGGCGCTGGTCGGCATGACCCTTCCGCTGACGCCGCTGGCTCATCAGCTGGCGTGGACCGGCCCGATCCCGGCGCTGTCCGGCCAGACCGAGGAGGCGATCCGCCCGATCCTCCGGCACCAGGACGCGGACCTGTACTACCGCGACCGGTACGACCAGCTCGGCATCGGCTACTACGGCCACCGCCCGATGCCGATCGACGCCAACGACCTGCTCTCCGTCAAGGACGCCGAGGTGATGCCCTCCGTCCTCGACTTCACCCCCGACGACTTCGCTCCGGCCTGGGACGAGACGCAGGCGCTGCTCCCGCCGGCCGCGGAGACCAAGATCGAGGAGGGGATCAACGGCATCTTCTCCTTCACGCCGGACGGCATGCCGTTGCTCGGCGAATCACCGGAGGTGCCCGGCTTCTGGGTCGCGGAGGCGGTGTGGGTGACCCACTCCGCCGGCGTCGGCCGGGCCATGGCCGAGTGGCTCGCGAACGGATACAGCGAGAGCTTCGACCTGCACGAGTGCGACCTGAACCGGTTCGAGAAGTTCCAGCTCGCCCCGGAGTACGTCCTCGAGCGCGACTGCCAGAACTTCGTCGAGGTCTACGACATCCTGCATCCGCTGCAGCCGATGGACTCGCCGCGCGCGGTCCGTACCTCGCCGTTCTACCCCCGGCAGCAGGAGCTCGGCGCGTACTTCCTGCCGGCCACCGGCTGGGAGCGCCCGCAGTGGTACGAGGCCAACCAGCCGTTGCTCGAGCGGTACGACGTACCGCAGCCGAACGACTGGGCCGCGAAGTACTGGTCACCGGTGGCCGGCGCCGAGGCCCTGGCGACGCGCGAACGCGTCGCGATGTACGACATGACCGCGCTCAAGCGCCTCTCGGTCACAGGTCCCGGCGCGACCGCGTTCCTGCAGCGCCTCTCGACAGGCAACGTCGACAGGTCCGTCGGCTCGGTCGGCTACTCCCTGCTGCTCGATGTCGACGGCGGCATCCGCAGTGACGTCACGATCGCGCGTCTCGGTGCGAACGAGTACCAGGTCGGTGCCAATGGTGCTCTCGACCAGGACTGGTTCAACCGCTTCCTGCCTGGCGACGGCTCGGTCGTCATCACCGACATCACGCCGGGCACGTGCTGCATCGGCCTGTGGGGACCGAAGGCCCGCGATGTCCTCAGCAAGCTCACGGATGCCGACCTGACCAACGACGGCCTGAAGTACTTCCGCGCGGCCCGCTTCAGCATCGGCAACGTCCCGGTCACCGCGATGCGTCTCTCGTACGTCGGTGAGCTCGGCTGGGAGCTTTACACGACGGCCGACCTGGGCCTACGTCTCTGGGACACGATCTGGCAGGCGGGCCAGGAGCACGGTCTCGTTGCCGCCGGCCGCGGGGCCTTCAACAGCCTCCGCCTGGAGAAGGGTTATCGGTCGTTCGGCACCGACATGACCTTCGAGCACGACCCGTACGAGGCCGGTCTGGGCTTCGCCGTGAAACTCGACAAGGGTGACTTCATCGGCCGGGACGCGCTGCTCCGTCGCCAGGAGAACCGGACCAGAACCCTTGCCTGCTTGACGATCGACGACCCGGTCGCCGTTGTCATGGGCAAGGAGCCGGTTTTCGTCGACGGTCGCCCGGCCGGGTACGTCACCAGCGCCGCCTACGGCTACACGATCGGCAAGGGCATCGCCTACGCGTGGCTGCCGGCCGACGCCGCCGATCCCGGGACTCCGGTCGAGATCGGCTACTTCGATCGCCGGGTCCGGGCCGTCGTCGCGGCCGAGCCGCTGTTCGACCCGAAGATGACCCGCCTCCGCGGCTGACCGCACCCCGATCCACCGTCTGATTCTTCGCGCAAGGAGCTGTACATGACCGTCACCGAGAACAAGACCCTCCCGGAGAGTTTCCTGCCGACCCTGCCGGGATCCGCCTACTCGGATCCTGAGCTCTTCGCGCGCGAGCAGGAACTCATCTTCGAGCAGCTGTGGTTCTGCGCGGTCCGCTCGGGTGACATCGCGAAGCCGGGGGCCTTCCGGACCGTCCAGATCGGCCGCGAGAGCATCCTGATCACCCGCTCACGCCGGGGCGAGGCGCGCGCGTTCTTCAACATCTGCCGGCACCGCGGCGCCAAGCTCTGCACCGAGGACGCCGGAGAGACCCAGCGCGCCTTCCAATGCCCTTACCACGCGTGGACCTACGACCTCGACGGCAAGCTGGTGGCCGCCCCGAACCTGACCAAGATGCCGGATATCGACCGCGTCGAGTACGGCCTGCGCAAGGTCCACGTCCGCGAATGGCTGGGCTACGTCTGGGTCTGCCTGGCAGACGAAGCGCCGTCGTTCGACGAAACCGTCGTCGGCGCGGTGCGGACCCGCCTCGGCGACGTCGAGTCGCTCGAGCACTACGGCGTGGAGAGTCTCGAACTGGGCCGGCGCATCACGTACGACGTGAAGGCCAACTGGAAGCTCATCATCGAGAACTTCATGGAGTGCTACCACTGCGCCACCATTCACCCGGAGCTCACCGAGGTCCTGCCGGAGTTCGCCGACGGGTTCGCCGCACAGTACTTCGTCGGCCACGGTGCATTGTTCGGCGAGGACGTCAAGGGCTTCACCGTCGACGGCTCGAAGGGTCTCGACCGGATCCCGGGAGTCTCCGAGGACCAGGACCGCCGCTACTACGCCGTCACGATCCGCCCGCAGGTCTTCGTGAACCTGGTGCCGGACCATGTGATCATCCACCGGATGTTCCCGCTCGCCCCCGGCCACACGATCGTCGAGTGCGACTGGCTGTACCTCCCGGACGTCGTTGCTGAGGGCAAAGACCTGACCAAGTCCGTCGAGCTCTTCCACCGGGTCAACCAGCAGGACTTCGACGCCTGCGAGCGTTGCCAGGCCGCCACCGACTCGCGCATCTACGCCGACGGCGGGGTGCTGGTGCCCAGCGAGCACCACATCGCCGAGTTCCACAACTGGGTCCTCGACTCGCTCAAGCCGCGCGCCTGAAGGAGAACCTGATGACGATCAACACAACCGCATCGCCCGAGGCGGTCCTCGACCGTAGCCTGGCGGACTTCGACCCGGAGATCGCCGCCGCCGTCGAGCGCGAACTGCTCCGCCAGCAGACCACGCTGGAGATGATCGCCTCGGAGAACTTCGCGCCACGCGCGGTCATGCAAGCTCAGGGTTCCGTGCTCACCAACAAGTACGCCGAGGGTTACCCGGGCCGCCGGTACTACGGTGGCTGCGAGCACGTGGATGTGGTCGAGCAGCTCGCCATCGACCGGATCAAGGCACTGTTCGGCGCCGAGGCGGCGAACGTCCAGCCGCACTCGGGCGCCCAGGCGAACGCGGCCGCGATGTTCGCGCTGCTCGACCCGGGCGACACCATCCTCGGCCTCGACCTGGCTCACGGCGGGCACCTCACGCATGGCATGCGGATCAACTTCTCCGGCAAGCTCTACAAGGTCGTCCCGTATCAGGTCTCGGCCGACGACTTCCGGATCGACATGACCGAGGTCGAACGGTTGGCCCTCGAGCACCGTCCGAAGCTGATCGTGGCCGGCTGGTCGGCGTACCCGCGGCAGCTCGACTTCGCCGAGTTCCGCCGCATCGCGGACCTGGTAGGCGCGTACCTGATGGTCGACATGGCCCACTTCGCCGGTCTGGTCGCCGTCGGATTGCACCCGAGCCCGGTGCCGTACGCCGATGTCGTCACGACCACCACGCACAAGACGCTCGGCGGCCCGCGCGGCGGCGTCATCCTGAGCACGGCCGAACTGGCGAAGAAGATCAACTCCGCGGTCTTCCCGGGCCAGCAGGGCGGCCCGCTCGAGCACGTGATCGCGGCCAAGGCGGTGGCCTTCAAGATGGCGGCGTCGGCGGAGTTCCGCGATCGCCAGGAGCGCACGCTCGAGGGTGCGCAGCTGATCGCGCGCCGGCTGCTCGATCCCGACGTCACCGACGCCGGCATCTCGGTTCTCACCGGCGGCACCGACGTCCACCTGGTCCTCGTCGACCTGCGCGACTCGGCGCTCGACGGGCAGCAGGCCGAGGACCGCCTGCATGCCATCGGCATCACCGTCAACCGCAACGCGGTACCGTTCGACCCGCGCCCACCGATGGTCTCGTCGGGCCTTCGGATCGGTACGCCGGCGCTGGCGACCCGCGGCTTCGACGGCGCTGCCTTCGAAGAGGTCGCGGACATCATCGCGACCGCGCTGGCCGGCTCCGGCGAGGCGGACCAGCTCGCCCAACTCCGCACCCGGGTCGAGACCCTCGCATCCAAGTTCCCGCTGTACCCGCCACAGGAGGGCTGAATGGCCAAGCTGCTTCCGGAGCATCCCGCCTGGCTGTGGCGGGACCCGAATCCCAAGTCGTCGTACGACGCCGTCGTCGTCGGAGGTGGCGGTCATGGCCTCGCCACGGCGTACTACCTGGCCACCAACCACGGTCTGACCAATATCGCCGTACTGGAGAAGGGGTGGCTCGCGGGCGGCAACATGGCCCGTAACACCACGATCATCCGGTCCAACTACCTGTGGGACGAGAGTGCGGCGATCTACGAGTTCGCGCTCAAGTTGTGGGAGCAGCTGCCGGCCGAGCTGGACTACGACTTCCTGTTCAGCCAGCGCGGTGTGCTGAACCTCGCGCACACGCTCCAAGACGTTCGCGACTCGGTACGGCGGGTGGAGGCGAACCGGCTCAACCGGGTGGACGCCGAGTGGCTGGAGCCCGACGAGGTCGCGAAGGTCTGCTCGATCATCAACGTCTCGCCGGACATGCGCTACCCGGTGCTCGGTGCGACGTTCCAGCCGCGGGCCGGGATCGCCAAGCACGACCACGTTGCCTGGGCCTTCGCCCGGGCCTGCGACTCGATGGGCGTAGACATCATCCAGAACTGCGAGGTCACTGACTTCGTCAAGGACGGCAACCGCGTCGTCGGGGTCGACACCACGCGTGGCCGGATCAACGCCGGCAAAGTCGGCCTGGTGGCGGCGGGACACAGCAGCGTGCTCGCCGAGAAGGCGGGCTTCCGGTTGCCGGTCCAGTCGCACCCGCTACAGGCCTTGGTCTCCGAGCTGTACGAGCCCGTCCATCCGACGGTCGTCATGTCCAACTACGTTCACGTGTACGTGTCCCAGGCGCACAAGGGCGAGCTCGTCATGGGCGCGGGCGTGGATACCTACAACGGGTACGGCCAGCGCGGCTCGTTCCACGTCATCGAACGCCAGATGGCGGCCGCCCTGGAGCTGTTCCCGATCTTCGGCCGGGCGCACTTGTTGCGGACCTGGGGCGGAATCGTGGACGTCTCCCCGGACGCCTCGCCGATCATCGGCCCCACGCCGGTGGACAACCTGTACGTCAACTGCGGCTGGGGCACCGGAGGCTTCAAGGCGACGCCGTCCGCCGGCTGGGTGATGGCCCACACGATGGCCACCGGTGAGCCGCACGAGCTGAACCGGCCGTTCGGCCTCGAGCGGTTCACCACCGGTGCCCTCATCGACGAACACGGCGCGGCCGGCGTCGCCCACTGACCCGAGAAGGAGCACTGCGATGCTGCAGCTGAAGTGCCCGTGGTGCGGACCGCGGGACGAGACCGAGTACCACTACGGCGGCCAGGCACATGTCCCCTATCCCGAGGACCCGAGTGCGCTGACCGACCAGGAGTGGGCGCAGTACCTGTTCTTCCGAGACAACCCGAAGGGCCCGTTCGCCGAGAGGTGGTCGCACACCATCGGCTGCCGGCGGTGGTTCAACGTCATCCGCGACACCCGGACCTACGAGGTCCTGGCCGTCTACACCGCTACCGACCCGCGACCCGATGTCGCATCAGGAGGTCAGGCATGAGCGGCCAGTCCCACCGGCTTCCCAGCGGCGGCAGGATCGATCGAAGCACCGTGCTGACCTTCACGGTCGACGGGGTCGACTACACCGGCCACCCCGGTGACACCGTGGCATCCGCACTGCTCGCCAACGGGCGCATCCGCGTCGGTGACTCGATCTACCGCGGCCGTCCGCGGGGCATCGTCGCGGCCGGTCCCGAGGAGCCGAACGCACTGCTCCAGGTCGGTGGGGAGCAGTCCGAGCCGATGGTGCCGGCGACGATTCGCCGGCTTGTCGAGGGATTCAACGCATCGACGTTGTCCGGGCTCGGCGTACTCGATCCCGATCCCGATCTGGCGACGTACGACAAGAAGTTCGTGCACACCGACGTACTGGTCGTCGGCGGCGGTCCGTCGGGCCTTGCGGCGGCGCTGTCGGCGGCACGCTCCGGAGCGCGGGTCATCCTCCTCGACGAGCAGCCGGAACTCGGCGGTTCGTTGCTCTCGGCAAGCGTTGAGCTGGTGGACGGCAAGCCCGCTGTCGAGTGGGTTGCCGAGGCGGGCACCGTACTCGAGGCCGAGCCGGAGGTGACCGTCCTGACGCGGACACTGGCCTTCGGCTCCTACGACGACAACTACGTCCTCGCGGTCGAAGACCGGTCCGGACCGGCTCCGCAGGGTCCCGGTGTGTCGCGGCAGCGGGTGTGGCACATCCGGGCCGGCCAGGTCGTGCTGGCGACCGGCGCGCACGAGCGGCCGCTGGTCTTCGCGGGCAACGACACCCCGGGAGTGCTCCTGGCGGGCGCGGTCCGGACGTACCTCAACCGGTACGCCGTCGCGCCCGGACGTCGGGTGGTCGTCGCGACGACGAACGACAGCGCCTACGACACGGTCGAGGACCTCGTCTCGGCCGGCGTGGAAGTCGTCGCGGTGCTGGACGCCCGGGTGGGAGACTCCGTGCGGGCGGCCGAGGTCGCGGCGTGCGGAGTGCGAGTCGTTCCGGGCAGCACAGTGGAGCGGGCGGAGGGCGACCCTGTCACCGGTCTCCTCGTGAAGGTCGACGTCGGCAAGCTCGGCGAGGACGACGAGGTCGCGTACTCGGAGACGCTGGACGTCGACGTGCTGGCTGTCTCCGGCGGCTGGAGCCCGGTGGTGCACCTGCACAGCCAGCGTCAGGGCACGCTGCGCTGGGACGACGCGCTGGCAGCCTTCGTACCCGACAGCGCGGTGAAGAACCAACGCGTGGTGGGCTCCGCGCGCGGCACCTTCACGCTCGACGAAGGGCTGCGTGAGGGCGCGGCGGCCGGCGCCGAAGCCGCGACGGCCGCCGGGTTCGCGGTCGCGGCGCTCGACATCGGCGGCGTGGGCCGCCAGGTCACGGCGGGTGAGACCCGGAAGCTCTGGCTGATCGCCGGCATCGACGGTGAACCCGGTGAGTGGGACGAGCACTTCGTCGATCTCCAGCGCGACCAGACGGTCGCGGACGTCTGGCGAGCGACCGGCGCAGGTATGCGCAGCGTCGAGCACGTCAAGCGCTACACCTCGATCGGTACCGGTCAGGACCAGGGCAAGACGTCCGGGATCACCGCGATCGGCGTCATCGCGGAGGCTCTCGGCGCCGTGGAGATCGGCAGCATCGGCACCACGACCTACCGCGCGCCGTACGCTCCGGTCTCGTTCACCGCCCTCGCCGGACGGGAACGCGGAGAGCTGTTCGACCCACGGCGGAT
Source organism: Kribbella turkmenica (assembly GCF_004348725.1). Lineage (GTDB taxonomy): Bacteria > Actinomycetota > Actinomycetes > Propionibacteriales > Kribbellaceae > Kribbella > Kribbella turkmenica. The sequence continues at coordinate 62,737 of NZ_SMKR01000003.1, forward strand.
CACCCCGATCCACGACAGGCACGTGGCGGCAGGCGCGGAGTTCGAGGTAGTCGGCCAGTGGCTGCGTCCCTGGTACTACCCGCGGCCCGGCGAGGATCTCGACGCCGCGGTCGAGCGCGAATGCCGTGCCGCCCGGACCGGCGTCGGCATGATGGACGCCTCCACTCTCGGCAAGATCGAGATCGAGGGTCCGGATGCGGGCGAGTTCCTCAACCGCGTCTACACCAACGCCTTCAAGAAGCTGCCGGTCGGCTCCGCGCGGTACGGCGTCATGTGCAGAGCCGACGGGATGATCTTCGACGACGGGGTGACCCTGCGGCTCGCCGACGACCGGTACTTCATGACGACCACGACCGGTGGCGCGGCCGCCGTACTGGAGTGGCTCGAGGAGTGGCTGCAGACGGAGTGGCCCGAGCTGAAGGTGTACTGCACGTCGGTGACCGAGCAATGGTCGACCGTGGCCGTCGTGGGACCGAGGTCCCGCGAGGTCGTCGCGCGGGTCGCGCCCGGGCTGGACGTGTCGAACGAGGCGTTCCCCTTCATGACATACCGCGAGACCGTTCTCGCCTCGGGGATCCGCGCCCGCATCTGCCGGATCTCGTTCTCCGGGGAACTCGCCTTCGAGATCAACGTGGCCGGCTGGTACGGCGCGCAGGTGTGGGAGGAGGTCTACGCGGCGGGGCAGGATCTCGGCATCACGCCGTACGGCACGGAGACGATGCACGTCCTGCGCGCCGAGAAGGGGTATCCGATCGTCGGGCAGGACACCGACGGCACGGTGACGCCGCAGGACGCCGGGATGGAGTGGATCGTCTCGAAGCAGAAGCACTTCATCGGGCGGCGCTCGCACGCTCGGGCGGACAGCCAGCGCGCCGATCGCAAGCACCTGGTCGGCCTGCTGCCTGTCGACCGCACCACGCGGCTCCCGGAAGGCAGCCAGGTGGTGGCCGCGGCGGACGGCGTCCTTGACGGCCCGTCTCCCGTCCCGATGCTCGGCCACGTCACGTCCAGCTACCACAGCGCGGCGCTGGAACGTCCGTTCGCGCTCGCCCTGGTCAAGGGCGGACGGGATCGCATCGGAGACGTGCTGGTGTCGCCGGTGGGCGACCGGCTCGTCGAGGTCGAGGTGACCTCGCCTGTGCTCTACGACCCCGAAGGGACGAAGCGAGATGGCTGACCTGACCCTGCTGCGACGCAGCCCGCTGGAGACGCCGTTCGTCAGCATGGCGGGCCTTCGGGTCGATCCGGACTCCGACGGTGCACGAAGTATCGAGGGCGTCCTGGGTGCGGCGTTGCCGCGACAGTGCGGCGTGGTCACCCGAAACGGCGCGCACTCGGTGCTGTGGCTGGGGCCTGACGAATGGCTCTTCGTCTCCGAGGCCGAGACGAGATCGCTCGTCGCCGATCTCCGTGCCGCCACGGTCGACGCGCACGCAGCCGTGGTCGACCTGTCCGCGAACAGAGCGGTCTTCGAGCTCGCCGGGGTCAACGCACGGAAGGTCCTCGAGAAGGGCTGTCCCGTCGACCTGCATCCTCGCGTCCTTGCCGACGACACGGCCGTCTCGACCACGCTCGCCCGCGTTCCTGTTCTGCTCTGGAAGGTCGACGAGACGTTGTTCCGGATCCTGCCGCGGTCCTCGTTCGCGCCGTACGTGGAAAGCTGGCTGCGCGACGCCATGGAGGAATTCGCTCCATGGGACCAGAGCGGCTCCTGATGGCGCTCTCGGCGTTCGACCTCTACTCGATCGGTATCGGTCCTTCGTCGTCGCACACCGTCGGGCCGATGCGCGCCGCGAAGCGGTTCGCATCGACGCTCGCCGACTCCGGGCAGCTGGCCGGCGTCCGTCGTGTCCGGGCGGAGCTTTTCGGCTCCCTCGGCGCGACCGGACACGGTCACGGTTCGCCGAAGGCCGTCGTACTCGGCCTCGAAGGCGAAGACCCGGCGACCACGGACACCGATCGCGCCGACGGCCGGATCGGTGAGATCCGGGAGACCGGCCGATTGCTCCTGAACGGCACGCACCCGGTCGCGTTCGACGTCGACACCGACCTGGTCATGCACCGGCGCAGGAGTCTCCCGGCCCATCCGAACGGGATGACCTTCGCGGCGTTCGACCGCGCCGGCGTACAACTGGACTCCCGGACGTACTACTCGGTCGGCGGCGGCTTCGTCGTCGACGAGGAGGCCACCGGCGCGGACCGGGTCGTTCTGGACGAGACGCTGGTCAAGTTCCCGTTCGGAACGGGTGCGGAACTGCTCGAGATCTGCGCACGCGAACAGCTTTCGATCAGCGACGTCATGCTCGCCAACGAGCAGGCCTGGCGCACCGAGGACGAGATCCGGGCCGGCATGCTGCACCTGTGGTCCGTGATGACCGCGTGCGTCGAACGAGGCTTCCACCGGGACGGCGTCCTTCCCGGCGGCCTCAAGGTACGGCGACGCGCCCCGGGCCTGTACCGCGAGCTCTCGAGCAAGGGGTACGACGACCCGCTACACGTCGTCGACTGGGTGAACCTCTACGCGCTCGCTGTCAACGAGGAGAACGCGGCCGGCGGACGGATCGTCACCGCACCGACCAACGGCGCCGCGGGCATCATTCCGGCCGTTCTGCATTACTACGTGCATTTCGTGCCTGGCGCGGACGACGACGGCATCGTCCGGTTTCTCCTGACCGCGGCCGCAATCGGCATCCTGTTCAAGCTGAACGCGTCGATCTCGGGCGCCGAGGTGGGCTGCCAGGGTGAGGTCGGGTCGGCCTGCTCGATGGCCGCCGGTGGTCTGGCCGAAGTGCTCGGCGGTACGCCGGCCCAGGTCGAGAACGCGGCCGAGGTCGGCATCGAGCACAACCTGGGCCTGACCTGCGACCCGGTCGGCGGCCTGGTGCAGATTCCGTGCATCGAGCGGAACGCGATCGCGTCGATGAAGGCCATCAATGCCGCACGCCTGGGAGTGAACGGCGATGGCGACCACAAGGTGAGCCTGGACAAGGCGATCAAGACGATGCGCGACACCGGCCGGGACATGAAGGTCAAGTACAAGGAGACCGCCCGCGGCGGCCTCGCCGTCAACGTCATCGAGTGCTGAAGCAGGACAAGGTCCGGATCTGCAAGTCCGGCAGGAGACGTCAGGCCGTCGGCTGGAGCGCTATCTCCGGTACCAGCTGTCCCGCAAGCCCGCATTTGGTGGGTGGGCGTCCGAAAGTGTGGGTTGGCCACCGTCATCACGGTCACCAACCGAGCGTCTCGGACGTCCACCCCAATGCCGTTCAGTTAGGCCGGTGTGGGTGTTGTCAAGCGTGTACGTGGTCGACCGGACGGTACCGACGGACAGGACGTGTACGCCGACTGCCCGCGACGCGCCCGGCTGTCCCGCGTGCGGCAGACGGCGTTAGACGGCAGTGGGCGTACACGTCCTGTCGATCGGCACCATCTCGACCCGGCCCGGCGCTCACGCAGCACCGGCACGACGCCGGCGACCGGCACTGAGCGCGGTTCTTGACCTTGGTCTCTTTCCCGCAGACTGAACGCCAGGGGTGTACCCACCAGATGCGGGGTTCGCCCACCGGATCCCGGCCGCAAACCCTGCATCTCGTGGGCGGACCCACCAGATGCTGGGTAGGAAGTGGGCGCCCGGGGATGGCCCCGGGGGATGTGCGCCCCGTGAGGATGAGTGCCCCGGGCGCTCAGGCCCGCCACGCCGGCACGGCACGGTGCGGTGCCGGCGGACGGGACTGAGCTCGGTTCTTGACCTTGGTCTCGGCCCGCTAACTGAACGCATTGACGCCCAACCACCGAACGACTGATGGGCACCCGGCGCTGAGCTCGGGTTGTTGACACGGGTCCTTGGCCGCTGACCGAACGGCATTGGGGTTGACCCCGACGGCACTTCCTAGTGACCGCGGGCGATCCACGCCCCGAGGTCGGGGAGCTCGGCGCCGATCGACGTGTCGTCACCGTGTCCGGTGTGGACGACCGTTTCCTCCGGCAGGGTGAGCAGCTTGTCCCGGATCGAGTCGATGATCGTCGGGAAGTCACTGTACGAGCGCCCTGTCGCCCCCGGCCCGCCCTGGAAGAGGGTGTCGCCGGTGAAGACGACACCCAGCTCCGGGCTGTGGAAGGAGCAGGCGCCCGGCGAGTGACCCGGCGTGTGCAGCGCCCGCAGCGTGACTCCCGCGACCTCGAATTCATTGCCGTCGGCAATCTCCCTGTCCGGGGCGGACTCGTGGACCTGATCCCAGAGGACCCGGTCGGCCGGGTGCAGGTACGAGGGAGCGTCCGTCGCCGCGCACAGCTCGGGTGCCGCGTTGACGTGGTCGTTGTGCGCGTGGGTGAGCAGGACCGCTCGCACGGTGCGGCCGCCGACCGCCGCGACGATCGGCTCGGCCCAATGCGCGGCGTCGATGACGACGCACTCGTAGTCGTCGCCGACAACCCAGACGTTGTTCTTGACGTCCCAGACGCCACCGTCGAGGCTGAAGGAGCCCGCGGTCACCACCCGGGTGATTTCGGCCCCGCTCACAGCTCGACCACCGAACGCAGTACCTCGCCCTTGTGCATCTTCGCGAACGCGTCCTCGACCTCATCGAGAGCGATGGTCTCGGTGATGAACGCGGCCAGCGGGAACCGGCCTTGGTGCGCCAGGTCGACCAGCATCGGGAAGTCACGTGACGGCAGACAGTCCCCGTACCAGGAGGATTTCAGTGCGCCGCCGCGCCCGAAAACCTCCAGGAGCGGCAACTTGAGCTCGCTGTCCGGCGACGGTACGCCGACCAGGACGACGGTGCCGGCCAGGTCACGGGCGTAGAACGCCTGCTCGTAGGTCTCCGGGCGTCCGACCGCATCGACGACCACATCAGCACCGAAGCCGCCGGTCAGGGCGCGGATCGCGTCGACGGCGTTCTCGTCGCGGGAGTTGACCGTGTGGGTCGCTCCGAATTCCTTGGCCCAATCGAGCTTACGGTTGTCGACGTCGACCGCGATGATGGTGGCTGCCCCGGCGAGGGCGGCGCCGGCGATTGCTGCGTTGCCGACACCACCGCAGCCGATCACCGCGATCGAATCGCCCCGCCCGATGCCACCCGTGGTCACCGCGGCCCCGAAACCGGCCATCACGCCGCAGCCGAGCAGTCCGGCCGCGGAAGCTGTCGCGTTCGGGTCGACCTTTGTGCATTGGCCTGCTGCGACCAGTGTCTTCTCGATGAAGGCGCCGATGCCGAGTGCGGGTGACAGCGGCGTACCGTCGCTCAGCGTCATTGCCTGTTCGGCGTTGTGCGTGTTGAAGCAGTACTGCGGCTTTCCCCTGGCGCACGCGCGGCACTGGCCGCACACCGCACGCCAGTTGAGGATCACGAAGTCGCCCGGAGCGACCTCGGTGACACCCTCACCGACCGACTCCACGACGCCGGCGGCCTCGTGGCCGAGCAGGTAGGGAAACTCGTCGCCGATTCCGCCCTCGCGGTAGTGCAGGTCGGTGTGGCAGACGCCGCAGGCCTGGACCGTCACCACGGCCTCACCAGGGCCGGGATCTGGTACGACGATGTCGACGACTTCGACCGGCGCTCCCTTGCGGCGGGCGATGACTCCCTTGACGGTGACGGACATGAGTCTCCTTGGTTCTGGGGGTGGGTGACGGCCTGCTCAGCGGAAGACGACGGTGCGGTTGCGGTCGAGGAGCACTCGGTGCTCGCTGTGCCAGCGGATCGCCCGGGCGAGGACCTGAGCCTCGACGTCGCGGCCCGCGGCGGTCATGTCGGCAGGATCGAGCGAGTGGTCGACGCGGGCGACGTCCTGCTCGATGATCGGGCCTTCGTCGAGGTCCGAGGTCACGTAGTGCGCGGTGGCACCGATCAGCTTCACGCCGCGCGTGTGCGCCTGGTGGTAGGGCTTGGCGCCCTTGAAGCTCGGCAGGAACGAGTGGTGGATGTTGATCGCCCGCCCCTCCAGCTTCCCGCAAAGCTCGTTCGACAGCACCTGCATGTAGCGGGCCAGCACGACGAGATCGACGTCGAGTGAGTCCACCAGTTCGAGCAGGCGCGCCTCGGCCTCCGGCTTGGTCTCCGCAGTGACCGGGACATGGAAGAACGGGATGCCGCTGGCGTCGGCGACGGCCTCGAAGTCCCGGTGGTTCGAGACGATGCCGGGGATCTCGAGGTTGAGCGTGCCGGTGCCGGTGCGGAACAGCAGGTCGTTCAGGCAGTGGCCGAAGCGGGACACCATGATCAGCGTGCGTGTCGGCGTGTGCAGGTCGTGCAACTGCCAGGCCATCGCGAACTGGCTCGCGATCGCGCCGAAGTCCTGACGCAGCGACTCGGCGGTCACCCCTTCCGCGCGGAACTGGACACGCATGAAGAAGGTGTCGGTGAGCCGGTCGTCGAACTGCTGGCTGGCGCTGATGTTCCCGCCCTGGGTCATCACGAAGCGGCTGACCGCGAAGACGATGCCCGGCGCCTCGGGACAGGTCAGGGTGAGGACGTACTCGTGGCCGGCGGCGGGAAGAGGCGCCATGGAACTCTCCTTTGCGTATTACACAACTAGCTGAGCGATACGCAACAGCGTGCCTGGTTGGAACTATCAGGTCAAGAGGGTGCCGGGGTCGATTTCGGCGTCTTTGCGCCGTTCGAGGGTCGCGTCCGGACAACGCGGACAGGCCGGGAGAAGGGCCCTGGGCGGGCCCCTTCTCCCGGCCGGACGGCGGCCGTCAGACGCTCAGCCGACAGGTGTCGGCGAGGTCTCCGGAGTGGAGCCGTTGGCCGGCGCGGACAGCGCCTTGTCGTCCAGCTCCTCGACCGTGGTACTGATCGTGCGGCGACCTGGACGCGGAGCCGGGTCCGGCTCGTTCCGGAGCTCCTTCACCAGCGAGACGGCTGCCCCGATCATCACGAACATGAACGGGAAGGCGGCCAGGATGCACAGCGTCTGGAGAGCCGACAGGCCGCCGGCGAGCAGCAGGATGCCGGCCACAGCGCCGGTCATCACACCCCAGAAGATCGTCACCAGGTTGCGCGGCTCACGACAGCCACGGCACGACAGCATGGCCATCACGAGCGAGGCGGCATCCGCGCCGGAGACGAAGAAGAACGCCACCAGGAGAATGACGACCGATGCCGTGAGCGCGAACCACGGGTACTGACGCAGGAGTTCGAACAGGGCCGTCTCCTGTCCCTGCTCCAGCGCCCCGGCCAGATTGACGCCGCCGAGCTGCAGGTTGATCGAAATGCCGCCCAGGATGGAGAACCAGACGAAGGTGACCAGGCTCGGAGCGAGGACGACGCCGAAGACGAACTCGCGGATCGTACGGCCCCGGGAGATCCGGGCGATGAAGGCGCCGACGAACGGCGTCCACGACATCCACCATGCCCAGTAGAAGATGGTCCAACCGCCGAGCCAGTCCTGCCCGCCGAAGGCGCCGGCCCGGAAGCTCATCGGGACGATCTGGGCGAAGTAGTCACCGACCGACTCCGTGAACGTGCTGAGGACGAAGACCGTCGGTCCCACCACGAAGAGGAAGAACAGCAGGGCGACGGCGAGCACCATGTTCAGATTGGACAGGTACTGGACGCCGCGGTGCACACCGCTGACCGCCGAGACGATGAACGCCAGCGTGAGCAGCGCGATGATGGCGATGGCGATCGGGGTGGACTTCGGCACGTCGTACAGCTGGTTGAGGCCCGAGTTGATCTGCAGCGCGCCGAGGCCGAGGGATGTCGCCGATCCGAACAGGGTCGCGAGGATCGCGAAGGAGTCGATGGCCCGCCCCGCGTTGCCCTCCGAGCGCTTGCCCAGCAGGGGGAAGAACGTCGAGCTGATCAGGTTCGCGCGGCCATGGCGGAACGAGAAGTAGGCCAGCGCCAGGCCGATGACGGCGTACATCGCCCACGGGTGGAAGGCCCAGTGGAAGAACGAGTACTGCATGGCGAGTTCGGCGCCCTTCTGGCTGTTGGGTTCGGCCAGGCCCATCGGTGGCTCACTCAGGTGAGACAGCGGCTCGGCGACGCCGTAGAACATCAGGCCGATGCCCATGCCTGCGCTGAACATCATCGTGATCCAGCTGACCGTCTTGAACTCGGGGCGCTCGTCGTCGCGGCCGAGCCGGATGCGGCCGTAGCGGCTGCAGGCCAGCACGAGCGCGAGGACGACGAAGCCTGCGCTCGCCAGGACGAAGAGCCATCCGAAGCTCTTGATCACCCAGGCCAGCGCATCGCCGGCGACGCCGGCCAGCCCTTTGTTGTCGACGATGCCCCACAGGATGAAGCCCAGGGCCAGGGCGGCCGACGTGGCCAGCACCGGTCTGTCCGCGGGCAGGCGGAGGAAGCGTTCCGCGCGATCCGGCGTGGACTGATTCTCAGGGGTGGTTGACATTGCGAAGAGTCCCTTCAGTGGGGTTCCACGTGCCCGGGTTTTCCCGACTGTAGGACTGGGTTGTGTGATTCGCAACAGTTCGCGCCAAATGAAACTTAGGCGTCACGGCACGACAGATCGGCGCAACAAAGTGACGTCGGCGTGAGCTGCAGTCGAGCGGCCCGGTGCATGAGCACCGTGGAGAAGCGATGAGGTGAGCGGCGGCGACCGGGCGGCCTGGCCGGCGGGGGTGTCTAGCCGAGCCAGCCCATGCGGTGGCTGATGCGGCTGCCGGCCAGCCTGAGGTCGGCTTCGGTGTCCTTGATCCGCGCCCTGTCGTAGCGGAAGGTCGGGCCGGAGGCGCTCATCGCTGCGACGACCGCTCCGGTGTGGTCGCGGATCGGGACGGCTGCGGCGTTCAGGCCGACCTCGAGCTCCTCGAAGGCGGTCGCGAAGCCGTTCTCGCGGATTTCGGCCAACTGGTCGAGCAGTTCCTGTCGTGAGGTCACGGTGTTCTCCGTGAGCCGCGGCTGGCCCGCCCGGTCGAGGATGGAATTGCGCTGCTCGTCGGACATGAATGCGAGCAGGAGCTTCCCGCTGGACGTCGCATGCAAGGGGGTCAGCTGACCGACCCAGTTCTGGCTCGCCACGGCGGCCGAGCCGCGCGCCTGCTGCACGTTCACCGCGTAGTGCTCGCGCACCACCGCGAGGTTGATCGTTTCGTCGAACTGCAGCGCGAGCGCGTCCATGATCGGCTGCGCCTGGTGTACCAGGTCGATGCGGGTCGGGATCGCGCTGGCCAGCCGGAGGATGCCGAAGGCGAGCTGGTACTTCCCGCGCTCGGTGTTCTGTTCGACGAGGTCGCGCTCTTCGAGTGCCGCGAGCAGCCGGAACGCCGTCGACTTGTGTACGCCGATCTCCGCGGCGACCTCGCTGACACCCGCATGACCCTCGCGCGCGAGGATCTCGAGCACGGTGATGGCCCGGTCGACAGACTGCACGCCTCCTTGGCTGTCGCCGCGAGCGCTCCCTCGTCCGGTCGAATTCTGCTCCCCGTTGCTCATAGCGCAACCCTACAGGGGTGAGGGGTCTCAACCCCAGGAGGGCCTGCCTCGATTTCAGGCCGGACCTCGCGCGGCCTCTTGACAGCGGCCGCTGGCGGTTCTCAAACTGTTGCGCATTGCGCGCCTCGTTGTGCTATTCGCATCAAAGGTGGAGAAAATGATCCGAGTCTGTCCCCTCTCCGCACTTCCGCCCGGAGAGGCTCTGCGCGTCGACGCCGAGCCGCCCATCGCCGTGTTCCACACCGACGACGGCGAGGTCTTCGCCGTCGACGACACCTGCACCCACCAGGACGCGTCACTGGCCGACGGCTGGCTCGAGGGCTGCGAGATCGAGTGCCCGCTGCACGCCTCGAAGTTCGATCTGCGGACAGGCGCGGTCGACGCACCGCCGGCCAAGCTGCCGATCCGCACGCACACGGTGCACATCGAGGACGATCACATCTGCGTCGAGTTGTCCGACGCCCAGCCCAACCTGCCGCCGGGCGTCACGTTCGGATCGAAGTCATGAGGGCCGTCACGATCGTCGGCGCGTCGCTCGCCGGTCTGTACACGGCGCAGGCTCTGCGGACGCAGGGGTACGACGGCGAGGTCGTGGTCATCGGCGACGAACGGGCGCGGCCCTACGACCGGCCGCCGCTGTCCAAGGAGTTCCTGGCCGGCAAGATCGAGGCCGACGTACTGACGCTCGAGTCGGCCGACGACGATCTCGACGCGCGCTGGCTGCTCGGATCACCCGCGGTGTCGCTGAACCCGGCGACGCGCGAGGTGGTCCTCGCCGACGGCACCCGAATCGGCAGCGACGCGGTGGTCATTGCGACCGGCGCACGCGCCAGGGCGTTGCCTGGGACCCGGCAGCTGGCCGGCGTGCATTCGCTGCGGACGATCGAGGACGCCGCTGCATTGCGTTCGGAGTTGCTGCCGGGTGCGCGTCTGGTCGTCATCGGTGCCGGCTTCATCGGCGGTGAGGTGGCCGCGACCGCAAAGGCGCTCGGCCTCGACGTGACAGTGGTCGAGGCGATGGCTTCGCCGCTCGCCGGACCACTGGGTACGCAGATGGGTGCCGTGGTGAGCGGGCTGCACGAAGCGAACGGAGTGGCGTTGCGCTGCGGCGTCGGTGTGGAGCGCATCGTCGGCACCGGTCGCGTCGAGGCTGTTCAGCTCGTCGACGGCACGCTGCTACCGGCCGACGTCGTCGTCGTCGGCATCGGCGCGATTCCCAACGTCGAATGGCTGATCCGATCCGGCGTTGCCCTCGGCAACGGGATCGAGTGTGATCACCAGGGTCGCACCGGCATCCCCGGCGTGCTGGCGGTCGGCGACTGCGCAGCGTGGTACGACCAGCGGCTCGGCCGCACGCACCGGGTCGAGCACTGGACCGGCGCCATGGAACGTCCGGCCATCGCCGTCGCGGCCCTGCTCGGCGGGGACGGCTCGAGCACGGACCGCCTGGCCGGCATCCCCTACTTCTGGTCCGACCAGTACGACGTCCGGATCCAGTTCGCCGGGCATGTCATCGAAGCCGACTCGGTCACCGTCGAGGAAGGGGCGGCGGACAGTCACAACCTGCTGGCCGTATACCGCCGCGGCGACGTCCCCGTCGGGGTCCTGGGCATGAACCAGGCACGTCTGTTCGGTCGCTGGCGCCGGCAGCTCAACGCTGCCGTCCCGGTCTGATCGCCTGTCCCACGAGAATCGGAAGGGCGTGCGGTGGCCATCGCAACAAGGATTGACGGACGCAAGGTCGCGGGCGATCTGAAGACACAGCTCGCGGCGCGCATCGCTCTGCTGCGTACGCAGGGGATCCGGCCAGGACTCGGCACGATCCTGGTCGGTGACGACCCGGGGAGCCATGCCTACGTCGCGGGCAAGCACCGCGACTGTGCCGATGTCGGCATCACCTCGATCCGGGTGGAACTTGCGGCGTCGGCGACGCAGGACGAGATCGAGGCCGCGGTCCGGTGGCTCAACGAGGACCCGGCCTGTACCGGGTTCATCGTCCAGCTGCCGTTGCCGCCGCACGTCGACACGCACCGGGTCCTGCAGCTGATCGACCCTGCGAAGGACGCCGACGGCCTGCATCCCACAAACCTCGGCAAGCTGGTGCTCGGGATCCCCGGCCCGCTGCCGTGCACACCGCGGGGAATCATCGAGCTGCTCCGCCGGCACGACGTCGAGATCACCGGGAAGCGGTTCTGTGTGATCGGCTGCGGTCTGACCGTCGGCCGGCCGCTGGGCCTGATGCTCACCCGCCGCAGCGAGCATGCCACGGTCACCCTGTGCCACGAGGCAACCGTCGACATCGCCGCCCATGCGCGTGCTTCGGAGGTGGTCGTCGCGGCGGCCGGCGTGGCACATCTCGTCAGGCCCGACTGGATCAGTCCCGGGGCCACCGTCCTTTCGGTCGGTGTCACCCGAACGGTCGAGGGCATCCTCGGAGACGTCCACCCCGAGGTCGACGCGGTGGCCGGCAAGGTCAGCCCGGCGACGGGCGGCGTCGGCCCGATGACACGCGCCATGCTGTTGATGAACATCGTCGAGATCGCCGAGCGCAACCAGCTCCCCGCCGGCCGCGACCGCCGTACCGAGGTGGTGGCATGAGAGGGCTGCAGGTCGCCGACGCGGCGACGGCTCAGCACACGCACGCGTCGCGGTGCCAGGTCCTCGGCGTCCTGAACGTCACTCCGGACTCGTTCTCCGACGGCGGGCAGCACGACGGTTCGGACGCGGCGATCGCCCGCGGCCTGAAGCTGGTCGAGCAGGGCGCGGATTTCGTCGACGTCGGAGGTGAGTCCACGCGGCCCGGCGCCGTGCGGGTGGACGAGGCCGAGGAACTGCGACGGGTGATCCCCGTGATCGACGCGTTGAGCGGTGCAGGTGTCAGAGTGTCAGTGGACACGATGCGCGCGAGCGTTGCCGAGAGAGCGCTCGAAGCCGGCGCCGAACTGGTCAACGACGTGTCCGGTGGGCTGGCCGATCCCGCAATGCTGCCCCTACTCGCTGATTCCGGAGCTCCCTGCATCTTGATGCACTGGCGCGCGCCTTCGGCGGTCATGGACGCGTTCGCCAGCTACGACTCCGTGGTCGACGACGTCAGTGACGAACTGACGAGGCGAGTGGACGCGGCATCGGCCGCGGGCGTCCGGGGCGAGAACATCGTGCTCGACCCGGGGTTGGGGTTCGCCAAGACCGCCGAGCACAACTGGGCATTGCTTGCCGCTGTACCGGCGCTGTGCGCGCTCGGCTTCCCGATTCTCATCGGCGCCTCCCGCAAGCGGTTCCTGGCTGACTGCGTGAATTACGGCGGACTCGCCCCGGACCGGGCGCTGGATCGCGACGACGCCTCGAGCGCGGTTGCGGCGGTAGCGGCTTCGGCTGGAGCCTGGGGCGTCCGCGTCCATGCGGTCGCCCCGGCGGCCGCGGCTGTCCGGGTTGCAGGGCGCATCGCGACAGCCGGGCACCGATGATGGCTCGACCTACGCGTGCCGACGTACTCCGAGCACTGTTGAGCCGGGTGCGGTACGAGGTTCTCCCGACCGCGGGTGTCGTGGACGAGGTGTGTGCCGGTCTGCCGAGCGGAGCGACGGTCACGGTCACGGCATCGCCGTCGAAGGGGCTGGACGCGACGCTCCAGGTCGCCGAGCGTTTGGCGGAACTGCGGTACGACGTCGTGCCGCATCTTGCCGCGCGGATGATCGACGGACCGGGGCGACTGGCGGAGATCACCAGCAGGTTGCACAGTGCCGGCATCACGAAGGTGTTCGTGCCCGGCGGAGACGCCGACCCGGCCGGCGCCTACGACTGCGCATTGCAGGTGCTGGCGGAGTTGACGCGAACGGGGCATCCGTTCACCGAGATCGGGATCGCCGGATACCCGGAGTCGCACCCGGCCATCAACGACGACCTGACGATCCAGGCCATGTGGGACAAGCGAAGCCATGCCACTCTGCTGGTCAGCAACCTGACGTTCGATCCACACTTGCTGGCGTCCTGGGTACGTCGCGTTCGTACGCGCGGCGTCCAGCTGCCGATTCTCGTCGGCCTGCCCGGGCCGGTCGAACGTGCCCGATTACTGCGCATGGCACCGAAGATCGGGGTCGGCGAGTCCGCCCGGTTCCTGGCGAAGAACGGCGGGCTCTTCGCCAGGATTGCCGCACCCGGTGGATATGACCCGCTCCGACTCCTCGGTCGTGCGGCGCCGACGCTCGGTCGCGAGGACATGCACATCGCCGGTCTGCACCTGTTCACCTTCAACCAGATCGCCGAGACGGAGACGTGGCGCGTGGCTCAGCTGGAGCGCCTGGACGGAGGTCGCGGTCACCTGGTGGCCCGTCCCGTGACCCGAGCGCAGGAATGGGGAGTTCGATGACAACCAGGCCGTCGATGCGCGAAATCGAGACGCGGCTGCTGGCGCGGTGGCCGGAGACGCAGCTCGATCCGTCCCTCGATCGGATCGTCAACGTGATGCGCATGCTGGGCGATCCGCAGCGCAGGTTCCGCAGCGTCCACATCACGGGGACCAACGGCAAGACAAGCACGGCCCGGATGATCGAGGCACTGCTCGCCGCGTCCGGCGAACACACGGGACGGCTCACCAGTCCACACCTGACGAGCATCCGGGAACGCATCGGCATCGCCGAAGAGGTCATCGCTGTGCCTGCGTTCCGGTCGGCCTACAGTGCCGTTGGGAAACAGGCCGAGCTCGTCGACGCGACCATGCCCCATCCGTTGTCGTTCTTCGAGATGACGGTGGCCATGGCCTACCGTGCGTTCGCCGATGCGGCGGTTGACGTCGCCGTGGTCGAGGTCGGCATGGGTGGGCGATGGGACGCGACGAACGTCATCGACGCCGAGGTCGCCGTGGTTCTCCCGGTGGACCTCGATCACACCGACTATCTCGGCCCGACTGCGGCCGCGATCGCCGGCGAGAAGGCCGGCATCATCAAGCCGGGGTCCGTCGCCGTCAGCGCTCGTCAGCCTGCGGAGGTCGCGGAGGTGCTTCGGGCACGTGCTCGCGAAGTGGCTGCGCGACTCGTCGTCGAGGGCGAGGACTTCTGTCTGCTGCGAAGGACGGTCGTCGAGGGCGGCCAGGTCGTTTCGGTACGAGGACTCCACAGCACGTACAGCAACGTGTTCCTGGCGTTGCACGGCCGCCATCAGGCAGAGAACGCTGCTTCCGCCGTCGTCGCGGCGGAAGCAGCGTTGGGGCGGCAACTGGACTTCGGTGTGGTGCAAGCCGTCCTGGGCCGCGTGACGTCGCCGGGTCGCTTCGACGTCCGCCCAGGTGACCCGCCGGTGATTCTGGACGCCGCGCACAATCCCCACGGAGCCCGTGCGCTGGCCGAATCCCTGACCGAACTCGCACCTCGCCGGACCTTTGCCGTCATCGCTGCGATGGCGGACAAGAACGTCGAGGACATCCTGCGCGAACTCGAGCCCGTCGTCGACGTGGCCGTCTGCACCCGGAATTCGAGTCCGCGAAGCCTTCCGCCGACGAGACTCGCCGCGATCGCCCGCCAGGTGTTCGGTGCACAGCGTGTCCATATCGCGTTCAACGTGCCGACGGCCCTCGACAAGGCTCGCGCGCTGGCGGCGTGGTTGCCGGCGCAGCCGTCCGACGCTCTCGTACTGGTCACCGGTTCCGTCGTGACGGTCGGCGATGCCGCGCGGGTGCTACCTGCCCCGGGCCGCACCGGGCTCGCAGAACCACCGGTGGGGAAACCCGTGCCCGGGTGAGCTGTCCCCATCGGTCCGGGGTCGGGTGCCGGAGGCCCCTTCCGGTACCCGACCCCGATCCTGCCTGTCGCACGAGAACGGAGACGAACTTCGGATGGATGCCGTCGACGATCCTCAGGAGAACCTGACAGCCGGTCCGCCGAAGCAGTACGCGGCCGGTCTGCCGGCTGTCGCGCATGCGATTCAGTACTCACTGGAGCAGACGACGGTTCGCCGTACGGCGCTCACCCTGCTCAACCTCAATCAGGCCGAGGGAATTGACTGCCCGGGATGCGCCTGGCCGGAACCGGAGCGCCGGCACCGGAACGAGTACTGCGAGAACGGCGCGAAACACATCAACGACGAGGCGACCACCCGCCGCGTCACCCGCGACTTCTTCGCGCGGCACTCGATCGACGAGCTGGACGGCAAGTCCGACTACTGGCTCAACCAGCAGGGCCGGCTGACCGAACCGATGGTGAAACGTCCCGGAGCCACGCACTACGAGCCGATCGACTGGGATGACGCGTTCAGGGGCATCGCGGACGAGCTCAACGGACTCGGATCGCCCGACGAGGCGCTGTTCTACGTCTCGGGACGGCTCAACAACGAGGCGGCCTTCCTGCTCCAGCTGTTCGCGCGGGCCTTCGGCACGAACAACCTGCCGGACTGCTCGAACATGTGCCACGAGTCCAGCGGTTCGGCGCTCAGCCAGACGCTCGGCATCGGTAAGGGCAGCGTGCAGCTTGAGGACATCTACAACGCCGACCTGGTCTTCGTCGTCGGGCAGAACCCCGGCACCAACCATCCGCGGATGCTCTCGGCGCTGGAACGGACGAAGCGCACCGGTGGCCGGGTGATCGCGGTGAACACGCTGCCCGAGGCAGGCCTGATGCGGTTCAGGAATCCGCAGAAACCGAGCGGCATCGTGGGTCGCGGTACGGCGATCGCCGACCGGTTCCTGCAGATCCGTCCCGGCGGCGACCTGGCGCTGTTCCAGATGCTCAACCGTCGGCTGCTGGACGACGACGCACTCGACCGGGACTACATCGCGAACCACACCACCGGCTTCGAGGCGTACGCCGACCACGCTCGCACGATCACCTGGGAGCACGCCCTCGAAGCCACCGGCCTGACCCGGGGCCAGATCGAGGACGTGCACCGCGACGTCCTCGCCAGCCGGTCCGTAATCGTCTGCTGGGCGATGGGGCTGACCCAGCACAAGCACGGTGTGCCGACCGTCCGCGAGGTGGTCAACTTCCTGATGCTGCGCGGCAACATCGGTAAACCAGGTGCCGGCGTCTGCCCGGTCCGGGGTCACTCGAACGTCCAGGGCGACCGGACGATGGGAATCTGGGAACGGATGCCCGACTGGTTCCTGGACGCACTCGGCGACGAGTTCGGGTTCGACCCACCGCGAGCGCACGGCCTGGACTCGGTCGATGCCATCCGGGCGATGCGGGACGGGAAGGCGCGGGTTTTCGTCGGTGTCGCCGGGAACTTCGTCCGGGCGACACCGGACAGCGAGATCACCGAGGAGGCCTTGCGCAGGTGTGCCCTCACCGTGCAGGTCTCCACAAAGCTCAACCGCTCCCACACTGTCACCGGTGAAACCGCCTTCATCCTGCCGACGCTGGGCCGCAGTGACCGCGACATCCAGGCGACCGGCGAGCAGTACGTCACCGTCGAGGACTCGATGAGCGCAGTCCACAGATCCCGCGGCAAGTTGCCGCCGGCGTCACCACACCTGCTCAGCGAGGTCGCAATCGTCGCCCGGCTCGCGCAGCGCACACTCGGCGACCTGCCGGCGATTCCCTGGGCGGCGTTCGAGGACGACTACGACCTGATCCGGGACCGGATCTCCCGCGTGGTGCCCGGCTTCGAGGACTTCAACGAGCGGATCAAGCAGCCAGGTGGCTTCACGCTGCCGAACCCGGTGAACTCCGGCGTGTATCCGACGCCGAGCGGGCGGGCGGTGTTCACGTGCAACGAGCTGGAGTGGCTGCAGACCCCACCCGGCCACCTGATCCTGCAGTCGCTGCGCTCTCACGACCAGTGGAACACCATCCCGTACTCGATGAACGATCGCTACCGGGGCATCCACAACGCCCGCCGGATCGTCATGGTCAATCCCGAGGACATCGCCGGGCTCGGGTTCGCCGACGGTGACTTGGTCGATCTCGTCAGCGTATGGCGGGATGGCACCGAGCGCCGGGCTGCAGGGTTCCGGCTCGTCGGCTACCCGGCCGCCCGAGGGTCCGCGGCGGCGTACTACCCGGAGACGAACGTGCTCGTCCCGCTCGACAGCGTCGCCGACATCAGCAATACCCCGACGTCGAAGGGCGTCCTGATCCGGCTCGAAGTACCCACTCCGCCTGCCTGATCCACAGATGGTGAATCAGTCGCTCGTACGGCGGACACGCGGCATCTCCGTCGCCGCTGATCGCTGACGGGACTCAAGAGCCGTGGTGAGCTCCCACAGCCGAGCTGCCCGGTTACCGGGTCGGGGCGCCCCCCGGGGTGTAGGTGGCCAGCTCCACCTGATACCCGTCGGGGTCCTCGAGGGTGAGGGCCCGCGCGGGCGCGGTCGCGGTGTGCGTGAATGGGTGGACCCGTGGACGGTGTGCAGCTGCTCGGCGCGTTCGTACAGTTCGTGGATCGAGGCGTCGGCGATCTCAGGCACACGCTCACGGATCCACGGGGCCCGGTGTGCCCGGCCGGAGCCGGATCGCCTGCCCGCCGACGAGGAACGACACCTCGCCCTCGTGATCCCGGGTCGCGCGGGTGCCGGTCAGGTTCGACCACCATCTGCTGCTCGAGCCTGGTCGGTCTGATCGGCCGGCCGCGGCAGGTCCTGCTCGTCGAACCAGACAGCCACTGCCACGTACTGCTGCGACGCGGTGAATTCGTTACGAATCTGATCCCGCAGAAGCCGTTCCTACGCGCCCATTTCGCCAATCTGGACCCGTAGGTGCGCCCTCGGTACCGTCTGCGGGCCTGCGATGACTTGGGAACGCGAGGACCGCGTGGGGGACGGCCAGGCCGACGAGGTCGTCCGGCTGCGGGACGCGGTGGCCAGGAACGCGGGCGACGAGACGACTGGTGCTGTTGGACAGACTGAGGCGGACGATCGCGTCCGGTCCGTGGTAGGCGACGGAGACGACTCGTGCGGTCAGGGCGGTCGATGGTTCCTCGAGGACCAGTTGTTCGGGCCGGATCATGACCAGGACGTCGCCGGTTGCGGGTTCGGCGAGGGTGAGGGTGCCGAGTTCGCAGTCGACGATCGGTCCGGCGCCTTGGCCGGGCAGCAGCATGGTGTCGCCGAGGAAGCTGCCGACCTGAGGCGTGGCAGGGCTGCCGTACACGTCGGCAGGGCTGCCGATCTGGACGAACTTGCCGTCGAACATGACCGCTACCTGGTCGGCGAACGAGAGTGCCTCGGCTTGGTCGTGGGTCACGAGGATCGTCGTGGCCCCACGTTCGGCGAGGGCGGTGAGGGTTGCTTCGCGGGTGGCGGCGCGGAGGGCGGTATCGAGGGAGGAGAACGGTTCGTCGAGCAGCACGACGGCAGGCTCGCGTGCCAGCGCCCGGGCGAGGGCGACGCGCTGTTGCTGTCCGCCGGACAGCTGGTCAGGGCGGCGGCGTGCGAGGTCGGGGGAGAGACCAACGAGTTCGAGGAGGGGTGCGACTTGGGTCGCTCGGCGGCGTTCGGCACGGGGGAGTCCGAACAGAACGTTGCCGGTGACATCGAGATGCGGAAACAGCGCGCCGTCCTGGCGGACATATCCGATTCCGCGCCGCTCAGGGGCGATCATCGTCTGTCCGCTGGTGAGGACCTTGCCGTCGACCTCGATCCGGCCGCCTGTCGGCCGGACGAATCCGGCGAGTGCCCGGAGCAGGGTGGTCTTGCCGCTGCCGGAGGGTCCGAGCACGGCGGTGGTTCCACCAGGTCGCACGCGCAGGCCGACCTGGTCGAGTACGGGCGGACCGCCGTACCCGACTGTCAGTTCGCTGATGACGATGCCCGCGCTGGTCATCGCTGGTCCAGGATCTGCCGGCGCAGCAACACGGTGAGTGGAACGGAGAGTGCGATCATCCCCGCTGCGTACGGCGCACTGGCGACATAGTCCAGCTCGTCGCTGGCCGACCAGAACGCGGTGGCGAGGGTCTCGGTGCCGGTCGGGGCGAGCAGGAGGGTTGCGGTGAGTTCGGTGACGGTGGCCAGGAACGTGAGGACGAATCCGGTGAGCGCCGACGGCAGGACGAGCGGGAGAACGACGCGGGCGAAGGTGGCCGAGCCGGACACTCCGAGCGAACGTGAAGCCTCGATCAGCTCGGTCGGTGCCGCTGCGAGGCCGGATCGCCAGGACACCATGGCGCGCGGCAGGAACAGGATGCTGTACGCCGCCACGGCGAGCGCCGCGGTCTGGTAAACGGGCCGGGCCCACTGCACCGCCAGGGTCACCAACGCGAGGCCGATCACCACACCTGGTAGCGCGCTGGAAATGTACGTCACGCGTTCGAGGACAACTGCCGCTCGGGACGGGTACCGGTGCAGCAGCCAGGCTCCGGGCAGCGCGGCGAC
This sequence comes from Kribbella turkmenica, assembly GCF_004348725.1. Classification (GTDB taxonomy): domain Bacteria; phylum Actinomycetota; class Actinomycetes; order Propionibacteriales; family Kribbellaceae; genus Kribbella; species Kribbella turkmenica. Next base: position 82,435 of record NZ_SMKR01000003.1, read on the forward strand.
GGTCGTGACCAGTCCGGCCAGCACCGCGAGCCCCACACTCGAGCCAGTTGCTGCCAGCAACGGCCCGACATCGACAGCTTGGGTGGCGACGGCCCGTGCCAGCCACCGCGCGACGATCGCGGCGGGAACCATCACTGCCAGCGCGACGAGGACGGCGAGTCCGAGGATCGCGGGTACGGTCCAGGCCCCGAGCCGATGCGCGACGGGCCGGCGACGGGTTCCCGGGCCGAGGCGAGCGATCCTGGACTTTCCGCGGAACAGGATCTCGACGGCCAGAAATCCGAGACACAGCACGGCGAGCACCGCCGCGAGGAGGCTGCCGGCGGCGTTGCTGAAGCCGACGGCGAACTGTTGCAGGATCGACGTGGTGAAGGTCGGATAGCGCATCATCTGCAGTACGCCGAACTCGGCAAGCAGGTGCAGCGCCACCAGCAGCGCGCCGCCGGCGATCGCGGGCCGCAGCTGTGGCAGTACGACGCGACGTACGGTGTCCCAGCCTGACGAGCCGAGGGACCGCGCGGAGTCGAGCTGGTCCTGGTCGAGCGCGCGCAGCAGGGCGGCGACCGGCAGGAAGACGAACGGGTAGTAGGCCAGCGCGGTGATGAAGACTGCGCCCCCGAGGCCCTGAACCGACGGTAGGACCGACGTCCAGGCGTAGCTGCTCACGAAGGCCGGGATCGCGAGTGGCATCAGGAGTAAGCCCCGCCAGATGCCCACGTACGGAATCGAGGTCCGTTCGACAAGCCACGCCGCGCCGCACCCAAGCAGCACAGTCACCGGAACGGTGATCGCCACCAGCAGCAGGGTGTTGCGTAGCAGCTCAACCGTTCTGGGCCGGAGGAGCAACCTCGACGCCTCGGCGGTTCCCGCTGACATGGCCTGGCCGAAGACGACGATCAGCGGGGCAACCAGCACGGCGGCGACCACAACGGCCGCGATCACGACGAGTCGAGGTGTCCGCGCGGTTCGCCGTCCGGCGATTGCCGGCGCGTCAGCGAGTGGCTCGTCGTACCTGACGGGCACGTTAGAGAATGCCGGCATCGGTCATCAAAGTAGCGACTTGGTCGGAGTTGAGAGTGAACGGGTCGACCGGCGGTGCCTGCAGCGTGGCGAGTGGCGGTAGTTCGGGTGCGGACGGTACGCCGACGCCGACGGCGTACTCCATCGACTGGGAGTCGACGAGGACCTTCTGGCCGGCCTTGCTGGTGATGTACTGGAGGAACTTGCGAGCCTCGGCGGGCTTCTTCGCGCCGGCGAGTACGGCGCCACCGGACAGCGAGACGAAGGCGCCGGGGTCTCGGTTGCGGAAGTAGTGCAGCTTGGTGTTGCCGCTGCCTTCCTTGGTGCCGACCTGGTCGCGGTACCAGTAGTAGTGGTAGATCACGCCGCACGGGATCTCGCCTGCGTTGACCGACTTCATCGTGGCGATGTTGTTCTGTAGAGCGCGCGCGTTCGACTTGAGGCCTTTCAGCCAGTCCTTCGTCTTCTGCTCGCCTTGCCCAGCGAGCATGCCGGCCACGATCGCCTGGAAGTCCGCGCCGCCGGGTGCGCAGCCCCAGCGGTCCTTCCAGTCGGGGCCGGCCAGGTTCATGAGCGACTTCGGGAGGTCGGTTGCCGGCAGCTTCGCCGGGTTGTAGACCAGCACGGTGGACCGCGCGGCGATCGCGGTCCAGGCCTTCGACGACGGGGTCAGATGAGCGGGCACCTGGTTGCGGGTGGCGTCCTCGAGCGGTGCGAGCAGCTGGTTCCGTTCGACCAGGGTCATCGCCGGACTGTTCTCGGTGAGGAAGACGTCGGCGGGTGATTCTGCCCCTTCGGCGACGATCTGGTGACCCATCGAGGAGTCGCCGCCCTTGCGGATCTGGACCTTGATGCCGGTTTCTTTGGTGAACGCCTCGGCCCACGCCTTGGTCAGGTTCTCGTGCTGGGAGGAGTAGACCTGCAGCGCGCCGGGGTCGGCGACGTACTTGTCCTCGGACTTCGAACCGCATCCCACGAGGGTCGCGGTGCCGAGTGCTCCGAGGCCGGTCAAAAACGTACGTCGACGCATGGTCGATCCTTTCTGAGGAGGCGTGTCGCGGTGATGCGAGGCCTGATCGGGGTGCCGACGGTCGGAGCGGGCAGCGGCAGCCGGCGTACGACCGCGGTACTGACGGCACAGAACGCGAGGCCAAGGGCGAGCGAAGCGGCGAACTCGGTGATCGGGCCGTCGAACAACGCGAACACCTGGAACTGCACCAGATACACATGCAACGACGCGGCGGCCAGGATGCCGAGCGGGCGGACGAGCAGGACCGGTACGGGCACGGTCGGGAGAACCGCGAGGAGCACGAGTCCGCCCATGATGATCAGGTTGCGCTCCCACGCGGGGAAGAACCCGATCGCCGCCGCGGCCGCGACCAGGCCAGTGGCGAGGGCGCGCCGCCGGGTGTCCGCGACCGCCATCGCGATCCCGGCGACGTACAGCCAGGCGACGGTGCCCGGCAGCCCTCGGACCGGCCCGTCGACCAGCGCGGGCACGAGGTAGCGCGGCGCCAGCGACAGCGCCAGAGTCGCCATGGTTGTTCGCCACGGGTCGGCGGCGTACGCAACCCTGAACCGTGGGATCGCGAGCAGGGCGGTCGCCACGATCGAGAACATCAGCAGTGCTTCGACGAACCAGAAGATGTTGATGTCCTGTGGCCGGACCAACCAGTGCACCAGCGCCAGGTTCGACCAGTGGATCGAGCCGAATCCGAACACCATGACGGCGGCGACGATCATCGCCGGCACCGCTACGGCGATCACGATCCTGGCGGTACGTCGGACGCGGTCCGCCGTTGCTTGCGCAGCGAGGACGTAGCGCGCGAACAGGAACCCGCCGACCGCGAGCAGGATGTGAGCTCCGCCGGCCAGCCGGAACAGACCAACGTGGCTGCCGCAGATCGTCACGACGGCCAGGCCGCGCAGGATCACCGACATCTCCACGGGCTGGATGAGCGCGCGGCGTCGCGGGCGGTGGCGCACTGCCAGGGCGACGAGTTCGCGGACGGGTCGGTGGTGCCAATCGGCAGGCAAGGTGCCGGCCAGCCGGGTGAGACCGAGGGAGGCCTTGACGTGGTTGAACGAGTCACCGCCGAGCTCGGCGAACGACCGGTCCAGATCGATGTCACGGCGGCCGACCAGGGGCGCGAGCAGTTGGGTGACCGCAGCCAGCGAGTCGGCGAGCTGGTCAGTCCGGCCGGACTTGTCGGCGCCGTGGAGGGCAGCGCAGCCTCGCCGGTCGACCTTGCCGTTGGGCAGCAGCGGCAGGGCGGCGATCTCGCGAACGGAGACGACGGAGACGCCCAGACCGGCCGCGGCCGCCGCTTGCCGCTGCACCGCGTGAGGGTCCGAAGCCCGGCGTACGAAGGTGATCTGCAGCTGTTCGTCGGTGCCGGTGACGCAGCAAGGTATACCGTTGTCGCGCATCGTTCGCTCGACCTGCCCGAGGTCGATCCGGATACCCATGATCTTCACGTGGTCGGAGCGGCGTCCGACGATCCGGACGAGGCCGTCGTCGTCGATGCGGGCCAGGTCGCCGGTGCGAAGCTCGGTGTGCATCCGGCCCAGCGCGAGGTCGTCGGGGTGTTCGGCGTACCCGAGCATCACTCCGGGACCGGTGAAGACGAGCTCGCCGACCGGTTCGGCATCGGCGGGTTGATCGATCGCTGCGGTGTCGAGCCGGAAGGCTGAGCCGGCGATCGGCCAGCCGACCGCGTCGGGGTAGTGAATGGCGAGTTCCGGCGGCAGCACGGCCATACGGGCGGTGGCTTCGGTCTGTCCGTACATCACCGCCAGGCCCCAGCCGTCCCGCTCGCCACGCTCGGCCAGCTCCCGCACACGGGAGGGCGGTAGCGCACCGCCGGCCTGGGCGAGCAGCCGCAGTGACGGCAGATCGTCCAGATGTCCCTGCACATCGAGAAGATCCGCAACATGCGGGGTAGCCGGCAAGAGCGTGACCTGCTGGGTCCGCAGCTCCGCGCCGAACGCCGGCTCGGTGATCGAACCGTGCCATAGCACCGTGGTCGCTCCGGCGCGCAGCTGGGCGTGCAGGACCGACAGGCCGAAGCAGTAGTGCAGCGGGAGCGAGGTGACTGCTCGGTCGATCGGCGTAATCGAGAGGGCCGCTGCGATCGCGTCCGCGTTGCTGATCACATTGGTGTGGCTGAGGCGGACGAGCTTCGGCGATCCGGTGCTGCCCGAGGTGCTGAGCAGCAGCGCGAGATCCGGGTGCAGGAGATGCCGCGCCTCGCTGTCTCCATCGAATGTGCCGTCGCCGCGCAGCCACAGGTCCGGCGGGTAGGCATCGGTGATCGACAGCTGGTCGGCCGGGGCGACCAGGGCGACATGTCCGGCCCGCAGGACGGCGAGGTAGCCGAGCACGAGCCGACGTTCGGCGGTGAGCGGAACATGTACCAGGCGACGTCCGGTCTGGACCGGTGGCAGTGCGGCGGCGAGAGCGTCGATCTGTTCGGAAAGCGCTTGGTAGCTGAGCGCCCCGGCATCGTCGACGAGGGCAGCGCGCTGGGCGTCGGCCGATGCGGACACGAGGACCGTGGCTGAAGCCCGCTTCAAGTCCAGCGGGAGCACGATGGTTAGGCTAACCTAAGATTTCATGTCGGTCCACTCACAGCCGCATCACGGCATCGTTGCGCACGTGGCTCACCTGACGTGCGCGGACGTGGGGCTGCTCGAGCTTCTCGACGAGCGGGAGCTTCGACGCGTCAGTCGTTGTGCCGGCGAGGCGGACCGTGCCCGGATGCTGCTCGGTGCGGCGCTGCTCCGCTGCGCCGTGGGGGCGCAGCTCGGTGTTTCGCCGGTGGACTTGACGGTCGACCGTACCTGTGATGCCTGTGGCGGGTGGCACGGTCGCCCGACTGTTCCTGGTGCAGACGTGGACGTTTCGGTGTCGCACAGCGGCGCGGTGGTCGTTGTCGCGGTCCTGGCTGGTGTCGGCCGGGTCGGGGTGGACGTCGAGCGGATCCAGGGCCGGTCGATGGAAGAGGTTGTGGCATGGACCAGCCAGGAGGCGAGGTTCAAGGCCGGCGGTGGAGCCGGTCTCCACCTGTACGAGCTTCAGCCCCCGGCGCCAGGCCACGTTCTGACTCTCGCAACCGACCAGCGCGATGCCGCGGTCACGCTGCTCAGCGGCGCCGCGTTGCTGGTGTCCTGAACTGCCACGCGGCTCAGTCGAGCAGGGCCAGCAGCGTTCGCTGCTCCCGCTGGCTGAGGCCACCTGGGCGAGCGACAGATTCCCCTCGCCGCATCCGAACAGCTCGGTGCGCTGCTCACTGCATCTCTCGAAATCCGCTCCCGCCTCGGCACGCGCATGCTGTCCGAAGCTGGACGACGTCACATCAAACGCCGTGCCGACGTTCCTGGCGCGTTCGGCGCAGACAGCGGGGACTGACAGTAGCGGCGGTTTGGAGCAATAGCTCCTTGCGCGCCAATACAAGCTCGTGGTCGATCCGCCGCGCATGTACCGCCGAGATCCTCGACATCTTCGAAGGCACCCAGCAGATCCAGCAACTGATCGTCGCCCGCCGCCCTCCTGGGGAAACCTCCGCCGAACTGAAATAGCCATGTCTACAACGACTTCTGCTGACTACGAACTCCCGGGCGAACGGCCTGCCGAGCATGCTCGCACGACGATGAAAACGGCTCACCTCGCAACTGCCGGAGCAAGGGGAATCCTCGAATGTTGCGACCGTCGCCAGGGCCGCCGTCGCGCCACGGGTCCGGTAGCGGCGCCATTCGTCATGGAGCAGTGGCGCCGCGGCATCCACCACGATCGCGTCTCGATAGAGGTCGAGAGCCGAGGCACCGGCCGTCGGCGCGGTGGCCGCAGCCTGTGGCGTTCATCGCTTCCCCACGTCCGGCAGCCACGGCCAGTACATAAAGGCCGGCGACCTGTTGACGGCGCCGCCTAGGCGCTTGTTGAGGTAGAGCAGCTGGTACGGAGAGGCAAACGGGATCCACGGCCGATCCTTCATGATGAGCCCCTGCGCCTTCACCGTGAGTTCGGCGCGCTGGGCGTCATCCGCGGTGGCGCGGGCCTGCTCGAGGAGCTGCGTCACCTCGGCATTGCGGTAGCCGCTGTAGTTGATCGACCCACCGCCCGTACCGAGCTGGGTGTAGAGCTCCGTGGGATCAGGGATAGACGCGAAGTAGTCGGTGTAGAAGAGATCGACCTTGGCGCGGGCGGACTTGTCACCGAACAGCGCCAGGAAGTCGGCCTTCTGCAGCAGCTGGAGCTTGACGGTCAGGCCGGCCTTCCGGGCATCGCTTTGGAAGGTCTCGCCGAAGGTTCGGTACTCCGGCAACCAGCCGGGGACCGCCAGAGTCAGCGCGGGGTTGGTAACCCCGGATTCCAGGATGAGCCGTCGCGCGCCGTCGAGGTCCTGCTCGGGCTGGCGGAGTGCGTCGTAGGCCGGCCGGTAGACGGCCTGCTGAGTACCCCATGAGCCGGGAGGGGCGATCGCCCGAAGAGGTTCGGCGGCACTTTGGAACGCGGTTCGGACAATGCCCTTGTAGTCGATGATCTCGGCGACGGCTTGTCGCAACTTCGGATCTGCGAGGATGCCGCCGGAGTGTGCCACGACGAGGGAGTGGAGGAGGCTAGACGGCCCGAAGTACACGGTGCCGTCGGTGGACTGCTTCAGCCGCGGGATGGCGGTCGCGGCGGGAAAGAAGGTGCCGTCGACGTCACCGTTCAGGAGCGCCGAGGTCAGTGTCGAACCGTCGCTCAGGAACACGAACTTGGCTTGCTGGGTGAGCTGTGGGCGGTTCGCGCGGTTCCACCAGTCCGGATTGGGCTCCAGGGTGATGGAGTCGCCCTTGCGCCAGTCCTCGACGCGGTATGCGCCGGTGCACATCACGCCTCCGGTCGCAGTGCCGTAGGCGGTTCCGCGGGACTGCGTGTAGGACTTCTGCAGTATGTGTCCGAGGGGGGTGGACAGCATCTGGTAAAAGATCGCATCCGGCTTGGACAGCTTGATCGTGATCTGATCGGCTCCGGTCTTTTCGATGCTGCTGACGCGATCGGTGTAGCCGGCGAAGAACGATCCTGTCTCGGGGTTGCGAGAGCGGTTCAGGCTGAACACGACGTCTTCGGCGGTGACCAGCTTGCCGTCAAAGAACCGGACTCCATGGCGAAGCGTGAAGACGTACGTCCGGTCGTCGGGACGGCTCACCGATTCGGCCAGCGCCGGCACGGTTCGGCCGTCGGGCTGCTGGTAAACGAGCGACTCGCAGACGTTGGCGAGAACACTCCAACTGTCTCCGCCTACCGCCCGACCGGAGTCCAGGGTGGTCGGTTCGCTGCGGAGCGCCCAAGTCACGCGGTCGATCGCCGCGGTCGCCTTGGCCGGTTGGGTGTATTGAGTCGCCTGGCCACCTGGAGTGGCGCTGGCTCCATCGCGCGACTTCCCAGCGCAGGAGGCCAGGGCAATTGTCGTGGCGAGGATAAGGCAGAGTCTGCCTCGGCGGAGAAATGTGGTTCGCATCGTCGGTCCTTAGCTGTTGGCCGGGCGCGCGGGACGCCGGCCTGGGCGCGGCACGCTGTCGCGCAGCAGTCGGGTGTAGGGATGTGTGGGCTGATCCAGTACCTCGCTGGTCGGTCCGTGCTCGACCACGCGCCCGTGCCGCAGGACGAGGCTTCGATCGCTCAGTTGGCGGACCACGGCGAGGTCGTGACTGATCAGGATGTAGCCGACGCCGGTCGCGGCACGGATATCGGCCAGCAGATTGAGGATCTGCGCCTGGACGGACACGTCGAGAGCCGAGACCGATTCGTCGAGCAACATGACCGCTGGTTCTGCCGCGAGCGCTCTCGCGATGGCGACTCGCTGACGCTGACCTCCCGAGAGCTCCCTGGGCAACGCGGACTGTTGCCGGCCATCGAGACCGGTCAGGCTTGCAAGCTCTGCCACCCGGGCAGCTCGCGCTGCGCGGTCCATCGCCGGGTGGTGCAGGCGGAGGACCTCGTCGAGACACGTGCTGAGGGATTGCCGGGGGTCGAGGCTGGAATACGGATCCTGGAAGACGATCTGCAACTGCCGCGCACGATCGCGCCGTTCGGAGGCTCGGCGCGCAGGGCGGGAGCGATCGTCGCCGCAGACGGCGATCCGGCCGGCAGTCGGGGTTTCCAGGCCAGCCAGCATCCTGGCAATGGTGGTCTTCCCGGAACCGGACTCACCGACGATCGCCAGGGTCGTTCCAGCCTCGAGAGTGAATGAGACATCGGTGACGGCGAGGCGGTCACCGAATGACTTGCTGAGCCTGTCGACTTCAACCAGTCTCACGACACCTTTCCTTTCGCGAGCCCGGGAGAATGAGTCTGCAGAGCCTCGGCGCGATGACACCGCACGAGCGCAGTGGATAGTTGCTCGAGGCGCGGGTGATCTGCCCGGCAAGCCGCGACGCAGTGAGCACATCGGTCGGCGAAGGCGCACCCGGGAGGTGCCTCGAATGCGGCAAGTGGCTGTCCCGGGATTGCACGCAGGCGCGGCAGCGCCTGTTCGATGTCCGGCCGGGCTCCGAGCAGACCGATCGTGTAGGGATGGCGCGGTGCGCGGTGGAGCTCGGTGCTTGCTTGCAGCTCGACGATCTCGCCGGCATACATGACCGCCGTACGATCACAGATCGAAGCGGCGAGATCGAGGTCGTGGCTGATGAACAGCAAGGCCAGGCCGCGGGTGCGCCGTAGCCGATCGAGTATGGCGACGATCTCGGCCTGCGTCGAAACGTCCAGTGCGGTCGTCGGCTCGTCCGCAAGAAGCAGTCGAGGTTCCCCGGCAAGTGCCGCCGCGATCACGACGCGCTGCAGCAAGCCTCCGGAGAGCTGGTGGGGGTACTGCCTCAGCCGCCGCTCACCGTCATCGATCCCGACCTCGGCAAGCAGGTCGACCGCACGCCGCCTGGCCATGGCCGTCGGCATGCCCATCGTCAGGCGCAGCCCCTCACAGAGGAAATCGCCGATCGTTCTCACCGGGTTCAGCGCCGCCCTGGGATCCTGGAAAACCGTGGCCACATCGTGGGCTCGGTACGTGCGCAGCTCCTTCCGGCCGAGGCCCAGTACGTCGCAGCCGTCGAACTCGATCCTGCCGTCGACACGAGCGCCCGGTGGGAGCATCCGGCTGATCGCCCGCGCTGTCATCGACTTGCTCGATCCCGATTCACCAACCAGTCCGACGCTCTCTCCCTCGGCGATGTCGAGATCGACGCCACGCAGGACCTGCCGATCGCTTCCACCGACGGGCAGGACCACGCGTAGTGCCTTGAGACTCAACAGCGTCATCGGGCGCGCGCCCCCTCGCAACGTCGCAGCAGTCGCTGGCCGAGCAGGTTGAACGCACCAGCAGCAACCACCAAGCAGACCCCAGCGACCACCGACTCCGCGGGATATCCCTGCAGTACGCCGCTCTGCCCGGCAGCGACCATCACGCCCCAGTCCGGCTGCGGTGGCTGCACCCCGAGGCCGAGATACGACAATGCGGCCAGGTCGACGGTCGCCCACGCCAAGGTGAGCGCAGCCTGGCCGATGACGATCGGCCAGATGTTCGGCAGCACATGTCGCACCGCGATGCGAACCGCCGGAAGCCCTTGCACGCGGAGCGCATCCACGTAGTCCCGGCCGACCTCGCGCAGCGCGGCGGAGCGAACCAACCGGGCCATGTGTGGGACGTACGCGACGCCAAGCGCGAGCGTCGCGGCCGGCAGTCCCGGCCCAACGATCGCAACCGTCAGTACCGCCAGCAGAAGCCCTGGGAACGCCAGGGCCACATCCAGCACCGCGACGACCGCAGAGTCCAGCCAGCGCCCGTACCAGGCGGCCGCGACCGCGATCGAGGAACCAAGCAGCGTGGCAAAACCGACGATCACCAGGGGCCCGAGGAAGCTCGTTCGGGCGCCCGCCAGCAGCCGCGACAGCAGATCGCGCCCCGCGGCATCGTATCCAAGAAGATGCCCCGCATCGGGTCCCCAGAACGATGCTTTCAGATCAACGGCTTGCGGGTCGTGAGGCGCGACCCACGGGCCGATCAAGGCCACCACGGTGAAGATGATCACGACCGCGGCCGACAGGCGGCCAGCCAGTCCGAACGCGCTCGCACGCCCCGCCTTGTGCGTTGGCCGAACCCCGGGCAGAACCATCGCCGTCATGCCGCACTTCCCAGACGAACCCGTGGATCCAGCACCGTGTACAGAACATCGACGGCCGTATTCACCAGTGCGAAAGCGACGACGAGAAGGAGGACGACCGCCTGGACGACCGGGAAGTCGCGACCGGAGACTGCGGAGATCAGTAGCCCGCCGACCCCGTCGAGCTGGAAGGCGGTCTCGACGATTGCGGTACCCGCGATCAGCCCCGCAAGGGTGAGGCCGCCGGAGGTGCTGATCGGGATCAGCGCGTTGCGCAGGACATGCCGGCGGAACACCTGGCCTGACGAGAGCCCGCGGGCGAGGGCGGTCTCGACGTGCTCCTTGCCGAGTTCGGAACGGATGGATGCTCGTGTCGTCTGGGCGATCAGTGCCCACCAGCCGATCGCCAGCGATACGGCCGGCAGTGCGAGGTGATGCAGTCGGCCCACGACCGAGCCGCTGCCGCTGCCGAAGACCGGGAACCACCCTGTGCCGACGGCGAACAGTGAGATGAGGAGCACCGCTGACACGAAAGCCGGCGTCGCAATCGATGCACTCACTGCGACGCTCACCGCGTCGTCGAGCAGGCGACGTGGCCAACGCCCGGCCGCCACGCCGACACACACTCCCACTGCAACCGCCACGATGAAGGCCAGCGCGACCAGCCAGGCGGTCGTCGCAAGGCGAGCCGATATCAGCCCGGACACACTCTGGCGCTGCAGCAGGGACTCGCCGAACTGCCCCTGGACCGCAGAACCGAGCCACCGCCAGTAGCGCTCGAGGAACGGATCGTCCAACCGGTACTGCGATCGCAACGCTGCCCGCAACTCCGGTGTCGATCCACGATTGCCGATCAGGAACGACACCGGATCCCCGGGCGCCAGATACATCGCACCGAACACCCCGAAGCTGGACACCAGCAGGGCGACGGCCGAACCCGTCAGACGACGGGCCAAGAAGCGCAGCATCGTGGTCACCTGACCTTCGGCGCTGACGGCGTGACGTGGCGGAGCGGCTCACCAGACACGATGTGCAGGTCAGACCGCGATGCCACCACGGGCACGTCTTTGCGACCGCCGGCCTCCCGGCTGGTTCGGCTCGTGTCGCGTGCGAGCAACCGCAGAGCGGCGTGAACCCGTGTCGGCCGTCCGTCGCCACCCTTGTCGAGAAAGGCCACGGTCGTCCGGAGCTCTCCGAAATCAGCCCAGAACACGTCGTCGGCTAGATGGCTCAACGCCACGGATCTGCCTGTCAGCGGGTTGGCGATTTCCAATCCGCCGTCGATCCGCCGTACCGGCAGGTCGAATGCGGGGCACCGGTAGTCACCCACATATCGATCGAGTCGCGACTCGGACCCGAGAGGAGCTCCGTTCAGAGCTGGCGGCTTCGGTCCACCGAACAGGCCGCCAGCCAACTCTCGGCCCAACAGTTCTCCTCCTGCGGTATTGGTCAGGACTGCGACGACCATTGCGGTCGCCGGATCCGCATGTACCAAAGCCGACGTACCTCCTCTGTGTCCCACCAGTCGATGAGCCGAGGCGGAGCGCGGATCCCCAGCCTCGATCGCCCAGCCGAGGCCCCAACCGGACTCGAACAATCCGAGTCCCGGCACGGTGGCGTACTCGGTCTGAAGCTCCATCGCGAGTTCGGCGGGAAGCAACCGCCGGGCCTGCGGCCAGTCCGTCCCGGTCAGACAGACGCGAGCCAGCCTTGCCAGATCGGCGGCCGAGCCGCACAACGTGCTGCCCGCCGCCGCGAAGCCGCTACCGACGCGCGGCCACGAATCACAGATGACTGTGCCGCCGTGCTGGTCGAGGCGATGTTCAGCCGCAAGACCACTCGCTTGGGCTACGGGCGTTCTCACGACTGAAAGTCCCGACGGAACGAGCAGCCTGCGTGCAAGGTTGCTCTCCCAGGTCATCCCGGTCGTCACTTCGATGAGGTGCCCTAGCAGCACGTAGCCGACGTTGGAGTAGGAGAACCGCTCACCGGGCGCCGCTACCGGCTCGGCCTGGGCGACCATCGTCGCCAACTCCTCCTGCCCCGCAAGCGGCCGGAAATCGTCTGCAAGACCAGAGGTGTGAGAGAGCAACTGGCGGATCGTCATGTCGCCAGCGGTAGGACCAGCCTTCGCGAACCAGGGCACCTGATCGGACAATCGGTCGTCAAGCGCGATGAGTCCTTCTGCCACCAGCTGGGCAACCATGAACGCGGTGAGCAGCTTCGCCGTCGAACCCCATGCAAAACAGGTGCGCTCCGATACCTGCTCCTGGTCATCCAGCCGCGCAAAACCGCTAGTGGCTGTCACGGCGCCTTGATCTGTCAACACACAGGCCGAGGCGCCTACGACCCTGTGCCGGGTCATCACATCGTCGAGTAGGTCCTGAACGCCGCCCATGGGCTTCTCCTCGCACCTGCGTAAGCATAATCCGATTACGGAATTCGATTACGGTAGTAAGTCAGTTATGCTCTTGTCTAGAGGTTGGAGAAATTGGCCGACGAGTGGGGGTAGCCGATGGGCAAGCGTGCGGAGTCGCGCGAACGGAATCGGGTCGCGCTCATCGAGGCCGCGCGTGAACTGATCCTCCGGGACGGGGCTCGCTGCCACCTGGACGCGATCGTGACCCACGCCGGTCTGACGACCGGTGCCGTCTACTCGATCTTCGGCAGCAAACAGGCTTTGCTGGTCGCCGTCTTCGACGAGATCGTCGCCGATGTGCAGGACAGCCTTCAGCACGTCGAGGACCCGGCTCTCGAACTCGATGACGTTCTCCGGGGCTGCGCGCGGGCCTTCTACTCCATGGCCACACATCCCGCGGCACCGCAGAGGTTCAACTACGAACTGGTGCTGTTCGAACTCGCGCAGAGCGACGCCGACATCCACAGCCGACTACTGGCGGCACGCCGCTCGGTTGGCGATCACCTCGCCAAGCTTCTCACCGACAGAGTCCGAGGTGACGAAGGCACCAGACCGACGTCGGTAGAGGAAGCCGGCCGACTAGCCATAGCACTCCAGGCGCTCCTGCACGGTCTGACGCAAACCGCCATCCTCGCCCCCGATGCCGTCGGTCTCGATCTCTTCGAGGCGGCTGCCGCAGCATTGGGAACTCTCCAAGCGGCCCCAGCCAGTCAGCCGTAGCGCCCAGGCTCTCCCGGATGATGAGCCCCCTTCCTCAGCAACCTGGCAAACCTAGAAGGCCTTGCGCCCGGCCGACGAGGCGGTGTGTCGCCCGGGGCTGTGCAGAGAGGATCCTCACGTTGACCTGCAGGTTCAGGCGTTCGCGGCACAACGAGCCATCTGAGGGCGACGAGTCATCGGGGCCGCCCTACCTCGTCGCCGCGCTGTGCGCTGGAGGCACTCGAGCCGGCCACCTCGTGCGTCTCAATCGGCTGAACGTCTTCCGCTCCGAGAAGCTGAATTCCGCCCAGGGCGACGCAAGGATGTAGCGCCGGGCAACTACATCGGGTCGGGGTGTTGCGGTTCGACGTTAGGAATCGCGGACGGAAACTGGCCGTTCGCCGACGCGCAGACCCGTGGCATCACGTCCGCCATCACTGGCCCGCGGACCCGCTGCTCGCTCTGACACCTCGACGCTGTGGGGTCTCGGAGAGCCGGGCCCGACACTGTCTGGAGCAGCCCGGTCCGAAGCTGACCGTCCTGCGCGTCTCGATTGCTGACGAGCTAGCCCGAGTGCGCGGGGCCTGCCGGTGGCCGCGTCGCCCGGGGCCTGTGTGCGCTCTGACTTCCGGTGACGTTCGTATCGGCTTCACTCGGCCGTGGCTCGTCGTGGTTAGACCAGGGGTGTCCTTTCGTCTGCCTCGGGAGTGTTCATGTCCGATCCGCGGGATTCCGGCCCTTCTGCTTCTGCGTCGTCTGCTGTCCGCCGGCCGGGCCGTCGTACTGTGCTGCTGGGCGGAGCGGCCGCCGGTGCCGCGCTGCTTCTGCCGTCCCCGCTGGCATCCGGAGCCCCGTCCTTGGTGCGGTCGGGGCGGCCGGCGATCACCCACGGGATCCAGTCAGGTGACGTGTCCGCCTCGAAGGCTGTCGTCTGGGCGCGGGCCGACCGGCCTGCGCGGATGGTGGTCGAGGTCAGTCCGACCGAGACGTTCCGACAGGTACGGCGGGTGGCCGGTCCGGTCCTGGATGCGAGCACCGACTTCACCGGCAAGACGTTGCTTCGCGGGCTGCCCGCCGGTCAGGACGTGTTCTACCGCGTCGTCGTCGCGGATCTCGGCGACGACCGGCTGACCGGCGCGCCGGAGTACGGCCGGCTGCGGACGGCCCCGACCGGATCGGCCGACATCCGGTTCCTGTGGTCGGCCGACCTGGCCGGCCAGGGATGGGGCATCGACCCGGCCCGCGGGGGTTACCGGATCTTCGACGCCATGCGCCGGCTGGCGCCGGACTTCTTCATCTGCTCCGGTGACCTGATCTACGCCGACGGCGTGCTGCCCGCGGAGAAGCCGCTGTCCGACGGCACGGTCTGGCGCAACCTCGTGACGCCGGAGAAGTCGAAGGTCGCCGAGACGCTCGCCGAGTACCGCGGCAACTATCGCTACAACCTGCTCGACGACAACCTCCGCCGGTTCAACGCCGAGGTCCCGCAGATCAACTCCTGGGACGACCACGAGGTCACCAACAACTGGTACCCGGGAGAGATCCTGGACGACAGCCGGTACACCGAGAAGCGGGTCGACGTACTGGCCGCACGGGCACGACGCGCGTTCCACGAGTACCTGCCCACCAGCACGCGCAGCGACGACGAGGGCCGGGTGTACCGGGTGATCAGGTACGGCGAAGTCCTGGACGTGTTCGTGGTCGACATGCGTTCGTTCAAGGACGCCAACACCACCGGCCTCGAGACCGTCAGTGATGGCGGCGTGTTCGGCCGGCAGCAGCTCGAGTGGCTCAAGCGTGAACTGAAGGCCTCGCGGGCTACCTGGAAGGTCCTCGCGGCCGACCTGCCGATCAGCCTCGTCGTCCCGGACGGCGCCGCCGTCGAGGCCATCGCCCAGGGCGACCCTGGTACGCCGCTGGGCCGCGAACTCGAGATCGCCGAGCTGCTCGCCCACGCCAAGCGCAACCGCATCACCGGGATGGTGTGGGTCACCGGCGACGTGCACTACACCGCGGCCCACCATTACGACCCGTCACGAGCCAAGTTCACCGACTTCGACCCGTTCTGGGAATTCGTCTCCGGGCCGCTCAACGCGGCAGTCGGAATCGGACCGCGGCCGAACCTGGTGGACCCGACCTTCGGACCCGAGGTCGTCTTCGCCCAAGGAGCACCCTCCACCGACGTCAACAATCCGGCCTTCGGCTACCAGTACTTCGGTGAGGTGGCCGTCGACGGGGACACGCGACACCTGACGGTCCGCCTCCGGGACATCGAAGGCACCATCCTCCACACCGTCGGCCTCACACCTCCTGAACGACACCGCTGAGGCACCTGTTCAACCGCCGCCGGAGCTGACGACGGCACCACCGCCATGTAGCCGTGAAAGGGCGGCGCAGGCCCACTGAGTCCGTTCGCGACTGATTCCGTCTTGCGTGTGGTCGGCGAGAGTTCGGTGGACGAAGGCAGCCAGGTGAGTTCGGTCGCGCAGGTCGAGCTGGCCGAGATGCTGGAGATGTGGGTCTCCACCGTGCCTTCGGGAAACGATCGGTTGGTGCGCGATCTCGCGGTTGCTGAGCCGGGCGATCTCGGCCGGTACGGTGCCGGGCGACGGCGGTCCGCGCCGGGTATTCGGCGTACGGGGCCAGCAGACATGTCGCTCGTCGGACTGATGCAGGCCGTGGCCCTCGACTATGACCCGCAGGGAATCCGCGTCAACGCCGTACTGCCAGGCCTGATAGCCACTGAGATGGTCCGCAGGTTGTCGGGAACAGTGGGAGTGCCGGACGCCCTCCACAACGCAGGCCTTGCAGCCACAGCTCGGTTCCGCGCACTTGCTGGTCGGCCGGATCGGCCTGGAAGAGATCGCCGCACTCGTCCTCGACGTCGCTTGCGACCGCTATCCCTTGACCGGCTCCGCACAGTGATCGACGGCGGGGCGTCAGCGCACTCGACCCCGTCGCGGGAAAGGCCGGGTGGTGGGAACCAGGTTCTACTTCGCCGCCTTCCGGCGTGGACTGGTGGACCTTGTCTTGGTGGTCTTCGTGGGCCGGAGCGTACGGGCGGTGACGTCTTCCTGGGCCAGTCGTCGGAGGGCACTGAGCATCGCGTCGCCCAGGACTCCGGTCACGACGACGGCTCCGGCTCGGTTGTCGAGGCCTTCCCTGGCCAGCATGAGGTCCACCTCGGCCTCGGCGAGTTCGTGCGCGGCCGCTGCGTACCGGTCGAGCAGCCCGAGCAGGTCGTCGTATCCGAGTCGGTCGAGGGTCTCGACCGTTGTGGCGAGGACCGATCGGGCGGGGTTGTGGTCGTTCACTCGCCAGCCGAGTTGGTCGAGCAGGTCCCGTACCCGCGTGACGGCGTCTGAGTCATCGGATGGGGACAGCTCGCGCGTCAGTGAGTACTGCACCAGCCCCAGGGTGACGAACTCGTCGCCGCCCTTCGTCTCCAGGTGACGGAAGAGTTTGCCGACGGCCGCGATCGACATCTCGCCCACTTCGACCATCGCGCGGATCAGCGCGAGGCGACGGACGTGCGAGTCGTCGTACGTCGCCTGGTTCGGGCTGGTGAACTGGCCCGACGGCAGCAAGCCTTCCCGGATGTAGTAGCGGATCGTCGGGATCGGCACCCCGGAACGCTGACTGAGTTCCGTCATCCGCATACCGGAGGCCTCGCTTCTCTTATCGACCAGTGCTGAGTGTGACTATACGTAACGCTCAGCCTCGCTTCACTGTCATCGAACGAACGGGCTGCCCGAGCAGCGCGCCGAGATACCACCGTTCATTGTGCGGTACGACATTCGTTGCCGCAGGGTCGAGGCCGGTGTGCAGGTGTTGCGGGCGGCCGGTGGAGTCGAGCACGAGTATGCTCCCGGTGAGCGGATCGTCCTCGTTCACGAAGAGCGAGTTCGGCAACCGGATCATCAGTTGGCGCCCGAGCGCCGTGGGCAGCACGAGCGAGTCGAGGGCGCCGGACCGGTCGTACAGCGCGACAAGCATCGAGCCGTCGGTGCCGGAGTTCAGGCCGTCCGGGACACCAGGCAGGTCCTCGACGATCACAGTGGTCAAACCGTCGGCGAGCGTGTGCCGCAGGATGCGATAGCGGGTGGACTCGGCGATCCACACTGCGTCTTCGTCATCCGTGAGAGCGACGCCGTTCGGAAAGTAGAGCCCGTCGAGAACCTGCGTGATCTCGCCGTTGGCGAGGTCGTAGCGCAGCAGTCGGCCGGACGCGCGCCCGTCGACGAGATCGGGCATCAGGTACGACGGAACGTCGCCGAGAACCGTGGTGTTGTACCGCGAGCTCGAGTCGGTGAACCACACGACCCCGTCCGAACCGATGACCAGGTCGTTGGCGAAGCGGATCGGCTCGCCGGCGGCCCGGTCTGCCAGCAGGGTCACGGTGCCGTCGGGGGCGACCGATTGCAGACCCTCGCCGTGGTTCGCCACGATCAGGTTCTGCCGCGCGTCGAACGCCAGTCCGAGTGGACGCCCACCCACCACCGCGAAGCGCTCGGTCGATCCGTCCGGACGAACCCTGCGGATGATCCCGTTCCGATCGCCCGTGTACACCACACCGGCATCGTCCACGGCGATGTCCTCCGGACCGTACGGCGATTCGGTCGTGATCGGCACGACCTGAGCGGGGGATCGCAGCTCGTTCGCGATCTGGAGGCCAGGTTCTGGACTCCAGGTCCGCGGCTGGAAGTCGTCGACGGGTGGCGACACCGCGGTGAGGAGAATGCCGAGGGCAAGCGATGGTAGGACGAGAAGGACGGTGGCAATGATCAGCACCAGCCTGCGCACCCGGCGACGCCGAGCAGCTTCGCCAGCTGACGGGTTCACGGTGTGCCTTCCGCGTTCACTGCCGAGCTCCGAACAGTGGAGCGTGAACCCGCGACCGAGCTCGCAATGATCGCGGTCAGGAGGGCGATGCAGGCCAGGTCGAAGCTTTGGATCAAGGTGCTGGCCTGTGCTTGTGCTTCCGGACGCGAGAACGTCAGCGCCAGCGCGACACTCTTCGACACGATCACACCCGCCGCGATCGGAAGCCGTACATCGCGCCGGAATGCGGCCCACACCAGCGCAGCACCCGCCAGCAGCTGGAGACGCCGCGATGCTGCAGCAGAGTGAGTACCATCGGCTCGGGATCGACGATCCCGTAACTTTCCAGTTGCTCCGGCTGGAACAGCGCCAGCACCGGCACCGCGGTGAACGCACCCATGACGACCAGCGCGACTCGCGTCGCGACTCCTCCGACTCGACTTCGCATGCCTGCCTCCCTGTCTCGAAATGAAGAGTGTCACTTCACACTACAGATAGCGAGGCTTGCGGCGCTAGATGTGGGGAGTGGTGGTCGCGAGTTCCGATCATCTGCCGGTGAACCTGTTCCGGGCAGTGCTGGACCTGTTCGGGCACAACTTCGGCCGTGCGTCGAATGACGGCATCCGCCGTACCCTGCACGCCCCGTCATAGGAGCCATCGGTGGTGGAGTGCTGCGCGATGTCATGCCGAGCCTGCCGTTCTCCCTCCTGCACGTGGGCACCTCTACGCCGTCGCAGCGGGACCGGAACCGGAGTCCTCATCCTGCTCGCCGAATTCGGCACGCTGTCCCGATCGCTGACGTCGTCTGCGTCGTGGTGCCACACTTGTCCGCCTCGTCGCCGTCCAGTTCGACTGGACCTTCCCGGAACAGTTCGTCCACACCCTCGACGACCCCACGCACCTCCGCGAACCGACGACGGGAGCCGCGGCACGCCAGTCGAAGGATGACCGACGTGCCGCAGAGCCCCGATCCACCACTCGATCCGCTGCCGCGTCGATCCGCAACAAGTCTCAACGCGGGCGGCAAGGGAGTGAGCCGGACGACGGCCGGTCAGGTGGACTCGATGTCCCGTCGCCGGAATCCGGTACCCCCGGCGAGGGCGAGGATTGTTGCCAGGACGGCGAGTACGACGAGTGGCGCGACCGGAAGGTCCGCGAGTGGCAACGCGGTGGTGTGGGCGAACGGGGACAGGTCGGTGACCCAGCCGGGCAACTCCAGAAGCGCGCCGAACATGCCGAAGAACACGGCGTATGCGACGACGATCCAGGCCAGGGTGGACAGGGCTGGGCGCACTCCGAACAGTGCCGCGGTGAAACCTGCTACCACCAGGACGGCCGGCAGGTAGGCCAGCGTCCCGATCGTCACCTCGGCGATGGTGCCGGGACCGGCGTTGCCGGTGGCGGCTCCGATGCCGACGCCGAGTCCGCTGATGAGCAGGAGGCCGGCGGAGGCGAGGGCGGTGAATCCGAGCCAGGAGAAGTACCAGCGTGGCCGGCTGACGGAGGTCGCGAGTGCGGCCTCGGTGTGGCCGGTGCGTTCCTCGGAGCGGAGCCGCAGGACCGAGGTGACGGCGAAGGCGCCGACGAGCAGGGCGAGGAACAGGGCCATGGTGGCGTAGAACGCGTCGACCGGGTCCTGTCCGTTGGCGGTGAAGATCTCGCCCATCCGTGGGTTGTTCGCGACGGCTTCGGTGACCGAGTCGCTGAGCGATCCACTCGGTACGGCGAAGACGAACAGGCCGGCGGCCCAGCCGGCCAGCGCGGGACGTTGCTGGCGCGCCGCGAGTCCGAGCGGGCTCGACAACGACGGTGCCGCGTCGGCGCGGCCGAGCTTCGGCGGGACCAGGCCGGCGCCGACGTCACGCCGTACGGACAGGAAGTAGCCGAGGGCAACGGTTACGGCCAGGACTCCGATGCACAGCAGCAGTGGCCACCAGCGCAGGTCGACGAACGGCCGAGCCTGCTGGACCCAGGCCAGCGGTGAGAGCCATGACAGGACGTTTCCTCCTGGTTGGGAGACGTCGCCGATGGCGCGGAGGAGGAAGGCCGCGCCGACGACCGCCATGGCGAGGCTCGAGGCCGCGCGAGAGTGTTCGGTGAGCTGGGCGGTGACGGTGGCGACACCGGCGAACGCGAGTCCGGTGAGGCCGATGCCGACGCCGACGGCGAACGAGTCCGCTGCCGACAGGTCACCGGTGAGCATGGCGAGCGCGGTCAGCAGCGCGACGCCGGCGTTGGCGATCACGGCGACCAGGAGCGCGGCCGTGGTGGCGGCGTGCCGCCCGACGACGGTCGAGCGGATCAGCTCGGCGCGCCCGGTCTCCTCCTCGGCCCGGGTGTGGCGGGTGATCAAGAAGATGCTCATCATCGCCGCGGGGATGGCCAGGTACAGGACCATCTCGTTGGTGATCATGGCGCCGAGGGTGTAGTTGTCGAGGCCGTAGCCGGGGCCGGACATCATGGTCGCGGCGGGGGAGTCCATCAGTTCGGCGCGGACCTGGCGTTCGGCCGGGGTGGAGTAGACGGTAGGGAGGGCGCTGACGGCGTAGAGCATGCCGAGGCCGATGGCAACGATCCAGATCGGCAGCTTGACCCGGTCGCGGCGGAGTGCGAACCGGACCAGGGTGCCGGTGGCGGTGAGGCTTTCGCGGTCGCTCATGACTCGGCGCCGACCAGCTCGTCGCCGTATTGGCGCAGGAAGAGCTGCTCCAGCGACGGGGGAGCACTGTGCAGGGTGCGTACGCCGAGGTGCCCGAGCGACTGGATCACTGCAGGCAGCTGGTCGGCGTCGACGTCGAACGTGACCGCGCCGTCGGCGGACCGCAGTTCGTGCACGCCGACCAGGTTCGCGAGCCCGGCCGGGTCGCGGTCGACGGTCGCGGTGATCGTCGTCCGGGTCAGGTGCCGCAGCTCGGCCAGGGTGCCGGACTGGACCGTGCGACCGTTGCGGATGATCGTGACGGTGTCGCAGAGTTTCTCGACCTCGGCGAGGATGTGGCTGGACAGGAGCACCGAGCGCCCGGCCCGCTTCGCCTCGGCGATGCAGTCCTGGAAGACGGTCTCCATCAGCGGGTCGAGGCCGGAGGTCGGCTCGTCGAGCACGAGCAGCTCGACGTCGGCGGCGAGGGCTGCCACCAGGGCGACCTTCTGCCGGTTGCCCTTGCTGTAGGTGCGACCCTTCTTGGTGGGGTCGAGCTCGAACCGCTCGAGCAGCTCGGCCCTGCGGGTCCTGTCGGCGCCACCGCGAAGGCGGTTGAGGAGGTCGATCGCCTCGCCGCCGGTCAGGTTGGGCCACAGGCTCACGTCGCCGGGGACGTAGGCGAGCCGGCGGTGCAGTTCGACCGCGTTGATCCAGGGGTGCCGGCCGAGGACGGAGACGTCCCCGGCGTCGGCGCGGAGCAGGCCGAGCAGGATCCGGATGGTGGTGGACTTGCCGGCACCGTTCGGGCCGAGGAAGCCGGCCACCTGGCCGGACGGGACGGACAGGTCGAGCCCGTCGAGGGCCTTCACCTGTCCGAAGGACTTGTGGAGCTGTGAGATCTCCAGGGCAGCGGTCATCGCTGAACCTTTCAGAGTGATCCGGGACGGAGCCCGGCGTGATGTGTCGTCCGGGGGCGTCGGTCGACGACGCCGTGTCGGGGCGTACTACGGCTGGGCGGGACCGGCCGGCGGATCGCAGACGTACATCAGGTAGTCGTCCAGCAGGGAACGGTCGACGAACAGCCCGTCGGTGAAGAGTTCGAGCGCGGGCAACGTGATCTCGTCCGACAGCCGGCGCAGCTCGGTCCGGAAGTCCTCGACCTCCACCGACCCGTTCCGCAGGGACATCCACAGCAGCAACGCACCCATGCCCTGGTACGTGAGGTAGCGAGCGCGGCCGGCCGGGTCACGACTCGGCTTGATCTTCCCGGCCTCGACGCCCGCCGCCAGGTACTGCTCGGCGTCGCGGCACATCTGCTCCACGAACGCGGTCGCGAGCTCACCACCGGACTGCATGCTGCGCATCGCGTACAGGGCGAGCGGCGCGTACTCCTCGACCTCCGCGAGCTGGGCGATCATCCCGGACGCACTTCCGGTGACCGCCTTCATCTTCTCCGAGCGGATCACCTCCAGCACGTACGCGTCGCACGCCCGCCGAAGACCGTCCTTCGACCCGAAGTGGTGAACCACCAGCCCGGCGGTCACCCGCGCATCCGCGGCCACCGCGCGCAGACCGGCCGAGAACCCGTCCCGGCCGAACCGCACGATCGCCGCGTCCCGGATCCGCTCGGCCGTCGCCGCGCCGCCGCCGGCAGCCGGGGATTCGCCGATCCGCATTGAACGCACGTTCAAAGACTAAACCGCTGTTCAATCGGCGCGCAAGTCGCCGGCTCCCGGGGTTCGGTTGCTCGTGACGTGGTGGATAGGAGAGGGTGAAGCCTGGAGCGCCGGGAAGTCTGGTCGGCACGCCTGTACTCGTCCGGAGTGCAGGCGGTCTGGTGACGACCCGGGAGGTCTCGTGCCCGTCAGTGGTGCATGCCGTCAGCGCGTGTTCGGGCCCCGGCGGGGCGTACGGTGGTGGTGTGCACGGAGAGCAGATGGCCGAGGAGTACCCGGTGGTCGGGCTGGGCGACGATGCGTTGACGGCGGTGGAGTTGTTGGCGTCGAGGCGGTTGCCGGGGCTGATCGTGACGGGCGACGACGGGGCGCCGTATGCGGTGTTGCCGGCGTCGCAGGTGGTGAAGTTTCTGGTGCCGAGTTATGTGCAGGACGATCCGGCGCTGGCGCGGGTGATCGAGGAGTCGTTGGCGGATCAGGTTGCGGACA